>JBPOJN010000068.1:0-48608 GCA_052033505.1 Myxococcota bacterium | reverse complement strand
AAGCGAGACGACGCAAAGAAGGCAGTGTAAAAAAATGAAAACGACGAAACCCTCATGAATAGAGGGTTTCTAAACTGTCTTAATTTACTTTTCGGTTTTCTGTTGAATGCTCAACTTAGAAAATTGGAGTGTTTCAAAAAGAGATGATTTTGCGCAACCACGGAGAATGATATGTCCAAATTTCAGCTTCAAAAAATTGCCGCTCAGCTGCCAAATGTCCTTCGTTCACTCGTGATTGACGGAATCAAAGTAAAACCGGCGGAAGTCACCGGAATAACCGCTTACCAACGAGGAAACGAAGGGCCTCTTCGCATCCGCTTAACCTTAGACGACATTGAAAGAAATTCCCGTCTCATTCAGAGCCATCCTCGAGAGTTTGCAAGACAGTGGAGAGAATCGGCCTTAGGAATGCTTGCAAAATCATTAAATACTCCCGCAGTTTTTGGAAAAGTATTCGGACATCCGGCCACCGTCCATAGAATCGATATCACAGGAGGAAATCACATTTTTTTAAAAGAACTGGCTAGGAATCAAATCCTGGATTTGAATGAAAGGACCATCGACAATCGAGATATCCATCGAGTTCACAATCAGACCTATAGTCCTTCCCTCATCAATCCGGAGCAAGCAATCATCGTAGAACACATAAGACCCTACCAGCCTGAAGATGGCGCAACGTTCATTTTCAATCTGGATCATCCCCAAAATATTTTGGTCTACCGTAATCACGTCCTCCGGGCGACGGGCATGGAGAGGGAACCTTTTGGCATCGAGGCGGTCATCGATTCATTGAAGAGCGTCGGAAAAGGAAAAAAATTAGCCGTCATCGTAGGACAGCAGGGAGACCGCGACCACGCGAAATATTATTCCGAAAAACTGAAGAAGGCAGGCGTGTCCGTTTTATTGGTTCATGTGGATTCAAAGAATGCGAATATGCATGTCTCCTACCTGCCCGATTTAAAGGCCGTCGTGGTTGCTTACGGCGACGGAAGCACCTATTATCGCGGCGACGTTCCGTTGCCGTTCAATTATTAATCGTCTTCAATGTATTGACCTAAGCGTTCCAACCTACGAAGCCCACCATTCTTCGCGAACTTCAACCGGACAAAAGTGCACAACGAACTTGGATGAGAGTCGATAAGATTTACACTCGAAGCCGTGCGCATTCCGTTGGATGCCCGCGAAATGAAAAAGATCCACGTCCATGATGCCGACATTCTGCGGGATCCTTTGCCAGGTACTGAACTTTTTGATCTGAGTGTCTTCCTGCAGGCCTACTACTTTTGTCCGGCAGAAGTCTGGCTTCTAGCCTGGGCCGACATCGTCTCCAGGACGAAGATCGGCGGCTACATCCTGACTGACATCAATTTCCGTCCTCAATACTTGGAAGAGATGGGCCTGGAGCGCGTCCATGAGGTCCTCGATAATCGCTATCACGGAGGCCAGTCCTCGATCCTCTATCGCCGCGTTCGTGATGCGAAAGCCATCCGACAGCTCGCCTCTTTGAGGAAATAAAAGCTGCAGAACTTTCGGAAGAGTGGATGATGGAGAGGAGCAAGCTCTTATTGACGCCGACTTGTACGCGTACCGGGTACACTTTTTACTAGAGAAAGTTATCGTGCCAACGAACATCCACCCGATCCGCCGGAAGTCGGGGGAGGCTCCTCGCCTCCTTCATCGATCCCAATTAATTCCGCATAATTAACAGGTGGTTCTTCAGGACAATCGGTGCCTGGACCGGCTGTAAAGGTGTCTAAAGGCAAAAATTTGATCCGGTCGTCGGTCACTTCGCTACGGTTCAAGATGATGTCGATATCTTGTCGCGTCTCGCCGGCTGCTAAGGTGATTTCAGTAAAAAGCGTATTCGACTCATTCGCCGCATCGTTCTCGTTCCAGAATTCGGCATCTCCGTGAATGAAAGGCTCGAAAAGACCAGGAGCATAAGTGAATGCGAGGTCTTCATCGGCGATTTCTTCGACTTCTAAAGTGTATGTACCTGGAGGAAGCCCTATGAGGGTATACTCTGAATTGTCATCAATGGGCTCGTCACAGAACTCTGCATTTGAGGAAAATTGGCAAATTCTTCCGGATAAAAAAGAATACGTCTTGCACAAAGGATCTTCAACATTTCTTGCCACGACATTCACATGAGGCATGGAAGAATTATCTGATTTGAGAATCTTTCCCTCAATGTTCGCCGTTTCCTGTTCGACGACCGTCGAAGAGTAGAGGGCATTCATGCCCGTTACATCATCCGGATTCAATGTCGTCGCAAATTCCGCTCCCGAAGCTCCGAATAGTCCATCCGCCATCGTAGGAACGATCTCCCTTAAATCATTTTCTACAGATTCTAAAAAAACCTGCTGATTAACCGAGGTATGAGCCAACCCTAGAAGATGACCTAGTTCATGCGTGATCGTACCGACTCGCTTGTTGATTCCCCCTGGGCCCGTGGTCACGAGACGTCCTAAGACTACTTGACCTTGCAAGATTGCTTGTGGACCTTGGCTGGCGTCCGAATAAACTCTTGCACCCGCTTGGGCGACACAGGCCACGATAGGACAAAACGCATCCAAGATATCGCCACTCTCATCAAAAATAACGACTGTTTGGAAGTTGCGTTGAGACTCGGCTTCACAGTTCTCAAGATCAGAGGCATTGCACGCAAAGCGGGAGACATACTGTGGATAATTAGATTCGTTGACGTCTTGGTCTAAATATCCCCCAAAAATGAATCGAGGAGCCGCAGGATTTGTCGCTTCCCAGAGCTTCATGGCTTCTTTGACCAGCGTATGGGCTTGAGCGTTTGTGAGATCGATCCAATCTCCTGGGTCTAAGTAGTAAGTGATCGTGGAGTTGCTGCCCCAGCCAACGGGAGCCCCTGAGTTTGGATCCAGCTGCAAGAAGTTATATGCAAAAGACGGAGTTGTCTTGCTTATTACGATCAGAAGTAAAAACAGAAATGTAGTCTTTTTCATGAGGTTAATTAGGCCCGCCAATAATGGTTAAAGAAAAGTTTCCATAGTCTTGTCCGCCGGATTCTTCTTTAACTCTTACACGTATCACCGAACTGCCACGAGACGGAATATTAGCAAATAATCTAGCAGATTCATCAACATCTCTGTTGGCTGTCGCTACCGCAGCATAGCTCCCAAATATAGAACTGGAAAACGTTACTCTATAAACATTTCCATAACTGGCATGATTTTCCCTTATGACGGAAGCAATGTTAAACCCAGAAAAACTCTTTGCTTCCAAAGCACCGTCGCTATCGCTGACATAGGCCCAAGCAAAAATCTCAGGCTTGGGAGCGCTTTCCAAAGCTGTAATTCTATTTTCATGATTTCTTAATGTCCTGCCGACATTGAAGTTACCTCCACTTAGATGAGGCGTTGTACTGCTATCCGGCACATTAAGGGATCCCGTCATCGTATCCCCCGCCACATTCACATAAACTGCATCATGATTATGAGAAGCAATCGCAGCGGCCACTTCACTATCTCTGGCAATGTTTTGATCAATATGACTCTCATTAATCGTCGTCGAGGAAGCCGAGTTATTGATCGTTGTAACGATGTTGGCACTGTAAGTTGCCAGTTCGTCTTCGGTCACAAAAATATCGGGAATATCCACAGTAACGATATTCGGATCAATTTTCAAAGCCATCTGCGCATACACCGCATATGGCACGCTCCCCATTTCCATGAGGCCGCCCGCTTGGTTTCCGTCGATTCGCATTTGGAGAAATTTCGTACCGGTGGTCGGAGAAAGAGCAGGGAACGGGACGCCTCCGGTGGGGTTGCTGGAATTTAATTCCACGCCTTCGCCGATCATGACGTTGACCGAACTCCGCACCATGTTCACGGCGGGTTGGGATTCGTAGTAGAGTTCCTGACCGTCTTGATCGAGAATCTTAAATTCCAGATTCACATTGTCGCCTTCGAGTAATTTGCCGTTGTCGTCTCTTAAGACGGCTTGGAAATTTACATAGCGCGGGACGTCGGCAGCGAGCACAGAGCGGATCATCGTCGTCATTGCCAGCACCATCATCACGTAGCGGATAAAGTTTTTCATAAAGTCTCCCCTGTTTCTTTTACGATTTTTTATTGTCCCACTTGCTCCATCACGTCCGGCAGTAGGTCGATACGGCCCGCGCTTTGGGCGCCGAAAGTCTTCACTTCGCCTGCGGTTTGAATCCCGCGTCCGGGCTCGCGGCCGGGGCGGACCAAGGTGACCGTGACTTGATTCGATTCGCCGGTCGTGCCGTCGCGGATGACGAACGTATGAGTGCCGAGCGGGAGAAGCGCGGGACGAAAGAAAAAGCCCGCGTCGTTGATCGAGGGCTGGATCAGGTCGGAATTCGTATTCAAATCATTGAGCACGGTTTCGCTCCCGTTGAATTGGTCTAAAATTTCAATCGCCCCTCCGGGTTCGCCGTAACCGCGGAAGACCAAGCGGGATTGGGTCACTAAGTTGTTATTCGAAAGGTTCGTCGCGAAAGGCACAGCCAAGAGCGGCACGGCGACGGAGCTGAGTTTTCCGCCTTCGATCGTGAGGTCGTTGATCGTGCGGCGGCAGATGATCTGGCCGCCGGAGTTCACGGCTTCGACGGTCATTGTGCGGTTCTTGCCCTTCGGGATTCCGGTCAACGGAGCGGACGTGGTTTTCCCCCCGAAATCAAAAACGATCGGAGACTCTATGTCGGGAGCGGTGATCGTGACGCGGTAGGTTTCGATCTTCAGCTCTTCCGGCAAGACGGCCAATGTCTGGCGGCCGGCGGGACAATATGCGTCATCGAGGCCGATGCCGATCGACTCGGTGACGCCGCCGCAAGCGGTGAAAAAACCAGCCGCACACACGCCGCTGATCAATAGGATATTTTTAAACATGTGTTTTTTCATAATTCCTCCGGTGTCGCGGTGGCGGCGTTGGGATCGACGGAAATGCTGGCATCCAAAGGAAAGGCGTCGCTGACATCGAAGACACCGTCGCCGTCGGTATCGGGCAATACGGGACTGGTGCCGATCGAAAACTCGGTGATGTTCGGGACTTGGTCGGCGTCCTCATCGAAAGAAATGTCGAAATCGATGGGACGGAACGCGATCGAGGCCAAGGGTGAGCCTTTGCGCAGTGAAATCGTACGGGCCGCTTGAGCTAAGGCCAGGCGGCCGGTCGGGTAGTCGGCGAAAATCTCCACGTTCGCCTCGTAGTCACCGTCGTTCAAGTTAATCGCCTGACTCACCCAAACACCGCTTTCGGGCTCTAAAGTCAGAGTTACCGGACCCAACGCAATGAGACCTTTCAATGTATCGGATAACGTCATCTCCACCTGATAAGACGGCTCCGCCCGCACTAAGTCATACGGAGGCGACAAGACGGCTTCGATCCTCGTCGTTTGGGAACTGCATGCCGCACAAAATAACAACGCTGCGGTTAGAGTCTTAGCGAGATGTTTCATCGTTCCTCCCGGTTAATAAAAAACGGATATCCACGCGGCGGTTGGGTTGAAGAGAGCGACGGCCATAGCCGGTCACGACAGGTTCGCGTTCGCCCTTGGACGTAACGGTGATTTGGTGAGGCTCGACACCCTGATCTCGCAAATAGACCCTCACCGACCGCGCCCGTTCTTCGGCTAAAATTTCATTATAACGGGCCTCACCGATCGGATCGGAGTGACCTTCCAGCACGGTTACGGTTTTTTCGTGGGACTTAAGCTGGGAAGCGATCCGCGCGAGCACGTCTTCATCTTCGGCACGCACCGACGCTTGGCCGAACTCGAAATAAACTTTTTCGTGAACGGATTTAGGTTCGGTGGTCTGCGGTTTGGTCGCGATACGCTGTTGGGCGCAGCCGACCCCGACCAACAACATCACCACCGCTCCCGCGAAAATATTTTTCATTCTACCGGGATTTTTTTTGGTCATGATTTCTCCTTAAAATTTAGAACGCCACCAACACGCCGCCCGTCGCGGCCGCACCGCCCACGACGGCGCCCAAGATGCCCCCGGTGCCCGCCGCCGCAGCGGTTAAGACCCAGAACAAAGGTTTTTTATAAAAAGGACGTCTGTGTTGATGAAGTTTGACGCTGCCGACGTTTTGACGCGCATATTTGGGAGGGTTTTTCAGGATGTCGGCGCGGATTTCGTCGTTCAGCGCGCCAATGACTCCGGAGACGTTGGTTTTCCCTCCGGCGACCGACGACAAATCGACCTGATGAAACTGTCGGACCGATCCTAAACCCGTATCGCCCACGCGATAAAGCACCGCTTCCATGCCGCGCTCTTTGCGGTCGGCGACCAGCACGATACGATCGACGCCCATGTGGTAGCCCAGGGTCGAGATCAGTTTCGAAACCTCGACGTCGGAGCGATACAAAGACGGCCGGATCGTCGTCGACGCTTCCGAACCCGAAGCAACGTCGGTGCGCACGAGTTTCAGATTCAAGTCCGCGTTCTCCCCTGCCGCTAAAGACACCTGCCGCGTCAGCGGCGCATGATTGACGGTTTTGATTTCGATGACGTGAAGGCCGGAAGGCAGATCTTTGACCGTCATGGGGCTCATGCCGCGGTGGATCCCGTTGACGAATACTTCCGATCCGGCGGGTATTGTCCGAACTTTAATAGACCCGCGTGGCGTTTTTTCTAATCTCTCTTTGGCCTGCTTCAGCGCGCCCCGCTCCCAGCTGCTGTAGAGATTCGCGTCCATTTCGATGTCGGGATGGAGGGCGATCAAGCGGTCATAATCCTGCGCGACGGATTCGCTTGAGTGATTGGCGTAGTGGATCTTCGCCATCAGAAGATGGCATTGGTAGAGGCCTTCGTTGGTGCCACCGGCTTTTACCTTGGCCGAGATCTTGTCTTGGACACGGCGTAACAGCGCCTCGGATTGGTCGTAACGCCCTTCGAGCAGAGCTTGGCGTGCGTCGGCGAGCGTCGTTTGCACCGGATCATCTTCGGCCGTACGGTGAACGTATTTTTGATAGTAACGCAGTATCTCCTGCATCGAGCTTTCATCCATCACGCGGATGCCGCGGGTCTTCAGAAGCTCGGAGCGCATGGTTTGCAGGATGTTTTTCAAAGACGGAGAATAGGATTCCGCAAACGGCACCAGGGCGACCGTCATTGGCGCATGCGATTTCCCCTGAAGCTTGGAATGCGAAAGGTCGTAAGCGGCGGCGATATTCGCCGCCAGAAAAGTTGCAATCGTGATGACACAGAACAAACGCTTCATGAGACCCCCATCTCTCTTTTTTCGTCGCTAGGCCGCAGTAACGATATGAATTGAGGGAGCCCCCACTCTCCCCCGATCTTCATGCGGCTCTTTCCTGTTTTCACAACAAGAACAGGTGATATCTTCGGATATGCTTTTAAAAGGTTGCTTGCGTACTGACGAAAAAGAGAGGTTTTTTCCCGAAGCGGAGCCGAGTGATGCCAAGAAAAACAAAGACGCGTCAACGGCGAATATTTATCCAATAAAAAACCGTCTTCTGATCTTCTCCAAAAACTCTTCGGTTTTTCGTAGAAATTGAACATGCCGGACACAAGAGCAACAGGCGTGCCTAAAGCGAAAACTTCGCGCGTCAAAAAATATCGACTTTAAAATTAGTATCTTAGCTGCGTGCCTGGCACCGGTGGCTGCCATGATGGCGATTGAGGCGAGACGTAAAGATGTTAACTTTTGCGTTCAGTGTAAAGACGTCATTGTGCGCGGCAGAAGGCTTTCGGCGGGACGGCGTCATCGGAGACGGACATGTCCGCCGAACATAAAAAGCTGCCGCCTTCCCGCCCTCGAAGACGCGCCGTGGCCTTTTTGCCGGAAGCCTCATGCGTAAAGAGCACGTCATAATCTCCCGGCGGCAGGGAACGGGAACGGATCGGGCCTTCCTGGGATTGAAAAACGCCTGGCACCGCGATCTGCGTGGCGTTCGGTTCCGCGGTGAAACTCACCTTTAAATCTTGAATCTCGGACAAAACCAACGACACGGACTGAGACTCCTCGGTCAGCTGCATTTTTTTCGAGGACGTCTTGTATCCTTTTTTCGAAGCGGTGATTTCGATGGGAATCCCCAACGGCACGTCTGGCAGAGAGGCCGGCGACGCGGGCCGGAGCACGCGGTCTGCGTATTTGACCGATAGACTCGCGTCCGCCGGTGTCGTTTTTATATCCAAACGTCCAAGTTTCGGGGGCACCGGAAGCGTAGAAATCGCCGTGGGCGATGGTACCGTCTCCGGCGCGAAAGATGACGGCGCAGAAACCACAGAGGTCGTGGACGTTCCGAGAATTTTAGGGTTGCGCGAATTGAACAAAAGAAAGGCCGCGAGGGCAATCACTCCGGAGCCGCCTAAACCCGCCAGCCAATACTTTTTTTTCGATCCGACTTGGATATCCGCCAGGGTCTGAATCACGCCGGTTTGCGTGAGGAATTGGGCTGTAGGCTCGGGAGACCAATCTTCGGCCACCTTACGGACCGCGATCGATTTCTGAAGTTGAGGGAGATCTAAATCCCTTAAAAATTCCGATAAATCTTCACGGTCGCAGACCTCGCCGCGACGGTTTAAGTAGTCCACGAGGTCTTTACGGAACGAAGCGAGCTCGGCGTACCGCTCTTGCGGTGACGACGCCAAAAGCTTTTGAAGCATCGCCTTCAGGTGTTCGTCGCAAAAATTATCTTCTTCACAGACGTCCCAGGCGACAGATCCTGTACGCGCCCTCTGCAAAATCGCGATATCCGAAGCTTCATCGTAGGCGGGTCTGCCGAAAAGAGACTCGTAGAATAAAAGCCCGAACGAAAAAATATCGGAGCGATGATCGAGCGCGCGTCCTTCGGCTTGCTCCGGGCTCATGTAGCGGAACTTGCCTTTGATCAGTCCCACCTGCGTGTGGGCGGATTGCAGGGAGGATTTGGCGATGCCGAAATCGCTCAGCTTCACGTCACCTTGGGTTGAAATCAAGACGTTCGAGGGGGAAACGTCGCGGTGGACGATGTGCAAGGGCTCTCCCGTATTCGCATCGCGGCGTTCGTGTGCGTGCGAGAGCGCTTTCGAGACCTCGATCATCAGATGGCCCACGATACCTAAAGGCATGCGGCGGTTTTTCGTGCGAAGGGCGCGCAAGATATCGCGCAGCTCGGCGCCCTCGACGAATTCCATGACGAGATAAGGATTCTCGGCCTCGAAATTCAGGTCGTAGACATCGACGATATTCGGATGTTTGAGAGTGACGAGGATGCGGGCTTCATCGGTCAGAGCGCGCTGGTAGTCTTCTTTATCGACGTTATCGGGCGCTAGGAGTTTGATCGCGACGATTTTTTCAAATCCGCTCGCGCCGTAGGATTTCCCGACCCAGACGTCCGCCATGCCGCCGCGGCCGATAAGCTTTACCAAGGCATAACGCCCCAAGCGATTCATGCAGAATTGCTCCCGTGATCGACTGGCTACCACGAGGTTTCGAATGTCGGAAGTTCATTTCTAGCGGAGGCTTAATTCAAACGATCACGGTCTTGCTTATCCAAACGGACATGTATCACTTGAATCTCTTTGGAAAACTTCTCGCTCACTTTTTCAATCTTTTCTTCCAAATTTTCCTGCACATTTTGGATTTTCTCTTCCAAGAGACGGTGGTCGATGGCGGATTGAGCGATATGGTCATCCAGCTTATTTTCCACACGCGTGAGACGATCATCCATATTCTCCACTTTATGGCTTAAATGCTCAACCACTTCAGCAACCGCCTTGAAGTCGGAGCGGATGCCTTCGAGCAGGACCGCAGTATAAAGATCGTTTTTTGGCTGTTCTTCCATAAGTGTTCCCCCGTAGTCTCGGCCTCTCACAAGAGGCAAGGCGATTTTTAAGTTTTTAAAAATTTATGACTTCCCTTCGAACAATTTGGCTTTCATGAGGTGTTTTTCACCTTCTTCACCACGACCTTTCTGCTGCAAAATCTCTCCCAACGCTTCGTGGCAGACAGCACAGGTCGGATGAATTTCGATCGATTGACGGCACAAAGTCTCGGCACGCCCGGCATCTCCGTCCTGCTTGAGAGTTTCGGCGACCAACATGAGCGCTTCGACGGAAAAAGGATTCCATTTCAGGATATGTTCAAGAACCCTCTTACGATCCACTCCAGATGAAGATTCCAATTCTTCCCGCATCACGTTCAGAGACTTTTTTTCAAGATCCGACGCAAAAATATTATCGAGAGACTTCATAACTTGAGCGACTTTGAGCGCTTTTTTAGGATCATCCTCCAACGAAAGATAACGATCGAGATGTTCCAAGGCATGTCGGGATTCTTTTTTGCGAAAAGCCAGCAGCATGCCGAGATTGTAGTGGGCGTCTTTATCGTCGTCTCGCTGCTCCAATACGCTTTCATAATCCGCGATCGCCCGGTCTTCTTCGCCTAAGCTCCCCAAGGCCAAGGCTCTTAAAGAACGGGCCTGGATTTCGTGAGGGCGGGATTTCAAAAAATCAGTCAACAGACTCACCGCTTCTTCCGCGTACCCTAAAGCCAGCGATTCGCGCGCGCGACCGAGTTCATCTTCCCCTTCAGCGAAGACGACCTGAGGGATGAGACTTAAGGAAATCAGAAGAAATAAAAATTTCATGTTGGCCCTTTATCCAAAGCCCGTGCCAAAATAATCAGCCTCCGGTTCTTTAAAATTTTCGCAAAGATCCTTCGATATTCCAGAAGGTTACTCGCGTACCCGGCACCTCAAGAAAGTCCGGTGGACATTTGCTCATTGTTCATCTTTACACTTTAGTGTACGAAAGATTCTCTTATACACTTTACAGGAGTGTTTATGCCCGAATTGATCATTTTTCACCGGGGGCAACCTCTGCTGCGCGAAGGGCTGCAATCGTCGCTCACGCTCGGCCAGGCCAAGGACAACGACATCGGCTTGATCGACGGCGTGATGGACTATCACGCGCGCATCGAAGTCACGCCTGAGGCCATTTTCGTGACGCCCTTGAGCGGGCCCGTGTACGTGAACGGAGAAAAGGCGGTCGGTTCCCACACACTGCAGGACGGGGATCTCTTCGACATCGGGGCGTATCGCTGCCAGATTTTCGAGAAAACGCGTTCTTCGATCGATCGGAAGGAAAAAACCGTCGGCTCAGACGTGACCGAAAACCGTAATCCCGTCCCGACCCTGCAATTAATCGCTCCGATCAGGAAAAAATTCCGCAGGGCGCGGCTGCTTTTAGGCCGCTCCCCGGGCTGCGACGTCGTCATCGACAATCACTACGTTTCTTCGCAGCACGCGGAGATCTTCCTCTCCGAAGGCAAATACATGCTGCGCGACCTGCACAGCCGGAACGGCACGTTTGTGAATGATTTCCGCGTGACCGAGCGCCCCCTGCCCTCTTCGGGCGTCATTCGCCTCGGAAAATATCAGATGACGTACCAGGTCGAAGAGACGGAAAAATCCGAAAAACTTCCGGGATTCGCCTTGCCCTCCGCGCGTAGCGGCGTCTCCGACCGCATGCTGATCGGCTCTTCAGCTGTTTTCCGGAAACTCATGGAGAAGCTTAAAAAAATCGCGGCGACCGACGATCCTGTTTTGCTACTGGGCGAAACGGGGACGGGAAAAGATCTGTTCGCCCAATATCTTCATAACGAAAATCCGCGGCGCAAAGACCATGCGTTCGTGGTCGTGAATTGCGCGACGATTCCTCAAAACCTGGCCGAGAGCCAACTCTTCGGGCACACGCGCGGATCTTTTTCGGGGGCCGTCACGGATCACAAAGGCTTCTTCCAAGAAGCGCATCGCGGGACTTTGTTCTTGGACGAGATCGGGGATCTCCCTTTGGAAAGCCAAGCACGGCTCTTGCGCGTCATCGAAGACGGGCTGATACGGCCGCTCGGCGGCTCCAAAGAATATGCTGTCGATGTCCGACCGGTGTTCGCGACGAATCGGGACCTAGACGGCGCACGTTACGAAGGGAAATTCCGCGAAGATCTTTTTCAACGTTTTCAATGGATTTTGACGATTCCACCGCTGCGAGAACGCCGCGAAGACATTCCACACCTTGTGCATTACTTCTTGCAACAACACTCTCCCGAACCGCTGACGATAGCGGCTGACACCTTGAAAAACCTTCAGCAACGCGAGTGGCGCGGCAATATACGTGAGCTGAATCGCTCCGTCCGGCGGGCCATCACCAACGCGGTCTCACGGGGATCCCACGAAGTCTCTTGGGAAGATTTCGAGCTCGAAGATGCAAAGAAACCCGAAGTCCAGCGTCCCTCCGAAGTCCGGCGCGACAAGCGAAGCTCCCTGAAAGACACTCTGAAATCGGTCGATGGCAATATCAGCAAAGCGGCCGAGACCTTGGGTGTGTCACGGGTGACTCTGTATAAGTGGATGGAAGAGGACGGACTCAAATAAATCCGCGAAGTGAGGCAAAACAGCACAACTAGTCCTTGGCCATTGCCCGATAAGTCGCTACAATCCACTTATGATACTTCTCAAAAATGCTTCTTTATTCCTACTTTTCCTGTCGTCTCCCGCTTTCGCCTTTGGCTTCTTCGACGTCGGCCAATACGGACCAAAAAAGGTATTGGATAAGACGCGCAGCCTGCCAACGATTCCCGCGGAAATAGAGGTGGAGGGCACTATCGTCCAAATGCAGAATGTCGCGGACGAGACGCAAAACTCGAAATCCTGCCAGGCATGGCTCCTGTCTTCGTCGCTTCAGGAGATAAAGCTCACGTCCTCCGATCCGTTCACGCGTCCCGGCCAAGACGGTTTCGAGCCGGCCGCCGCGCGCGAGTCGCTGGGTTGCCGCACGCTTTACCGTTCGCTCGCTCAGAATAAAACCGTGCGGGTCACGCTCAAAAACGTCCTACCCACCTTACCTTTACCCAACGCCTCACCGGCTCCCGTGACGCCTTCGGCCCTGGAATTACGCACCGAAACGGTGGTCATGAATTCCTCTCCGAGCACGGCCGACAACGTCACCTGCATCGGCAACCAATGCGTGGCGAAAGGCATGCTCGCGAAAATCAGCTATCCCCAGGACAAATCGGCACCTCTCTGCACGGCGTCTTTAAAAGCCAAAAACGCTTCGGGTCAGACGGTGGATACAGCAGTATCGGTCCGGATTCCGACGGCGTTCGGCATCGAATGGCGATGGATGGCTCCGGATCAAGCACGACAGGCGTTGAACGCAAAAGTCTCGATGTGCGATCTTTTAGCCACGGCCCAAGACGCGAATCTCCCGGTCTCGGTCACAGGGATCGGAAATGAATCGAATGTTACGCTTTCCACCGCGACGGTGGGAGACATACCCGACTCGCCGGCGACTCCTTAGCAAGAACCGCGGCCCTAAAAGTCATCTTGAAAGAATAATCTTAGGAGCGGAACCGATCGCGTCGCGGCCGGACCATAGGTCCCGGTAACATCTCTCGAAACTTTCCAGAAACGCCGTCATCTCGACTCCCATCCAGTGTTGATGGCCCGGCCCTAAGATTTTTTGGGACAATAAAAGACGGCGGCACGCTTCCTGGCTCAAATGCCTCGCACCCGACCATTGGCCGAGATGGGCTTTGAGAAGAGCCGCGGCGTTTTGAATCAGACCTTGCAGGTATTGCCCTTCGGCGCCGTCTTTTCCCGTGAGATGCCAAAGTGCTTCCCAAGCTTCATGAGATTCCCAAAGATAACCTTGATGATAGAGATCAATGCCGTGCAGGTAGAATTCGTTTTCGCGCCAACGCTCGGGCGGCGTGTAGAGTGGAATCTCTTCGGCTTGGCCATAAGCATGCCCGCCTTCTTGACCCCGCGGATGAGGATTTTTACCCGGCGTAAACCGATAAGCGGGTAAATTCCTCCCGGGACAATGACGCGGGGCTTCGCTCCAAATGGGAACCGGCTCGACTAAGGACATACCGTCGTCCTACCGGAAAAACTCGACGAAAAGAAAGTCCTCCTTGGCGATGAGCGGGAAAACGGTTAAACTGTGCGGGCTTTCTAAGTCCGTCATGTCTAACCCGAAATGATCGCTTGGCGCAAAATTTTCAATTCCCTGCCGGCCATGGCGGTCTTAGCCATCGCCATTCCCGTCGTATTGACCTGGTCCACCTGGAAGAGCCTCCCAGAAAACGTGCCGACGCTTTATATGATCCGCGAAATGATGTTCGCGGGACTCTTCGCGATCTTCCTGATCGCGACCTTGATCTATCACGCGAAATCCGATCCCTGGGCCGCGGGCAAAAAAGCCGTGTCCCTCCCCCTCCTGACTTTTCTGGCGGTGGCCATCGCGTTTTTTTACGTATACGACAAAATCAAGCGGTCCGCTTCCGGCGAAGGCTTCGCGCGCTTAGGCGAAATGATCCAGAAGGCGCCGCATCATTGGTTACCGCTTGCGTTCCTGACGATCGGACTCGTCATCGCGGCCTTACTCGCTTTGACCGTGCACGCCTTGCTCGTCGCAAAAGCCAAGTCGGATCATTTGAAAAACAGCGAAGAAACAAACCGACTCTTGGTCGACGGGCTCAAAGATCACGCCATCTGCCTCCTAGACGTGCAAGGAGTCATCAAGAGTTGGAGTGCCGGTGCTGAGGCAATCCATAGTTATACGGCCGAAGAAATCGTCGGACGCCATGTCTCCGATCTTTACACGCCAGGAGACCAAGAAGGCGAAGAGCCGCGACGCATGCTGGAAGAAACGGCCGTCTCGGGAAAACTCGAAGACGAATCTTGGCGAGTCCGGAAGGACGGAAGCCCTTTCATGGCTCACGTCGTCATGGAAGCCCTTCAAAATACCGAAGGCACCCTGATCGGATTCGTCATGATCACGAGAGATATCACTCAAAAGACGCAGCAGGAAATCCGCTTCAAACAAGTCAGCTACCGCCTCGCCCTCGCCACCAACGCCGCGAATATCGGCGTTTGGGATTGGGATATCCGCACCGGGAAACTCATCTGGGACGACATGATGCTGCAACTCTACGGCATCGAACGCGCGAATTTTTCGGGCGACTACGAAGCCTGGGGCCACCGCGTGCACTCCGAGGACCAGCAACGCGTGCGCGACGAAATTTTGAAGTCTTTGGAAGGTCAGAAGTTCGACACGGTCTTCCGGATCTGCTGGCCGGACGGGAGCCTGCACGACCTACGCGCCATCGCCGATGCAATCCGGGATGACGAAGGCAACATCGCGCACATGGTCGGAGTGAACTGGGACGTGACCCACGAAAACGAGATCGCGCGACTGAAGAATGAATTCATCTCCATCGTAAATCACGAACTGCGAACGCCTTTGACATCAATTTATATGTTTCTGGAGCTTTTAAAAGACGAACGGACTTGGGAACGTCCCGAAAAAACTAGGGGGTTGGTTTCCGTTGCGATTGAAAGCTGCGAGCGCCTGGGACGCTTGATCAATGACATGCTCGATTTGGAAAAAATCAGTTCCGGCAAGATGGAATTCCACATGCGGCCGGTCGACTTGGGCACGCTGGTTTCACACTGTTTACAAGAAAACAAGGCCTACGCCGAAAGGTTCCACGTCTCGCTTTTGGCGGAAGCGATTCCAGACGGCGTGTTCGTAGAAGCCGATCCCGACCGGCTCATGCAGGTCATGGCGAACTTGCTGTCCAATGCCGCGAAATTTTCGCCTTCCGGGGAAACCATCTGCATTACGATGGCGCGGCGGGATTCTTGGGTACGTGTTTCGGTCTCCGATCATGGACCGGGCATCGCAGAAGAATTCCGCAGCCGCATCTTCCAGAAATTCTCTCAGGCGGATTCGTCGAGCACGCGGCAAAAAGAAGGCACGGGTTTAGGATTGAGCATCTGCAAGGCCATCATCGACAAACACGGTGGCGACATCACTTACGAGTCGGCGCCGGGCACGGGCACGACTTTTTATTTTGAGTTGCCCGAGCGCGCCACTAGTGCTTAAAAGCTGATGATGGCAAAAACGATGCTGGTCGTGGAAGACGACGAAAAAATTTCCCTCCTGCTCGATTTTTTCCTGAACCGCGAAGGCTATCAAGTCATCAAAGTTGACGACGGAAGAAAAGCCTTAGGCCTTGTCGATACCAAAAGCCCTCCGGACGCCGTGCTACTCGACCTCATGCTCCCGTTTAAAGACGGATATCAAGTTCTTGCGGGAATTCGTGCCAGCGACACTTGGAAGCAAGTGCCTGTCATCGTCTTAACTGCAAAAGCCCAAAGCCAGGAAATCGCGCGCGCACTCGACATGGGCGCCAGCGACTATCTCGTCAAGCCATTTCAACCCGCCGAGCTTTTGGCCCGCATCCAAAGATTTACGAGAGGCTAAAAATACCCCCTCTGTTTTTCGCATTTATTTTTTGACGAATATGCAGGTAGGAAAACCGGTCCCACTCCAGGAAGTCTTTTGGTAGCCGGCATTTCTGATCTTTTCCGAGGTCAAGGCAACGCTTACTAAGGCGTCACAATCCTGTTCCGCCGCGAAAAAAGCCAGCCGTAGTAGGGTTTCCTTGCGGTCGGGGCAGTCTCGTACGCTCAGCATTTTATTCGAACGGCGGTGCGGCGGGATGTTTCTTTCGTTCTTGTAAAAAACAATCACGCTCTCGGCACGTTCCATGATTTCCGAATAGGACTCCAAAGCCGGGGCCACTTTTTTGGAGTGGCAGGGCATGCAGTAGGAACCATGGACGAGGTCTTCGGGTATGTTTTTCAAAAAAGAAAACGCCGCGGGGTCTACGAATTGCACACAGGCTTTGCAGAGACGCTGCCCGCAGAGACCGCAATTCTCGCCGTTTTTAAGCGAGGACTGCCGGCAGGAGGCGCAAACGTCTATGAGAGCTTTGGGGAATTCTTTGGGGGTTGAGCTTGAGGGGTCTCCGGACACGGGACGTCCTTAACATGCTCGAGGCGCTTAAAATAAAGAATTCTATTATTGAAGAGCATCTCGAAGTCTTTGACGAATTCAAACCCGGCCTTCGTCATGGCTTTTTGGACGTCTTCGAAATGCCGGATCCCGCTTTGCGGGTTTTTGGCCTTCAAGGCCGCGTCGAAGGCCTCGTTGCTTTTGGACGTGAATTTGCCGCCGTAGTTGAAGGCCCCGTAAAACAAGACTTTGGAACCTTCCCGAAGGCGGTTGCCCAGAGCTTTGATCAAGGTCTTGTCGTTCTTCCAAGACAGGATGTGGAAAATATTGGCCGCAAAAACCACGTCGCATTTCTGCCGCGGAAATTCGTCTTTGCCGACCTCGTAAGCGACCGGGCCGTGGACGTTCGGCACTTGCGCTTCGCGAAGCCACATCGTGATGCCTTCCAGCTTATCCGCCGTGTCGGTCGTGACCCACTGCAAACTCGGGAAATGAGGCGCGCAGAAAACCGCATGCTGGCCCGTGCCGGAACCTACTTCCATCAGCCGGAAATTCTCTTCGGTAATGACTTGCTTTAAAACCCTTAAGATATCGGCTTTGTTTTCTTCGGCGGCAGGGGCGAAAGGTTTTTGCTTTTTCACTTAGATATTTTTCAAGAACGAAACGACAGGATCTTTTCAATGACTTCGCCCAAGACTTGATTCGGGGTCGAAGCGCCGGAGGTCAGGCCTATCTTCAAAGGCCCAGCCGGCAGCCAGTCTTTGGCCATGACCGTCTCGAACTGGCCGAAAGGTTTGTGGTGGATTTCGGCATCCGACACGATGCCATCCGCGTCTTCGATATGATAAGCGCGCGTGAACGACGCCGCCATTTTGGCCAGATGGTTCGTGTTGCTGGAGTTATAGCCGCCCACGACCATGATGAGATCCAAGTTCCTGTTCTTGAATTCCACGATCGCGTTCTGACGGTCTTCCGTGGCGCTGCAGATCGTGTCGAAATTCCTGAAATGCGGCGTCACGTACTCCGCTCCGTAACGGTCCAGCATCGCCTTTTTCAATTCCTCGGCGATCGCCAGAGATTCGCTCATCAGCATCGTGGTCTGATTGGCCACGCCGATACGCTGCAGGTCCCGGTCCGGATCGAAACCGGGTGACACTTGCTTGGAAAATTTCTTCAGGAACGCATCGCGATCCCCGCCCCGCCGGATGTAATCGCAAACGATCGCGGTCTCTTCCAAGTCCAGCACGACCAGGTATTTTCCGGCGTCATACCCCAGCACGCGCGAACTCGTGGCCTGCGTTTCTTCGTGATAATATTTTCCGTGAATGACTGCCGTAAAACCTTCTTCGGCATACATCTCGACGCGCTTCCAGACGTTCAATACCGATCCGCAGATGGTATCGACGAGCACACAGCCCTTGGATTTAAGACCCGCGATCTGGGCCGCGGTCGCACCAAACGCGGGCAGGATCACGACGTCTTTTTTCTCCACGGTGTCGTAGTCCGCTTCGCTCAAAAAACTCACACCCATTTCCTGGAGGTTTTGGTTCACGCGGGGATTGTGGATGATCTGGGCGGTCAAAAAAATACGGCGGTCCGGGAATCTTTCCTTCGTCTCGTACGCCATCTCGACGGCACGATCCACGCCGTAGCAAAACCCGAACGAGCTCGCGAGATGGAACGTGATATCCTTTTCTTGGTAGACGTTCCCGGCCGCGATGATTTTCTGGACGATGTCGCTGTGATAATCCCGGACCAAGTCTTCCTGGATTTCTTTTTTCAGTCCGAAACTCTTGCGGACGATCTGTCCGGGCTCGAAAGCATCGGGTTTCAAGTGGGAAGTCATAGCGCCCGCACGTATCGCGGTCTTTCTTCGCAGTAAAGTCCTTTCCCCCGACGCATCGACTACCGCTTGCATCCGCCGAAAATCTCACATAGGGGCACGCGATGCCTTTACCGCGCATTCGCACGATCAAAACACCGCACGGATCTTTTACCACGCCCGTCTTCATGCCCGTCGGCACCTACGCAACAATCAAGGCCATGACGGTCGACGAGATGGAAGCTCTCGGCGCTGAGATCATTCTGGGGAACACCTACCATCTGATGCTCCGTCCCGGCCATGAGACCATCCGGAAACTCGGTGGATTGCATAAGTTCATGGCCTGGGACCATCCGATCTTGACGGATTCCGGCGGTTTCCAGGTGTTCAGCCTGTCGTCTTTAAGGAAGCTCACCCCCGACGGCGTGGAATTCCGCTCCCACATCGACGGCGACCTGCATTTTTTGACACCCGAAAAGGCGATCGACGTCCAGTACGCTCTGGGTTCCGATATTCTGATGGTCTTGGACGAATGCACGCCCTACCCGGTCAGCGAGTCCGACGCACGCAAGTCGATGGAGCTGACCTTGGACTGGGCCAAGCGTTCACTGAAATATTTCGCGGAGACCAAAGAACGGAACGCCACTAACGGCGGCACTCCCCTGCTCTTCGGCATTATCCAAGGCAGCGTTTACGAAAATTTAAGAAAAGAATGCGCGGAGCGCCTCTTGGAAATGTCCGCCGGAGGCGGAGGGTTCGACGGATTTGCGATCGGCGGGTTGTCGGTGGGCGAACCGAAAGAGCATCTCTACGCCATGGCCGCGTCCGCCGCTCCTCATATTCCCGACCAATTTCCGCGCTACGCGATGGGCATCGGGCTTCCGGAGGATTTGGTCGAGCTCGTGGGCTACGGCATCGACATGTTCGACTGCGTGATTCCCACGCGGAACGCGCGCAACGGACAGCTTTTCACGAGCTTCGGGACCATTGAAATCCGGCACGCCAAATACAAGGAGGACCCAGGGCCAATCGACCCGGAATGTTCTTGCCCCGTTTGCAAAAAATATAGTAGGGCGTACCTCCGTCATTTGTACCTCGGTAAGGAAATTCTCTCGTCGAGGCTCAATACGATCCACAATTTACATTATTATCTCTCCCTGATCCGCGAGATGAGGGAAGCGATCCAAAGGAACGATTATGAAGGATTTCGAAGGAATTTTTATCGCAAGCGCTCAGGCGCAGACGCAGACGGCCTCAGCCACGCCCCCTAAAGGCGGCACTTTGGGAATGTTCGCGCCCATGGTCTTGGTGTTCGTGATCTTCTACTTCCTGATGATCCGTCCCCAACAGAAACAACGCAAACAACACGCGGAAATGCTGTCGCACATCAAAAAAGGCGACGAAGTCGTCACGACCTCCGGCATCCACGCGCGCGTGCACGGCGTCACAGACACCGTGCTGACGCTGGAAATCGCCAATAACGTACAGATCAAGATCGACCGTGCCCAGGTCGCAACCATCAAAACCCAAACCCCGGCTACCGCCTAAAAATTATGCCCCGCACAGGACGTTCGCAATATCTTCTGATCCTAGGATCGATCCTCATTTCCGCCTACTTCCTGGTGCCGACGATTTTCGGCTTCGGTAAGATGCGCGAAAAAGCGGAAAGCCAGAACAAGCCCCTCCCGCGCTACGTGAATTTCTTCCCTAAAGAAACCATCAACTTAGGCCTAGACTTGAGGGGCGGCATCTCTCTGGAAGTCGAAGTCGAAGAAAAAGACGCTTTGAACAACCGCGCGGACATGATCGCCTCCGAGCTTCCGCGCTTGACCGAAAAAGAACCCTACGCCCCCACAGGCGCCGACCGGATCCCGGACTCCTCCGATATTCGGGTTACCTTGAAGGACGAAGGAAGCCGGGACGCTCTGAACGCATGGATCCGCGAGAATTACCATGAGACATTAGTCGAGAAAAAAGACCAGCGGGACGATAAAAAAGCCGTTTTTGCCCTTTCTGACGCCTTCGCCGAAAAGACCAAGGACATGGCGGTCCGCCAGGCCCTCGAAACCATCCGCCACCGTATCGATCGTTACGGAGTTGCCGAACCCTCAATCGTCCGTGTGGGTTCCAACCGCATCTCCATCGAACTGCCTGGCATGTCCGACCCGGATCGCGCATTAAGCCTAGTCAAAAAGTCGGGACGTTTGGAATTCCGCTTGGTCGACGAAGCGACGCCGGACGAAGACGTGCGTCGTTTGGTCTCTGAAGCCAGGACGGCCTTGAACCTACCGGCGGATTCCTACACCACCGAATCTACCGTGAAACTCAACGCCCAGTTGAAAGGCAAGATCCCCGAGGATTCCGAAATCCTCTACGAAATCGAATACGATCCCACGACTAAAAAAACCCTGCGCGGCATCCCTTACCTTTTGAAGAGAAAAGCCCAGGTCACGGGCGACATGCTAAAAAACACCCAGGTCAACGTCCAGGACAATGAACCCTACGTCAGCCTAAACTTCGACGGCCTCGGCACCCAACTTTTCGGCGAACTGACCAAAGAAAACATCGGCAAACGCCTCGCGATCGTTCTCGACGGCCAGGTCTCGAAAGCGCCCGTGATTAAAAGCGAGATCCCGTCCGGTCAGGCGCAGATCACTTTAGGGTCCGGAGGCGACTATCAGTCCATGCTTAAAGAAGCCGAAGACTTGACCTTGGTCCTGCACGAAGGCGCCCTGCCTGCGCGCGTGCATGAACTGACCAAGACGGTCGTCGGTCCCTCCTTGGGCCAAGACTCTATTCGCAGCAGCCTCCGAGTCTGCTTGATCGCCGGAGCCCTAGTCATGCTCTTCATGCTTTTTTATTACAAAATTTCGGGCCTTTTGGCCGACGTCGCCCTGACGCTCAATATTTTCTTCATTATGGCCGCTTTGGCGATGTTTCAGGCGACGCTCACACTTCCCGGGATCGCCGGTATCGTACTGACCATTGGCATGGCCGTGGATGCGAACGTACTAATCTTCGAACGCATGCGCGAAGAGCTGAAAGATGGAAAATCCGCCGCCGCCGCGCTCAAAGAAGGTTACAAAAACGCCACGACCGCGATTTTGGACTCCAACATCACGACGTTCTTGGCCGGCGCCGTTCTCTACCAATTTGGCACAGGACCGATCCGTGGCTTCGCAGTCACCCTCATGATCGGCATCACCACCACGTTGTTCACGGCCTTGATCGTCACGCGCGTACTGCAGGAGACGATCTTGGGCGGCAGAAAAACGAAGGCTTTAAGCGTTTAGCGGTCAACTTATGGCGAAACCCTCTTTCAATTTTAAATTCATTTCCCGCATGGGGATCTTCGTTTCAATCTCCGTTTTGGCAATTCTGGGCAGTATCCTGATCGTCGCCTCTAAAGGATTGAACTTCGGCACCGATTTCAAGGGCGGCACGAAGCTCCAATACCGGTTCGAAAAATCCGTCGAAGAAAGCGACGTCCGCAGACTTTTGGATCCTTTGAACTTAGGCGATTTCTCGGTGCAAAAAACCGGCAAGCCCGAAGAAAACCGCTTGGTCATCAAGATCAAAAAACAGGAAAACACCGAAAAAATCTCAGACCAAATCTCGCAAACACTCAAAAACAACCTCACCGCGAATACATCCATCCTTGAACAGGAAGAGTCGGTGGGACCCAAGGCCGGAGCCGATCTGCGTAAAAAAGCCCAGATGGCCATCATCGTCTCCTGGATCTTGATGCTGATTTATATCGGTTACCGTTTTGATTTCGCCTTCGCTCCTGGGGCCATCGTCGCCTTGATCCATGACGTCATCATTACCGTCGGAGCCTTCGCCATCACGGGCCGCGAAGTAGGACTGACCGTCGTCGCCGCGCTTCTCACGATCACCGGCTACTCCGTCAACGACACCATCGTCATTTACGATCGCATCCGCGAAAATATCGCTAAGAACGAAGAAATCAAATCCAAGCAGGCGAAATTAAGCCTCCGCGATGTCATCAACCTGAGCATCAACGAAACGCTTTCGCGCACGATCATCACGAACCTAACCGTCTTCATGGTCGTTATCCTGATGTTCGCCTTCGGCGAAGGGGAGTTCCAAAACTTCGGCTTCGCCATGATCGTCGGCGCAATCGCCGGAACGTACTCCACCATCTACGTCGCGAGTCCGGTTTACATTTGGCTCAAAGAATACAGCGAACGCAAAGCGGCCAAATCCACGAAAAAGGCGTGAGCATGCTTTGGACCCTGCGGCCGCTCCCGTCCCATCACGAAGAAAAAATCAAAAAACTCTCCGCAGACTTGAAGCTCGATCCTCTCACGGTACAAATCGTCGTTCAGCGCCTTCACAACCCCCTCAAAGACGACTCTCCGTCCGATGAGGAGATTTCACGGTTCCTCTTCGGGAATCTCTCGCACCTTCCGGATCCTTTCGGCCTTCCCGACATGGGAAAAGCCGTATCGCGGCTACTACACGCGGTGGAACGAAAGGAAAAAATACTTTTCTTCGGGGATTACGACGTCGACGGCATCACCGGCACCGCGCAGATGTACTCTTTTTTCCGGGACATGGGTGTCGAAACGGAAACCCTGTTGCCGCACCGGCTTCACGACGGCTACGGTCTGACGAAATCTTCGGTTCAGAAGATTCTAGACCGCGCACCTAATCTCGTCGTCACGATCGATAACGGCACGAAATCTCGCGAAGAAATCACCCTCCTGAAGTCTCAAGGCATCGATATCATCGTCGTGGATCATCACGAGACGCCGACCGCCGACTCATGGCCGCCGGTCGAAGCTTTGGTTAACCCCAAACGCGAAGACTCATCGTTCGCCGAACGTGATTTAGCTTCCGCAGGCTTAGTTTTCTTATTGCTCATGGCCTTGCGCGCGAGGGCCAGGGAACAAGGGCTCGCCCCCCTACCAAACCTCAAACGTTATCTGGACCTCGCCTGCCTAGGCACCATTGCTGATATCGTGCCCATGACCGGGACGAACCGTCTGATCGTAAAATACGGTCTCGAAGAATTGAGCGTGTCGTCGCGCTCCGGTATCACCGCTTTGAAAAACGCCGCCGGCATTTCCGGCCCCATGGACGTCGGTCACGTGGCTTTTCGCTTAAGTCCCCGCATCAACGCGGCCGGCCGTCTCGACGATCCGAAACTCGCGCTGGATCTCTTGTTGGAACAAGATCCCGAAAAAGCGCTCAGTGGAGCCTCCATCCTCGAAACTCTCAATCGCAAGCGTCAAGCCCTCGAAGAGTCCGCCACCCAAGAAGCAACGCGGCAGGCAGAAGCATTCGTCGCCGCGGACGGGGAATGCAAAGGCTTGGTCGTCGCTTCCGAAGACTGGCATTTGGGAGTCGTCGGCATCGTCGCCGCGAAGCTGACCGAACGTTTCGGGCGGCCCGCCGTCGTATTGGCGATCTCAGCCGAAGAAGGCATCGCCAAAGGATCGGCCCGAAGCGTTTCTGGATTTTCCGTCCATGCGGCCTTGAAGCCACTCGAGTCCCTCATGCTCCGCTTCGGAGGCCACGCCGCCGCCGCGGGGATGACCGTAGATGTTTCGCGGCTCGACGAATTTAAAAAATCCTTCGACGCTTCCGTGCGCCGTTTATGGACCGAAGCCTCGCAGCCGCGCCTGCTCGCGGACGCTCACCTGCCTTTATCCAAGCTCCGTCTTCCTTTGATACGCGAACTCGCCCTGCTGGAACCGCACGGACCTTCCAATGCTGAACCTGTTTTCATCACGACTCCCGTACGTTTAACTCAATGCCGGTTGGTCGGCACCGGCGGACATTTGAAAACCATCGTTTGCGAACAAAGCATCGAACTCGACGGCATCGGCTTCGGCCACGGGAATTACCTGAAAACGGCGGACTCCCATCCGTGGCACCGGATCGCATTCCGTCCCGAAATTAACGTCTGGAAAGACCGTGAATCTCTGCAGCTGAAAATCAAATCCCTCGCGCCGGTTGAAAGTTAAGGGGGAAGACGCCCTATAGTTCCCCGACAGATAAACTTAATGCAATGCGTTATTTCCTGTTGACAGATTAACGCATCGTGTTAATCATAAGCTCATGACGCGCTTCTCATTGACACTTTCTCAAAAAGAAGCGTATCGGGGCCTATAGCGGATTTTAAAATTTTTTTTAAGACCCGCTATGAACCTCAAACAAAAAACTAAAGTCACTCAAGGAGGCTTTTTATGGCTGCTCGACGTCACAGAACCAAAATCTCGAAAGCAGTTCCTCGAAAGATTGAAGGGCTCACCGATCTTCTCTCCAAGCTTGAAGTGGAAACGGAGCGCGTCGTTCGACGACTCGTGGAACGGGCCGAGCACTCCTCGCGTGAGATTAAAAAAGGTATCGCGCACATCGTGGAACAAGTCCGCCACGAAGGTTTTGCCGCAGTAGCCAGCGGGAAGACCGACGAATTCCGCCGCCGCGTCGAAGACGTGGTCGCACGCGTGAAGGACCTTCAGTTTCTGCCGCAGCAGTTCAGCAGCGACGAGATCATCCGCGATGCGAAGAAGAATCTTACCGAATTGGTCGACCGTATACAGCACAACAGCTTCGTCGCTCTGGCCAAAACCAAGGCCCGCAGCACGAAGAATCAGTTCTTGTCGATGCTGAGCATCCCAAACAATTCCGAAGTCACCAAGCTCTCCCGCAAGATCACGAGTTTGGAAGGCCGCGTGAATAAATTGACGCGCAAAGCCGCTTAGTCCCGGCGATTTTTTAAAATTTACGAACGCCCGATTTTCTCGCCGCGAGAGAATCGGGCGTTTTCGTATCCCCTCTTGATAAATCCGGAACTGCTTTGCTAGGACCTCTTCGGATATGAGTTCTAAAAAATCGATTTTGATCCTGTCGGGCGGTTTGGATTCCACGGTGTCGGCGCATCTCGCGGCGAAGCGTTCCCAACCCGTCTTAGCGCTCACGTTCGATTACGGCCAACGGGCCGCCGCGAAGGAAAAAGAAGCCGCGCGGCGCACGGCCAAGCGCCTCAAAGTCCCGCATCGTGTCCTCGACCTGCCTTGGATGAAAGCGCTCACGTCGACGGCGCTGGTGTCGTCCAAGAAAAAAATTCCGACCGTGGTGGAATCCGATCTCGACGATTTCGAAAAAGGACGCAAAACTGCAGCGGACGTGTGGGTTCCGAACCGCAACGGACTTTTCTTGAACATCGCCGCCTGTTTCGCTGAATCCTTGGACGCCTCCCTTCTCGTGACGGGATTCAACCGTGAAGAAGGATTGACCTTCCCCGACAACAGCTGCGGATTCTTACGCGCCTCCGACGAATTCTTTTGGTACTCCACGCAGAAAAAAATCCGCGCGATCAGCTACACGATGGATTGGGACAAAATCCGCATCGCGCGCGAAGCGCGTAAGCTTCGCATCCGCCCCGAAGACCTCTGGTCTTGTTACGAAGGCGGGCGCACGCCTTGTGGATACTGCGAGTCTTGCTCGCGGTCCCGCCGCGCCTTCCGCGAGGCGACGAAAGGCTTATGAACGTCCACATCGCGGAAAACGACGTCGACTACGACGGTTCTCAGCTCAAGTCTCATTGGATTTTCCAAAAATTCGGGAAAATGGGAGACGCGGCCGTTGGGTTTTGCGGACGCTGTGACGTCTCGACCGACCGCATGGTAGACTTGGTCGACGTCCAGGATAACAAGCCCATCTTCAGCGAACGCATGCTGCACGTCATCGCGGAATTTTTCGACGCCGATCTCACGCGCACGATCCTCTACCAAAGAATCTTGGTGGCGTTGGCGCAGCAGGAAATCATCTTCCGTATCCAAAAGCCAACGATCGTACGCGGCGGTAACGACCTCTATGACGACGGCGCCAAACTCTCAGTGTCCATCGCGACCGCTTCCCCCGTTTCGACATTGATTCACTTCGGCATCAATATCTCGAGCAAGAACACGCCGGTCAAAACCAAGGGGTTGGAGGATTACGGGATCGAGCCAGTTTCTTTTGCTAAAGCTCTTCTAGAAAGTTTCCGGGACGAATTGAAAACCGTGCGCGAAGCCCGCAGCAAAGTACGGTCGGTCCCCTGACATGATCCTACGCGTCCCCATCGTTGAAATTTTCTCCTCGTTCCAAGGGGAAGGGCCGCGCGTGGGCGAGCGACATACCTTCGTACGCTTGCAGGATTGCGATTTGAGCTGCCGTTATTGCGACTCCCCGCACACCTTCGTCGAAAACGCCTCGTGCCGCGTGGAAGATCCGCCTTTTTCCAAAAACTTCCGACGCCATGCGAACCCCCTTTCGGTCGAGGATATCAATGGAATCCTGGAATCCTTCCACGACGACGTGATCTCGGTGACCGGCGGAGAGCCTCTGCAAAAGGCGGATTTTTTGAGCACCTGGCTTCCCACTCTGAAGCCGCGCTTTCGTGTTTTATTGGAAACGGCCGGCGTCCATTCCGAAGCCCTCGAAAAAATCATCGGCTTCGTGGACGTCATCAGCATGGATTTCAAACTGCCGTCGGCCACCGGCATGCGGCCGTACTGGGACGAACACGAAAAATTCCTGAAAATCGCTCGCGGAAAGGAAGTCTACGTGAAAGCCGTCGTCT
The DNA here is from genome assembly GCA_052033505.1 of Myxococcota bacterium. Taxonomy (GTDB): domain Bacteria; phylum UBA10199; class UBA10199; order JACPAL01; genus JBPOJN01. Next base: position 21,370 of record JBPOJN010000068.1, on the reverse strand, counting down.
CTTCGGAGACCACCGACGAAGAGATCCGTCGGAGCCGAGACCTGGTCCGCTCGATCGACGCTTCGATCCCGTTCATTTTGCAGCCCGCCACCGCCTTCGCGGAATTCCGGGCAGTGCCCCGGCGCGAACAGATCGCCCACTGGCAGGAAATCGCGCAGCAGGGACTGTCACAGGTCCGGATCATTCCGCAGGTACATAAACAATTGGGGATATTATGAGAACGCGCCCGGAATACGAAGAGTTGGAAGAAAAAGTCCTGGCGCCATACGCCATGAAAAGCCGTTTTTCGGAAGGGCGCGAATACTCGGAAGACGAGCACCCTTACCGCACGGCGTTTCAGAGAGATCGCGACCGTGTGATCCATTCCAGCGCGTTCCGGCGCCTGGAATACAAAACGCAGGTTTTCGTGTTTCATGAAGGCGATCACTACCGCACCCGTCTCACGCACACGATCGAAGGCTCGCAAATCGCGCGCACGGTGGCGCGCGCGATGAAGCTCAACGAAGAACTGGCTGAAGCGATCATCCTCGCGCACGACTTAGGCCACACGCCTTTCGGCCATTCGGGCCAAGACGCCATGAACCACTTGATGAAGGATTTCGGCGGCTTCGAACACAACCGTCAATCCTTGCGTATCGTAACGCTTCTCGAACATCGCTATCCGAATTTTCCGGGCATCAACCTGACCTACGAAGTCCGCGAAGGGATCGCGAAGCACGCGACTCCTTACGATTCGCCCCAGGTGAAATTCAAGAAAAAGGGACAACCGACCCTGGAAGCCCAAATCGTCGATCTCGCCGACGAAATCGCCTACTGCCATCATGACTTGGACGATGGATTGCGCTCGGGGCTCATCACGGCGGAGCAATTAAAAGACGTCGAAATCTGGTCGGAGCATTTGGAGCAGCAACCGAAAGACGAAGAACCTGCCATCCGAGAACGCCAGACCGTGAAGGCGATATTGAATACCTTGGTCACGGACCTGGTGACGACCTCCGAAGAGACGATCGCGTCCTGCAAAATTAAATCTTTAGTGGACGTGCGCAAAGCGGCACAGAAATGCGTGAGGCTTTCGACGGCGATCGCGAAGAAAAACAAGCAGCTCAAGGCGTTCCTGTTTCAAAACCTCTACAAGCATTACCGCGTCGAACGCATGGCTGCAAAAGCCGAACGCATCCTCGAAGCTTTGTTCCTCGCGTATTGCAAGAATCCAAAAATCCTGCCTCACACCGTCCAGGCGCAGATGAAAAGCAAGGACCCGAAGGAACGCGTGATCTGCGATTACATCGCGGGCATGACCGACCGCTACGCACTCGAAGAGCATGCACGACTTTTCGATCCGATGGTAAAGGTCTAGTTCGGGATCTTCTTATAAATCGTCTTATACGCCATCCAATTGACGTAGATTTTTTTCACGTAGTCGCGCGTTTCGGCGTAGGGGATTTCTTCGATGAATTCTTCTTCAGAGTGGCTTCCGCGTTGCTTCAGCCACTCGCCCACGACCTCTTCTCCGGCGTTGTAAGATGCCGCGATCGCGTACCATTTTCCCGAAAATTCTTTTTCCAATTTACGGACGTAGGCGACGGCTAGCTGGATATTCGTCAGCGGATCGTAGAGCCACTCTGTCCGGAACTCGTCCCAACCCTCTTCACGGGCCAGGCGTCTGCCCGTGTAAGGCATGATCTGAAGCAAACCGATCGCTCCCACGGGCGACACGACGGTCTCGCGGAAACGGCTCTCCTGTCGCATCAGACCGAAAAGGAAAAAAGGATCCAGCGCCGTGATCTTCGCGGCGCGGAAAAACGCGTTCAAGTGGTCGGCGTACGGCAAACGGTAATCTGGATTTTCCTCGTGAGGATGCAAACGGTCGTAAACGTACGCGCGGCCGCGGCGCAGCAGCTGCTTAGGGTCCCACAGGTTTTTATCGGGCGTCAGGAGGCGCGCGCGGCGGAGTTCGACGGTCGCGTCTTCGACTTCGCCCAAGGCGCTCAATTCATGGATGCGATCCCATATCAAAGCGAATTCGAGCGGGGCGGTGGATTCTTTTTTGCGCCCTTTTTTCGTAGGCTTAGCGGATTTAATTGGCGCCGTAGTCTGCACGAACATCCGCTCGGACGACCACTGAAGCCCATGGGCGATCGCGGGCCACCATCCCCCCAAGAAGGTTTTTTGCAATCGATGCCCGGCCCGCAGCGCGTAATAACTGCGCGGGCTGTCTTCGAGGATCCGGTGGAACAGCGCGTCCGCCGCTTTTTTTTGGCCGGATTTTTCCAGCGAAACGGCCTTCCAATAAAGAGCGAAGGAACCGTCATTCCCGCTCAGCGCGTCGTCGAACGCGGCGACCGCATCCTGATAGCGTCCGAGGCGGTAGAGACACCAGGCTTTTTTCTCCTGGAAACGGCGTTTCTCGTCGGCTTTCTTAGACGTCGTGATCAGGTCGTCCAGCAATTCGATCGCCGCCGCGTAATTTCCGGAATCCTGCTCCAGAAACGCGATCCGCCGGCGCGCCTCACGCGACTCCGGGGACATCGGGTCGATCGTTTCGATTTTTCGGTTCGCGGCGATGGCCGTCTCGAAATCCTGGGAACGCGCGGCCGACTGGGACAGCCGCATCAGGTTAGGAAGCGTGGGCGGAAGCGTTTTGTAAATATCTTTGGCGCGGGCGTAATCACGCGTCTCAAACAAACACTGGGCACGGTCGGCGTCGTCGGGAAACCCACTGCAGTCGCGGGTCTGGGCCTCGCGTTCGGAAACTCCCTCGAAAGGGGGGCAGTCGCCTCCCGACTCCGCTTGATGTTTGGCGACCTCGAACCAACGGCTTTGCGGGAAAAGAATCACGATGTTCTTGAACGCTTCGCGCGCCTGCCCGCAACGTTTCAAACCCCAAAGGCTCTTGGCTTCGCCGTAGGCGATATAATCGGCGATCGGCGACGCGACGGCTTTGATTTTTTGAAATTCACCGAGAGCGGCGGCGTAGTTCTTCTCGCTTAAAAATTTCCGTCCCGCCGTATAATGCGCTTTGACGAGACTCTCATCGCCGGAATGCGCGGCGGCGGGGAAAAACTGAAACGCAAGCAAGAGAAGGATTCCGTATTTTTTCATGGAGACGTTCTTAGGATTTTTAGAACGACGTGCCTACCTCTAAAATCAGGACGCCGTTCCGTGCATCCGCCCCGGTCAGGGAGTCCGTCGCACCACGGATCCTCTCACGATGCGTGAGCAGGATGCCGTAGCCTAAGCGTCCCATGACGGGAAGATGGTAACCCAAGACGAAGTCTCCACGGAGCTCGCCGCCCACGCCCAGCATCGGGCGGAACGCCGCGGCGTTGAAGGCGTCGCCGACGTCCGCGAAAAATGCCAGGTGCGCGCTGTTCCACGCGAAGGGCAACGTCCCCAAACCGCGCTGGACGCGAAAGATCGGAAACCGGTACTCCGCCGACGCGACCCAAGCCCGGTCCCGCGAAAAAGTCGCGAGCGGTAAACCGCGTAACGTCAAAAGGCGCGTGGAAGACCCGGTAAAAACGCTTTCGCCCAAAGACCCGCCCAGGACGAAGTTTCCTTGCAGCAGTTTATCGCCGAAAGCCGCCCCACCCGCCGCGCGTAGAGCCAAGACGTGATGCGCACTGTAAGGCATGTGGAAATATTTGCGGAGATCGCCCCAAACGACCACCTGCTCCAGCTGATCCGAGGCCCCGAGCGCGCTGTGCGTACCTTCCACCTGGGCCAAAACGCGTCCCCCGCTTTCGGCGCTGATGGCGGCGCCGGTACGATCCGAATGCCCATAAAGATACTGCGCATACACGCCGGCATAATGCCCCAGCGTGGAGAGCGTCGCCCCCGCGGGCAATCCGGACTCGGCGCTACGGTCTTCGAAGAAATAGCGCAGGCTTAAGCGATGTCCCTTCAAAGGGAACGTCACACCCGCCGAGGCGCGGCGTCTCTCTTCGAAGAAGTCCGTGCCCAGACCGAAAACGTCGCCGTAATTGACCGTAAAGTCGTTATAAACGATCGAAAAAGCCGGGAGATAACGTTGGTAGGTGTAACCCAGATCGAACCCTACGAAATTATTGTCACTGCGACAAGTCACGTCACCGAACCAAACATGCCGTTGCAACGGATCGAAATTCGAAACCGTGGCGGATAAAAAGACGGACCCGTCGATCAAGGCTAGATTTGGGAAGAGATAGCGTGGAATCAACAACTTCGGAAAAGGCGAATATTTCTTCGCGAGCGATAGATCGCCGGGCGGCGGAATCTCGTCTTTAAGGACGCCCGGCGCGAAATGCTCGGGCAATGCCGAAGCGGTGCGAACAACCGGAACCTTATGATTCGAGGCGTTCAAACGCCTTAGCTCGAACCCTTTTCCATTGTAATACTGGAAGACCAAGTCCCCTTCCGCATCCAAAGCGGGCGCGAAAGCCCCGGTCAGTACGTTGGTGACAGGCACCGGCTTTTTCGCTCCGGATTCATAGCGGTAAATATTGGGAATGCCTGTTTTATCCGAAGAAAAATAAATCGAACCGTCTCGTGGATCGACTACGGGACGATCCTCGAGTGCCACGTCATTCGTGAGACGTGACGATTTTTTGGTCGTCGCATCGATGAGCCAAAGATCGCGCTGTCCGTCGCGATGAAGCGAAGAGACGACATGCGCGCCATCCGGCAACCATCGCGGATGGTCGATTTGAGAGGGGCTCGCGTCGCCCCCTCCACCGGCAAAGCCGGATGGAGCCTCCCCCTCAACGCCCCTTTGGGACTGATATTTTTTTTCGGCTATTATTGTCTCCCAGGTTTTCGCCGAGACATCGTAAACAGCTAATTCGGACGAGCCCGTCTTTTGTATCACGGCGACGATCTTGGACCCGTCGGGGGAATAATCCGGATCCCGCGCGCGCAGTCCTTTGGTCAACTGCGTGGACTTCCCGCTTTCGAGGTCGATCTCGTGCAGGTCCGAAAAACGATAATATTTTTTATGGGTCCCGATTTCCGAAAAAACCAATTTACGGCCGTCCGGAGAAAATCCCATTTGTTGGATGTCTTTTTCCTTCAGCAGCACTTTTTCTTCGCCGGTCTTTAAATCACGCAGCCTAAGTTCCGCGCTATGATGCAGTGAATGAGCTACGTACGCGAGTTTCGCGCCGTCGGACGAAAACGTCGGCAACACATCGCTCTCACCGGAAGCGAGAGGACGGTAAGTCTCACCTTCTTTCAAGCCTAAGCGCGTCACTTCGTCGCGTACGCGGAAATAACGTTCTTCTAAATGCGCTTTCCACTGGGCCCAAAGATCGTAAAAAGTCTGGCCACGGTCCGCACCACACACCTCCGGATACGTACGACGCGTCCGATAGGCACCGGTTTCATGGGTGGTCCAATGCGTGGCCCCGCAAAGCGCTTCTTCCTCGGGCGAGCGCTCCGTGCGAAAAGACCGTTTCGCCTGTGAATTCAGCATGAAAAACCGCAGCGACGATCCGTAATGCCGGCTAAACTCCAGGACTTTTTCCTCTCCATAGGTCTCCGCCAGAAATGCCCAGAAATTCACGCCGTAGAGATACTGCGCCTGCCACGAAGGCCATTCGTACATCGTCCCGGCCATTTCGTCGATTTTCAGGAAACGATCCTGCAGGATGTCGGTGCGCAGCAGCATGTCCGCGTAGGAAGACCGCCCTCGCCCGCGCGCCGTACGCGACGTCTCGAAATACGTCGCCAACCCTTCCGTGACCCAACCCGGCGTGAGCCCGTTGGGCGCGTCCATTTTACCGACCAGGAATTTCAAGGCCTTCGCGGGGTATTCAGTCTGCGTGATGTGCACGACGTGGGTGTACTCGTGGACGAAAAGCTCTTTCAGCCAATCCCCATGATCGGCGAGCGCATGATCCCCCGTGGGCGGGACGACCCTCAAGATGATCAGATTATAGGGAATCACGAACGTAAACCCGTTTGCAGAGTCGTCTTGATCGGTCAACACGACGTCGGTCCGCCCCCAGGGACGCGCATCAAACGACTTCGTCACTTCGTGATAAGCGTCTTCGGCGATGGGCATCAGCCGCTTTGCGATACCCTCTTCGGCCTCGGTATAATGAATGCGAAAGTGCTCGGTTGTGACCGTCTTCCACGGCAATTTCGGATCTAAGAAACCCGCATGCACCGAGGCGGCGGTTAAAATCGCGACGATGATCGCGCAGACACGGAGGGTTTTCAGGAATCTCATCAATCTCACCGGAGTTTTCGTTTCTTAACGTATTTTCGCGAAATCATCCATCAATCAAACTCCACCGTCCGACTTTCGGACCTCATCCCTAAAATATTCTAGGTACCGCTTCTTCAAACCCATGGCACCGCGTTTGCTTTTCTCCTCGCATGTTATCCCTGGTCCAAAGCGCGGGCGTGCACGGTATCGAGGCCTTCTTAGTCGACGTGGAAGTCGACATCGCGCCGGGGCTCGCGAACTGGAACACCGTGGGGCTCCCCGAATCGAGCGTCAAAGAAAGTCGCGACCGTGTCATCGCGGCGATTAAAAACTCCGGATATCATTTCGAGCGGCGGCGCATCACGATCAACCTGGCGCCCGCCGACATCCGCAAAGAAGGCACCGCTTTCGATCTCCCGATCGCAATCGGGCTCATGGCGTCCTCCGAGATGATCCCGCGCGAGGCCTTGAACGACGCATGTTTTTTAGGAGAACTCTCGCTCGTGGGCGACGTCAAGCCCGTCCCCGGTGCTCTCCCCATCGCGCTCCTGTTGAAACGAAAAAAAATCCGCAGATTGTTCCTGCCGGAAGCGAATATTCCCGAGGCCGTGGTCGTACAAGGCCTGGCGGTGCATGGAATCCGGAATCTCTCGGAGGTCGTACAGCATTTGACCGGCGAGAAAATCCTGACCGTCGCTCAAGACGTCTCCGAAATCCCACAAAAACCTGAAAAACAAACCGGCGACACCGTCGATTTTTCGGAAATCCGCGGGCAAGCCCAAGCCAAGCGCGCACTTGAGATCGCCGCGGCGGGAAACCACAACGTCCTGATGATCGGTCCGCCGGGCTCGGGTAAAACCATGCTCGCGCAGCGCTTGGCGACGATCCTGCCTCCGATGGAATTCGAGGAATCGCTCGAGACTTCGAAGATTTACAGCGTCGTAGGCCAGCTCTCCGGAGGACGATTGATCCGCCAGCGCCCTTTTCGCGCGCCCCATCATACGATTTCGACCGCGGGACTTTCGGGAGGCACGAGTCATCCACGGCCGGGCGAAGTAAGCCTGGCGCACAACGGCGTGCTTTTTTTGGATGAGTTTCCGGAATTTCAAAAAAACGTCTTGGAGATCTTACGCCAACCCATCGAGGCCGGCCAAGTCACGATCGCGCGTGCGTTGTCCACGATCACGTACCCGGCGCGTTTCATGCTCGTCGCCGCGATGAATCCTTGCCGTTGCGGATTTTTGGGTTCGATGCAGCGCGAGTGTTACTGCACCAGCCGCGACTTGAAACTCTATCGCAGCCGGCTGTCCGGCCCTCTCCTCGACCGCATCGATCTGCAGATCCACGTACCACCGGTGCCTTTCACCGAGCTTATGGCGCCCCAAGAATCCGAAAGCTCCGAACGCATCCGAGAACGCGTGCTCAAGGCGCGGGCGTCTCAATCCCGGAGGTTTTCAGGCCAGAAAATACACGCCAACTCTCAAATGTCGGGAAGACTGATACGGAAATTTTGCAAACTCGACGCGGCGGGACTCAAGCTTTTAGAGCAAGCCGTCGCGAAACTGTCCCTATCGGCACGGGCTTACGACCGTCTCTTAAAATTAGCGCGTACGATCGCCGATCTGGAAGGAAACGAATCTCTGCAAGCGAAACACATCGCCGAAGCGATCCATTATCGCAGCTTGGACCGTAGTTTGAAAAATTAATGCCGCGAACGGTTCAGGAGTTTCTGTAAACGCGGATCTTCAAGGGAGCCTTCCATGAGTTTTTCGGTGATCTCTTCCGTGATGTCCGGAAGATCATAAAAATCGGCGATATGGCGCTTCACCTTGCGCCGCGTGGACAACCAAAGGCGCAAACGATCGATGGGATTGCCGCTGCTGCGGAGCACTCCCAAGAACTCCTTGCTGCGACGGCGCACATCTTCGGTCGAAGGAATCTCGTCCACGACGTCTTCCACGACGCCTTTCATCTTCTTCTCAAAAGCCTTGGCCCCTTGCATGAGACCTTCGGGGCCATGGGAGAGAATGTTTTTAATCCAAAAAGAAATCATAACTTTAACCGCTTTCATCCCTATCTTCGCCGGGGCCCCAGGAAAAGTTGCGCGATTGCGTTATTTTTTTAAGAAAATTTTCGGACGGAAAACTGTCTCTATTCGCGACATTATGGGGATATTAGAGAATGTAATCTTTCTTCTTATGTCCCAATATCTTGCCCGAGAGAAGTTCTTGGATGTTATTTTTGATGCGTTCGACCGCGGGTTGGTCGAACGGATTCACGTCGAAGAGTTCGCCCGCATAAACGGTTTCCATCTCGGAAAAATACAGGAGCTGTCCCAAAGAATACGCGTCGTTCCGCTTGAGCAGCAGGGTCTGGTTCGGCACGCCGCTGACACGAAGTGCTTCTTCGGTCGCCAATCGCTCGATCGTCAAGAGTTGGTGGATGCTGCGGTTGGGAAGCGAGGCCAATTCGGGCTCAGAAGGCTCGCCTAAATATACGTCTTGGAGGTCTTCTTCGCACGAGACGAACGTCACCGTCTTGTCCGGAGGACCGTCCAAATAAAGTTGGAACTGCGCATGCTGGTCTTGAGGGCCGCTTGCGGGAAGCGGCGTCGAACGCACGTAGGCCCCCTCGAAACTTTTTTTACCCAAACTCTCCGACCAGAGCTGAACGAACCACGGTGCAAAATGCTTCAACCGCTCTCCGTATGTCATGATCACGCGGATCGTACGTTCCTTTTCGGTGCTCAAAAGATACTGAAGGGCCGCGCTCATCATGGGGGGATTAAACCACACGTCGGATTGATGCGTCCGCTCGTCCATGCGTTTCGCGCCGTCCAAAAGCGACCGGACGTCGACTCCCGCGCATGCCGCCGGAAGCAAACCGACCGCACTCAACACCGCATACCGCCCGCCCACGCCCGGAGAAATGTCATAGACCGGAATGCCTTCGGAGACCGCATAAGGCCTCAGCGACCCTTTTTGAGGATCCGTGATGATACGGACGTGATGCGAAAAACGTTCGCCCACGTGCGATTTCAGGATTTTCGAAAAAAAGCGGAACGCCGCCAAGGTCTCGACCGTTTTCCCTGACTTGCTGATGACTATCAAGAGAGTCCGAGTCCAATCCTGCGCCGCCGCGAGCCGGTGCCACTCAGAGGCGTCGACCGAATCGCAAAAAATCACGCTGGGCCCTTCCGAACGGACGCCCAAGGATTCGACGAGCAAACGTCCGCCCAAGGCGGAGCCGCCGATGCCTAGAACGAGCACGGAAGAGAAATTTTTCCGAATTCCCAAGGCATCGTCTAAAATTTTCCCCAGGTTTTCGTCTTGGTGAGGCAGGTCTTGATATGGCATCTGACCCAAGCGCCTCAAGTCCGACAAGCCTTGATGGATTTCAGTCAGCTCGGCCTTCAAATTCTCCAAGGCTTCGCGGGAAATGCCACCGGAGGGCAGGATGCCGGAGAATAAATTATTAACGTCGAGCGAGATATCGGGACGCGAGGTCATTTGGTGCAAAGGATGGTGTAGGAAGCCGTACAGTCGCGCGTTTGCGCCGGGATTTCAGGCCGGTCTTGCACGACTTTTTCGCAGATCACCTCGCCGGTTTCGTCGTTGATACTCGCGGAGACCGAAATCGCGTTTCCGTCGATCGTCGCCACGGCCGCGGTAAACCGGCATTGGTCGGCGGTAAACCCGGTCGGGATCGCGATGATCGTGCCATTGGTAGCGAAACCCGCGTCGACTGCGACGGCTCCGGCGGCCCCGAGCACGGCTGCGTTTTTAATGACACCGTCCACGACGTCGGTCTGAGTATTTTCCTGCGCCTCGGCTTGAGAGGTGGCTTCCATGCCGCAGCCGGAAACAGTCAAACCCGACACCAATAAACTAAAAATGATCAGAAGATTTTTCATGGTTCTCCTTATACGGGATGCCGAACTTACAGCGCGTAGCTGCCCAAACCTTTTTCCTGCAAGTACTTGGGATACAATTCATAGGCCGGCTTGATGATCGGCAAGAGTTTCAGGATCTTGGGGATCGGCCCTTTCGCCGTCATTTCGCGGCGTGCGAGCGCCATGACCAGATTGACCTTGCCGAACCAAAACCGATGCGCCACGTCGGCCTTCATGTTCATTTCAACGTCGGGTTTCTTCGTGGCGTCGTCGTAGGTGATGACGGGCTTTTCGCCGGTCAGATCGATCACGATCGCGAGTGAGGGCTCGCTGTATTGAAACTTAATGACCATCTTGGATGCGATCAGCTTCTTCGCCATCTCAGGATCCTGGGTCAGGTATTCGAAAAAACCTCCCAAGACTTCTTTCAATTTCTGTGGGCTCTCGAATGTGGCCATGGAGTCTCCTTAGTAAGCTTTTTTGACGTATTCCAAAACTTCTTCCTTCACGACCTCACGCGGATTGTAGAAGCTCGTGCCGTCGTTGACCGCACCCTCCGCGATCGCATCGAGGATATCCTCGGTCACGCCCGCGTCGCGCAGGCGGTATGGAAGTCCGCAGACCTTGTACAACTCCTCACGCAGACGCACGATGCCTTCGATCGCCTTGCGCGCGGCCGCATCCACGCTCAAACCTTCGGTCTTGATGCCCATGAGCTGGGCGATTTCGGCGTATTGTTCTTTGCCGACCTCGAAATTATATTCCATGCCCCAAGGGAGGAAGATGCTGTTGGCCGTGCCGTGATGGATGCCCACCAGCCCCCCCGTCGCATGCGAAAGCCCGTGCACAACGCCTACCATCGCGTGATCGAACGCGACGCCCGCCATCGTGGCCGCGACCATGAGGGCCTGTCGCGCTTCGATGTCTTCGCCGTGCAGGACGGCCTTCAAAAGATTCTGCCGGATCAAAGGAATGGCTTGCGAAGCGAAGGCCTTGGAAATCGGATTCGCCTGGATGCTCGTAAACGACTCGACCGCGTGCGTGAACGCGTCCATCGCGGTCGCCGCAGTCAATTTCGGAGGCAATCCGACGGTCAACTCGGGATCTAAAATCGCCAAATGCGGGATCAAATGCCGGTCGACGAAAGAAATTTTCGTGTGTGATTCTGCGTCCAAGACCACGGCCGCATGCGTGACTTCGCTGCCGGTGCCGGCCGTCGTGGGAATTGCGATCAAGGGTTTCAAAGGTCCGGGCAGAGTCTCGGCGCCCGAGTAGTCGTTCACGAGGTCTCCGCCATGAGTCAGCAGGATCGCGGCGCCCTTCGCCGTATCGATGACGCTGCCGCCGCCGATCGCGATGATACCTTCGACTTCGGCCTTAATGGCCGCGTCGGCGCAAGCCTGGATGACTTTGAGCTCCGAGTTCGCCGGCACGTCTTTGAAAATCACCGCGACCTCGACGCCGGAGGCCTTCAAACCCTCCAAGACGCCGTTGATGACGCCCAATTCGACCAACATCTTATCGGTCACCACCATGACTTTCGAAAGCGGGAACGCCGAAAGCTCCGCCCCAAAATCACGGGAAATACCGGGGTTGCAAATGATCTTCGTAGGAAGATGAAACTGAAAAAAGGAAGATGACATCCGACGTGTATAGCCTGAAATATTTTTTCAAAACAAGGGCGGAGTGAGGCCGTCTCAGGCCGCAGGAAGGTAAATGACAAACAAACTTCCATGCCCCTTCCTGCTGTCAACCCCGATAAATCCCCCATGTATCCGGACCATCTCACGAATCGTAGCGAGACCGATGCCCGTTGTCCGTTTCGTCGAAAAAGAAAATTCGAAAATTTTCCCCAAAACGGCTTCAGACATCCCGATTCCCGTATCCTCAATGAAAAATCCGACGAAATCACCGCGATCAGGAACCGGCAAAGGCATGTATTGATGCTTTATGCTCGGAAGAAGCTTCTCATCAAAGAACTTCTCCGAGATCTTCAAAGTTCCCCCGCACATCATGGCTTGATGGGCGTTGGTCAACAAGTTGATCATCATGGGACGCACGATGCTCGCAGGAACATTCACCCTCCGCGGCTCTTCTAACACGTGAAGCTCGACCTCTATCATGCGGCCGGCAAACGCTTTAATGACCCTTAAAGGAAGACATTCACTAAAAAGGGCCTGAGGTTCCTCGACGTCTTCCATGCCGGCGAGCAAAGCTTTTAATACTGTTGCGGTATTCCCGAGCAATTCCCTTATAGTGGTTATGTGTTCCTCAAAATTAAACGTCTCGAGCCTCTGGAGGTTTTCTAATCCCGGTTTTTCGCGCTTTTTCAGGCTATCAATATTCAGGATCAGTTCGTCCACTGAAGCGACCAATGCCTCACAAGAACTTTGGAGCTCAACGACATTTCCCACTTCCAGAATGCTCTTGAAGGATAAATCGTCAAAAGACGATCTTTCCGCATGGTCATTTAATCGTTTGAAGCTTTCCGCATGGCGTTTTGCATATATTCCGAATCTCTCAGCGAAATTTACAAACGGAATCTGAATGGCCTTTTTAAAACTGTCCCAGGAAGATCCCTGTTCAGGAGAAATATTTTCTTGGGAAGGAAGAAGCAAACCGGCTTCTTCGCTTTTCTCCATATATTCTAAGGAAATGCTGGTTCCCAAAACATAGTTGTTAATATCGTGAAAAGCGTTCCTCGCCGTCTTCAGCAAGCCACGATATTCATCCTCCTTCACAACTTTCGCAAAATCTTCCCCTGAAAGAACATCTGCCGCCGGGTAAGCCGCACACCCCGCCGGCAAAGCAATCCCTAGGGAAACAGGTTGTGTTAACGGAGGCGGTTGAGTCGCCTCAGGGATTGACAAAGAAGGAGGAGATGGAGAAGGAACCGCTTCTTTAGGCGGAATCCTAACGATAGAGGCGACATCGACGGCATCGGGAACGGGTCTAAAAAGAGGCATAAATAATCCGAAAATGGCTTTTTAAAAAAACTCGAACTCCTCTTCCTTTCCCAAGGAAGGGAGAATAACTTCTAATTTTTGGGCAACTCCCAGGAGTGATGTTTTTATTGCAAGAAACTGCTCCTGAACCTGAGACGAAAGACAGGCGGCTAAGTAAGGTTCGACCTTAACTACAAACGCTAATAGCATCGCATAAAGGCCATCCATATTCGCGGCCGCCAAGATATCTTTCACCGATAAATTCTGCTGAGAACCAATTGATTTAAATTGGATATGGAAGCCGTTAAATTTTGCCGTACACGTCTCGCTTAACTCTTTAGCTTGATGAACAAGCACATCAACAGAATCAGCGAACTGATCGGAGTTGAACTCTAAAAAGCCTAGGCACATCTCTATATTTTCTAAAAACTCACCTAAAATCTCATTTGCTGCGTTTATGAGGTTTTTTTCTTCGATTTCTGTAGGGAGAGCGGCGCATCCCGCGGGCAAGAGAATAGCGCTAGGGGAGTCCTCTATACGAGGTGGGTTAGTCCCCAGGGCGGTCGGCGCAGCTTCTACAATAGGAGCGGATGGGTCGAGCGGCGGTATAGTTATGGAAATAAGTTTTCCAACCCTGTCTACACGGGGCTTTAAAAGAGGCGGCAGAGGCATAAAAATCAGGACAACTTCTATGCCTCATTTTGGAACATTTCGCGAGAAAATTATCCAACTACAGTTCACTTTTTCTGAATCATTTCAAACGAGTACAGACTTATACCCAAGTAGGCGAAGAATAAGGGATAATTCTTTGGACTAATCGAAGGCGATTTGAGGCTGTTCTAAGAGGCGGCCGGGGGAACGGCCCTGCCAGAGGGACAGGACGCTGGTGTAGAAAAACCCGATTTCGAAAAGCATGACGAACGGGATCGACAGAAACAAACCTTCGGAGATCGTGTAAGCCAAGGCCAAGAGGAAATTGAAAGTCAGCAGAAGTTCGAGGGCGCTCGTGAGGTTCAGCTTGCCCTTATAAATCTTATCTTTCCAAGAATCGCCCTTGTTCACGACGGCGTACTTCGGCGTCCGTTTGAATTCGCCGGTTTTCTTCGTGAAGCCTTCGATGACGGCGCGGCTGTTGTTCACGCAGAGACCGATACCTAAAGCCAGGCTGAAGAAGATGAACTTCACGCGGGACCACCAGTCGGGATAATTCTGCTTCTGGGACTGATAGTAAAACACCGAAACCGACCAAGTCGCCGACAAGAACAGTGGCAGGTCGATCCACATGAAATCATACCAACCCTGCTCGCGGCGCACGTAGATCGAAATCGGCAGAAGGAACGAAATCACCAGCATTAACAAATAATTGAGATTCGCCGTGAGATGGAAAAAGGCCTCGACTTTGACCCGGAGCGGATAGTCTCCGAAAAGGATCTTGGGCAAGAGCTTGCGCGCGACCTGGATCGAGCCCTTGGCCCAACGATGCTGCTGGGTCTTCAGCGCGTTGATATCGACGGGCAATTCCGCGGGCGCGACGACGTCTTCGAGATAGATGAAATTCCAGCCCTTCATCTGGGCGCGATAAGAGAGATCGATGTCCTCGGTCAGCGTATCGCCGGACCAGCCGCCCGCATCCGCGATACAGGATTTTTTCCAAATGCCGGCCGTACCATTAAAATTAAAGAAACATCCCGAGCGATGACGAGCCGTGTGCTCGATGATGAAGTGTCCGTCGAGCAGGATGGCTTGAGCGCGGGTCAACATCGAGAAATTGCGGTTCAGATGCTCCCAACGGGTCTGCACCATGCCGATACCTTCTGCGCGGAAGAAATGAGGGACGGTTTTTTTCAAGAAATCCGGCGACGGCACGAAATCGGCGTCGAAAACAGCCACGAATTCGCCTTTAGCGACCTTCAAGCCTTCGCTTAAAGCCCCGGCCTTGAACCCGACGCGGTCCACGCGGCGTACGTGCTCGATCTGAAAACCCTGAGCGCGGTACTTTTCGACTTCGCTCGCGACGATGGCGACGGTGTCGTCGGTGGAATCATCCAGGACCTGAATCTCGAGCTTGTCTTGAGGGTAATCAAAACGACAAACCGCATCGATTAAGCGACTAATGACGTATTTTTCATTGTAGATGGGCAGCTGGACGGTCACGAAAGGCACGTACGGGAGTTTTTCCCAATCCGGAGCGGCCTCAGGCTTCTCTTTCTTCGCACGGCGATAGACATAGAGCAGATAATAGCGGTGCATCCCGAAAACGGACGGAAGCAGGAGCAGAGAGAAATATAAAATTAGAAATAATCTAGGTAGATCGGGCATTTTGAGTGGGGCGGTGTCTATAGGAAATGATTTTGAGTGTCAAACCCGTAAAAGGGGGACTCAAACGATCTCGAAATCGACCCATCTTTTGTCGAAATTCACGCCGGCGACTTTGACATTTACGGAGGTACCTACTTGATATTTCTTGTTTTTTCGCCGCCCCACCACGGCGTGGGCCTTTTCATGGAAGACGTAAAAATCATCGGTCAGACGGCGCAGGGGTACGAGGCCTTCGACGAAATACGGCAATAACTCCACGAAAAACCCGAACTTCACGACGCTGGAAATGATGCCGGAGAAGGTTTTTCCGACGTGTTTTTTCATGAAAAGCGCGGCGGCCAGGTCGCGGGAGGCCCATTCGGCTTTCATGGAGATACGTTCCTGATCGGAACAATGCTGGGCCATCGTGCGCAGCGCCGCGACTTGGGGGCTCCGCGTTTTCCCCTTGCCCCTGCCTTTTTCCGGCGACCTTTCAAGAGCCTCGCTCAAGATCCGATGCACGATCAGGTCGGGATAGCGCCGAATCGGGGAGGTGAAATGCGTATAACACCCCGATGCGAGTCCGAAGTGGCCGATGTTTTTGGCGTCGTAAATCGCCTTCGCCATGGTCCGGAGCAGGACCGTATTGATGAGCCTCTCTTCTGGGCGGCCGCGCACGGCCTCGATCACGCGGACCAAGTCAGGAGGGCGGATTTTTTTGGGCGAAGGGATCGAAAAACCTAAATTATGCAACAGCACGAACAAGTCTTTGAGCTTCTCCGGATCGGGCTCTTCATGGATGCGGTAAATCATCGGCAGGCCGCGCTCGGTCACGAACTCGGCCACGGCTTCGTTCGCCGCGATCATGAATTCTTCGATCAAGCGGTGGGCTAAGTTACGCTCGGCCTTGATGATTTTCTCGATCGTCCCCTCTTCCAAATTCATCTCGATGAAGGGTTCCGCGAGGTCGAAATCCAGGCTTCCGCGTTCGGCCCGCATTTTTTGTAGCAGGAGGGCTAAGCGCTGCATGGCTTCCAGGTGCGGGATCAAGGCCGCGTATTCGCGCCTCAAAACCGGATCGCGATCGGCCAATATTTTCCGTACCTTCGTATAGGTCAGCCGCGCCGCGCTATGGATCACGCTTTTGTAAAAATCCGAACGGATCCGCCGCCCGCGCGCGTCGAACTCCATCTCGGCCGTGAACGTCAGCCGGTTTTCATGCGGCACGAGGCTACAGAGCTCGTTTGAAAGAATTTCCGGCAGCATCGGCACGACGTAACGGGGAAAATACGTGCTCGTCGCGCGGCGGTAGGCCTCGCGGTCGATCGCCGAACCGGGTGTCACGTAGTGGCTCACGTCCGCGATGGAGACCGTGAGGATAAAGCCTCCCGAAGCCGTTTCCCGGATGCCGACCGCGTCGTCGAAATCACGCGCGTCCTCGCCATCGATCGTAAAAATCGTCTCTTCGGTCAGATCGGTGCGCAGGAGAATTTCCTCACGTGAGATCTCGTGAGGCAGGTGGCGCAGTTCCTCTTTCATTTTTTTGGGGAACTCCGGGACGAGCTTGAATTCTTTGAGGATGCCCTCGATGCCTTCCTGCAAGGGAGATATTTTCTTCACGCAAAGAAAATGACACAAGAACGGCGTCTGCGCAACGAGCGATGACGGTTCCGGGAAGAATGCACGAAGGAGATGACATTTGAAAAACTTTGTGAGTACAGGCAAAAATACCGGAGGAAGTATGGCTATTCGCAAAGACGAAGACTTGATGGACGATTATTGCCCCCGCTGCAGCGCTTACACCGGAGGCGACTCCATTTGCCCGAATTGCGGCGCCAAGATTTTCGACGATACAGGCCTGGAAGAAGTCGATGAAGAAGACGGTGAAGGCCGTCCGGCGGAACCCGAAGACGAAGCGGAAGAAGACACGGACGACTTGGACGAAGACGAGGAGTATGAAGAAGACGAAGAAGTCACCGACATCGACGCGGATCCGGAAGACTCGGAAGATGATTTCGACGAAGAGTAGTTAGCGCTTTCCTTCCAACAATTCGATCTCATACCCGTCCGGATCGTCGACGAAGGCCATTTTTCGCTTTCCGGAGGGCGTCACGCCCGGTCCCCAGCTCAGATCATAGCCGTGCTCTTTTAGCCGCTTTTGGATTTCCTCGATGGAATCTACCTGAAACGCGATGTGACCGTAACCGTCCCCGCGTTCGTAGTGATGCGTCTCCCAATTGAAAGTCAGCTCGATCATCGGACCGTCTTTGGCGCTGCCTGGTGCCGCGATGAAAGCGAGGGTGAATTTGTCTTTGGCGTAGTCTTCGCGGGAGACGAGACGGAAACCTAAACCTTCGCAGTAAAATTTAAGGGATTTCTCCAGGTCACCGACTCGGAGCATGGTGTGGAGGTATTTCATTCTTTCCTTAACTCCTCAACCGACTTCACTAAATTCGTCAGCATTTTTGCGATGACATCGAGCTGTTCGTAATAACCGGCATATTGATTTTCATCGATCAACACCTTGCGATGCAGGACTTGGATAATCGGAACGCATTCGAAAGCGGAGCCTCGAGCTATCCAGAAAAATTGGCGTTTCTCGCCTTTGTGCCAGCGACCGTTGCCTTCGGCGATGTTGAGGGGGATGGATAGGGCGGCTCGGGAGAGTTGATCTTGCAGAGAATAGGAAATTTTTCCTTTGAGATCGACGATCAGACTTTCGACGGACTCCACGAAAGAGAGCGATTTTTTGTAAACATCCAGATTTTCAAAAGGGAACGCCATCTCTTCGGCTTTTACCTCTATTTTCCATTTTCTAATGCCATTTTCTAAATTTGCGCATTGGATAATAGCACTGGAAAATGGAGGAAAATTTGCTGCGCAAATTTTGTGCCGCCGGAGGGACTCGAACCCCCACAGGATTGCTCCCACTAGAACCTGAATCTAGCGTGTCTGCCAATTCCACCACGGCGGCTTTGAAAGCCAGAGGCAGCGGCCTCTAGCATTCCGAAAAAAGAAAAGACAACCTCAAAAAGAACGCAATCTTTTGCCCTGGAACGAATCGGCGTTGCCGCGGCCGAAGAATGTGCCTTTGGATTGCGGACGGCTTTGAGGACGATCGGAGCCGGAACGCGGAGGGCGTTGTCCTCCGGGTCTTTGGGGACGCTGTCCCGGCCTTTCCGTTCTTTGGCCGGCTCTTTGGAACGGCTGCCCTTCACCGCCGGCGCTGCCGGCGTCGTTTCCAAAAGCGGGACGTTGGTCGGGGCCGCGACGGTCATTAAAACGACCGCGTGGCTGCGGACGACGGTCTCCGCCTTGCGGACGGGGGCGCTGTCCCTGCGGCCGATGTCCGGGAGCGCGGGAATTTCCGGCGTCCCCTTCGGGGAATGTGATCAAGGCGCCTTTCGACGTCACTTTTAATTTACGGCGGATGAGTCTTTCGATGGCGCGGATTTCGCCTCCCTGATCGGGATGCGCGAAGGAGATCGCCTTACCTTCTTTGCCCGCGCGGCCGGTGCGGCCGATGCGGTGGACGTAGTCTTCGATGTTGTCCGGCAGGTCGTAATTCACGACGAGCTCGATATGCGTCACGTCGATGCCGCGCGCGGCGATGTCGGTCGCGACCAGGACGCGGTAGTCACCCTTGCGAAATCCGTCCAAGGCGCGCTTGCGCTGGCTCTGGGAACAGTTCGAATGCAATTCGGCGGCTCCGAATTGTTGTTTGTTGAGGCTGCGGCAAAGCTTCTCGGCGCCGCGTTTCGTGCGGCAAAACACCAAGACCGTGCCCGCATGTTCGCGCAGCAGGTTTTCCAAGAGCGGATACTTCCCGTCGCGCGGGACGATCACGATTTCCTGTTCGACTTTTTCGGCGGCGGTGCCGGCGGGTGCGACTTCCACGCGCACGGGCATTTTCATCTGCGAGGTCGCGATGGTCACGATCGCGTCCGGCATCGTGGCGGAATACAAAAGCGTCTGGCGCTCTTTCGGAACGCTCTTCAAAATCTGATTGATCTGCGGCGCGAATCCCATGTCGAGCATGCGGTCGGCCTCGTCGAACACCAAGATCTTCACGTCGGCCAAGGACGCCGTCCTCTGCTGGAGATGATCCATCAAGCGGCCCGGCGTCGCGACGATGATGCGCGGCTTGCGGCGCAGCTCGCTGATCTGGCGATTCATCGACTCGCTGCCGATCAAGACCGTGGACGTGATGCCCAAAGATTTTCCGGTTTTGCGTAGGGTTTCCTCGACTTGCAAGGCGAGCTCGCGCGTCGGCAGGAGAATTAATCCCTGGCCTTTCATCGCTTGCAGGCGTTGAATCATGGGCAGTCCGTACGCCAGGGTTTTTCCCGTGCCGGTCTGCGCGATGCCAATGACGTCTTTTCCTTCCACGCAGGGCGGAATGGAACGGTGCTGGATCGGCGTCGGTGTCGTGAAGCCTAATTGGTCGAGGATCGAAAGAATTTGGGGAGAGAGGCCCAGGGCTGAAAAGCCCGCCTGGTTTGCTGTGTCTGACATGTTGGGGATTATCCTTAAAAGTTTGAGTTAGCGTAGCCCGTTAATATACGGTGGATGTCTTTAAGATGGAGATAAGTAGTGCATCGACCTATGTTTGTCCATCACTTAATCCGCGTTTTCCTTGGTTTTTTAGGCCTCTTCAGCACTTTCGCCGTGGCGCCCGCCTTCGCGGAAACGCGCATTTTGACGTGGAGAACTGCGTCGAGGCTGGCGCCGTCACGATCAGCGGCGGGTCGGTGGCTCTGGCCGTCTTCTTCTCCGCCGGCGTCGGCATCGCCTTCGGCCTCTGGCCCGCGCGGCGGGCGTCGAAGCTCAATCCGATCCAGGCGTTAAGGTATGAGTGATTTAGGGAAAAAATCCGTTACTTACGTATAAATCTTTTTTTGAACGTCTTCACGACGTGACTGCCGCCACCATGACTATGATTGGCGGGATGCCCACTGCCCTGGCTGCTTGCGTGATGACCAGGGCCCGTATGCGCGCCATGGGAAACTCGCGCCGGCGGCGCGGCTTTTCCATGGTATCCCTTGTTCGGATATTCTTTCTTAAATCCTGCATTCTTATGATCTTTATCGCCGAAACCTTTGTTCCCGAAACTCTTGCCTCGGAAATCCTTGCGATGATGCGCGCTGCGCTGTTCGCGGTGATCGCGACGTTCTTCGCGGTGCGGATCGTCGCCGATCAAGGCGTGATGCGCCACTTGGTCGTTCTCCTGAAAAATTTCGGGGAAGTTCATGACCAGGAAACGTCCGGCGAGCTCCTTCGCGTCCATCTGGGAAATTTCCTTCATCCAGTCCTCGCCCATGAGGGACACGGCGCGGGGGAAAGCGTGCTGGGACTTCAGCTTCGTCAAAACGTTCGTCAGCTTCTTCTGGCCGATTTCTTTGCGCGTCGGGATCTTGCCTTCCTTCATGCGGCTCTTCGTCATTTTTTCGATGCGCTGAATGAGGCCGCGATGACTCTGGGTGACCAAATTCATCGCGAAGCCGGTCTTACCGCTGCGGGCCGTGCGGCCGATCCGGTGCACGTAGCTGTCGAGTTCGCGCGGCAGCGAATAATTGATCACGTGGGTAACGTCCTTCACGTCTAACCCGCGCGAGGCCACGTCGGTGCAGACCAAGATGCTCACGCGGCGATCGCGAAAAGCCTTCATGGTCTTCTCACGCGAAGCTTGGTCCTTGTCTCCGTGCAGACAGTCCGCGCGGTAACCGCGTTCGGTGAGATACTGCGTCAGGTCGGCGACCAGCGCCTTGGTCTGACAAAAAACCAACCCGTAAAAATCTTCCGCCGCATCGATGAGCTTGCACAGGATTTCGGGCTTATTGGATTCCTTGGCCGGATAATAAAGCTGCTCGACCGTATTCGAAAGCATCTCGGTCTTGTTGACCTGAACCTGCTGCGGATTTTTCAGATACTTGTCGGCCACGCGCCGCACGTCCCCGCTCATCGTCGCCGAAAAAAGCCAGATGTGGCTCGTCGCGCGCGGCGTCGACTTCATGATGGCCTCGAGGGATTCCTTGAACCCCATCGAAA
>JBPOJN010000076.1:0-33593 GCA_052033505.1 Myxococcota bacterium | reverse complement strand
AAGCGAGACGACGCAAAGAAGGCAGTGTAAAAAAATGAAAACGACGAAACCCTCATGAATAGAGGGTTTCTAAACTGTCTTAATTTACTTTTCGGTTTTCTGTTGAATGCTCAACTTAGAAAATTGGGGTGTTTCAAAAAGAGATCTTTGTGAAACAAGCTCTAGAAGAGCAGCAGTTATTTTTAGATCGGATAAATCTGGGAAATGTTGCGTATATTCGAGGCTATTCCGGTTATTTCGAGGGATTGAGGAGGCGTGTCAGCCCTGCGATGCCTGTGATTCTTTTTTGAGGTGCTGTCAAAAAAGACAGAATCACGTGCGTCCCACACTCGTAATCGAAGAAATAGCCCGGATGGACGAAAACTTTTTCCCTTTTCATGAGCTCGATCACGAACTCCTCTTCGTCCTTTAAACCCAGCTGGCGTAAGGCGTCTTGGGCCACACCGGCCATCACGTAAAAACCGCCGATTGGTTCGTGAGTATTCAGAGTGGGTATGATTTTTACCTCTTTCATCATCGCCTCGCGACGGCGTCCTACCTCCGCGACGTAGGATTTTCGAAAAGATTCTCCTTTGGTGAAAAGGTCCGGCAGAGCGTGTTGGATCGGGGTGTGACAGGAGAGGAAGGTATCAGCCGTCAGCTCCAAGCGGTCGACCGCCGCGTCCACGCGCGATTTTTCGCCGGTCACGGCGATCCAGCCTAATTTCAAAGCGGGCAGGGCGAACATTTTCGAGAGTCCGTTTAACGTGAAACAGAGATTCGGACGCGCGACGGCCATCGGGCGGGGATAAGACCCTTCTCCGTAGAAAAACTCGCAGAAGACTTCGTCGCAAATAATGGCCAAGTTTTTTTTGTTCGCCCATTCTACGACCGCTTCGATTTCATCTCGCGAGGCGACATGACCCGTGGGATTGTGCGGAGAGATCAGGATAATCGCGCGCGTGCGTTCGTCGGTGGCGTTCTTCAAATCCTCTAAATCGATCGCCCAGCCGCGGTCTTCGCGCAGATGATAAGGTTGCAGCAAAATGTGTGTCAGCCGCGCGATTTCATCGAAGAGCGGATAGGCGGGATTCGGCGCGAGCACGTTGTCGCCGGGTTGGGTGAGCAGCGAAAAAAGATAAAAAAAGGATTCGCTCGTCCCGGCGGTCAGAACGATATTTTCCGGATCGACGACCGCTTGTTGCCGTTCGTAATACGCCGCGATCGCCCGCCGCGCTTCCGGCAGGCCTTTCGAATGCGGATGATAGGTCTGATTCCGGAAGTAACGTCCGTAAGCCTCGTTCAAAATTTCCGGAGGAAAAATAAATCCTTCATCGTTCGGGTTTCCCGAAAAAAGTTTGATCACTTCGTGACCGGAGTCTTTCAGGCCGCGGTACGTGCGTTCGATGGGGTTGAAGTCGGTCGGCATAAAAATCCTTTAAAATCATGCACTCAGATAATTTATGACCAAAATGCATTCTGTTGCTCTTTGGTCTTGACTAAAATGCAGTAGGGTTCAAAATGGTCTTATGTACAGAGCCGATAATCCGTTTATCGTCGAAGACCTTGAAAAGAAAATGGTTTTTCTATCCGGACCTCGTCAGGTCGGCAAGACGACTTTAGCTCAATCTCTTTCCGCTACATGGCCTAAGCTTCAATACTTTAACTATGACTCGGACGAACATCGCTCGTTGGTTCTCAAAAAACAATGGGACCGGTCCTCGGACTTGGTTGTTTTCGATGAAATCCATAAACATCCCAAGTGGAAGACTTTTTTGAAAGGTGTCTACGACGTCGAGAAAAGACCTCCGCGGATTTTGGTGACCGGCAGCGCGAGGCTGGATGTGTTTCGACGAGGTGGCGATTCTCTGGCTGGACGTTATTTTCTGCACCGCCTTCATCCTTTTTCGGTGGCCGAGCTTAAAAGTCAATTTTCCCCCGAGGAAATTTTAGAAAAGCTTATGCGTTTCGGAGGATTCCCCGAACCTTTTCTTTCGGGATCGGAAGAAGAATCAAAGAAGTGGCGCAAAAGCCATTTGGAACGGATTGTCCGCGAAGACATTCAAGATCTCGATCCGGTCGATAACATCCGCTCGCTTTTGCTGCTGATCGATCTCTTAAGGGAACGTGTAGGCTCGCTTATCTCGTATGCGTCCCTCGCCGGGGATCTCCAGGTATCTCCGCACACGGTGCGGCGCTGGATCGAGGTATTGGAGCGGATGTACGTGGTTTTTGTCGTGATGCCTCATCATCGCAATCTGGCGCGTGCGCTATTGAAAAGCTCTAAGGTTTATTTTTACGACACGGGGGCCGTTCGAGGAGACGACGGCGCGCGTTTGGAAAATGCGGTCGCGGCGTGCTTGAAGAAGCGCGTTGATTTTCTCGAGGATACGCGCGGTGAGGACATGAGGCTGCATTTCCTGCGAGACAAGGAGAAGAGGGAAATAGATTTCGTGATTCTGAAAGATAATAAAGTCGATTCTTTGATCGAGGTCAAATGGGCCGACGCGCGTTTAAGCCCTTCTTTGGCCTATTATCATCGCCTTTTGCGGCCGCGCGAATCTGTTCAGTTGGTGCATGCCCTTCCGGAATCACGCACTATCGATGGAATTCCGGTGGTCCCGGCGGCACGATGGTTGGGAGAATTGGAGGCGTGAAGCGTTTCGTCGTGCATTGTGCCGCGTGGTGCCTAGCCTTGTAGGCACCGCAGGTGTTGCCAGTGTTCTTTTGCTTAAATCTGGGTTTTGAGGAAGTTAGGTTCGGGGTTCAGTGGACGCTTTAATTTAATAGGATACTCCGTAAAAAATCCCGTCGTCTTTTCCCGCTTGGAGCAGCACGGATTCTTTACGTGCGGCGGCCGCGTCGGCGGGGGAGCCGGAGAAGGCTTCTTGGAAGGCTTTGAGACCCTCGACTTGATGTTTGTGGCGGCGTTCGGCGACGGCTTGGTTGTTGACCTTACCATTGATCAGGATCATGCCGCCGTTTTTCAGCGTGACGAAAGCATCGGCGTGGAGACGGCCTAGGAGCAGAAACGCTTTCGGGCGGAGCTCGCTCTTCGGGTAGGACTGCAACCACTCTTCGACTTTAGCAATCGGCGCTTCCGGATCGTCAGAGACCAGCGCGTCGCCGCGCAGATTCATCAACCGCGCTTCGGCTTCGTACGGGCTTCCGGGAAAATCCTGCAGGATTTTCCGAAAATGCGTCGCATTGTAGAGGAACTGCACTTGATCGCCGCGGTAGGAAAACGCCCCTTCGCCGAATTTACGGTTCAGGTCCGCGACATAGGCTTCGAAACATTCCGGGCGTGCCTCTTGCTTCTTTTTATTCAGATAACACCGCCGGTCAGCGTCTTCATAGAGACGGGATTTCGCCTCATCCAACGCGCGGCCGGTTTTGGCGAGCAGCATCGCGGCGTCTTTGCCGCGCGGAGCGGCCAGGTAAGCGGCGTAGGCGTTTTCCGCCGCGGTGGCGTCGACTCCGTCAGCGGCGAAAGAAATCCGCGGAAGGGCGTCACAGACAATAAGGATAAGAAAGACGAGAAAAACTTTAAGCGGCCGAAGACGCTGAGGGAAGCTCGGACGGGTTTTCATGGTGGGCCCCTTTTTCGATTTTTTCTTGGACCTTCATGACGGCGTTCAAAATCGCCTCGGGGCGCGGAGGGCAGCCAGGGACGTAGACGTCGACCGGGATGATTTCGTCGATGCCTTGGACCACGCTGTAATTATTGTAAAACCCGCCGGAAGACGCGCAGGCGCCCGCGGAGATGACCCACTTGGGTTCGCACATTTGTTCGTAGATGCGTTTTAAGATGGGAGCCTGTTTGTAGTTGATGGTGCCTAATACGATCAGGAGATCCGCTTGGCGCGGCGAAAACCGCACGAGCTCGGCGCCGAAGCGCGAGATGTCGAAATAAGACGACACCGTCCCCATGAATTCGATACCGCAACACGCGGTCGCATACGGCATCGGCCACAGAGAATTTTTCCGTCCCCACGCGACGACTTCCTTCACTTTCGTCGTGATCACGGCTCCTGCGAAAACATCGGTGTTCGACATGACTTAAGCCTCGTTGATTTTGTACGACTGACTGATTCTACTTGTGTGAAGCAGCGTAGTGAATCGGAGAGGCTATTTCAAGAAATTAGACTTTTTGCTTGAGAAGCGAGGATGACACCTAATCGTTCCAGTACAGGTTCGTATGTTTCGGGTAAGCACCAGCCGTATTGTTTCTTCATGTCAGGATTATCACTGGGTTTAACCCGGAAAGAAGGATCTTTCGAAGTGCTTCTGTAACGATCCTGAATCTCTAAGATGGTTTTTTTGACCTCTGTAATCAAGCGCTGAACGGCCGGATGGTGGATCGCGGAATTAGTTAGAAGACTTTGATTCTTGTTCAGTTGGGTTTGGATCTTATCCATTATGCCGACGATGCCGAGTACCGGGGCCGTGTTTAATTCTCGAGCCAGTCTTTTAAGGGGTAGTATGGCCTGATAAACTCTGTCCAGCAGACCATACGGAATATCCGCTGCCTCGGAGGGAGAAAAAATAAGGAGATCTTCTCGAGCGGTTTGAACGATTTTTGAAGCCTCTTCCAACTCACTTCGAGAGCCTTTCAGGACATCCGGTAAAGCGTCACTGGGAGGCTCTTTTTCGATTTCGGCTAATCTCGCGGAAGCCTTTTTAAGGCGAGCGGTTAAATCATCAATGGCCTGAGTGACATCTTTGAAAGGAGGAACAGCTACATCCCTTCTCAAATATCTGATCAATCTTCGTTGAGGTTTTCCAATGCCCTGCATGTCCCGGCGGAAGGCGCTGACTAAATTAAGAGGCAGAGGGCTATCGAAACGCCCCGTAGCGTTGGGAAATACCGCCGGGCGTGTTTCTTTAGGAAGCGAACCCGTGGGGGCAAGCCCAGGAGCTTGCGCGAGTACGGGCAGGATCGATCCCACTGGCGTTGGAATTCTCGTCATAAACAGTGTCCCTCTCAGCAAATTCCCCAAAACTGGTTCAATTCAGCACACCTGAAGAAATTCTCGGCTCTCGTCAAGAAAAGTTACGGACTGACGGCCGGAAAGCGCTGGGAACTTCTCACTCGCAGGAGGGCGAAAGGAGGGTGGCGCAAAAGGTCATCCATATCGGCGATACGGTCTAAAATCGCTGATCGTACTGTTTCGTTGCCGATGCCGTCCAAGAGATCGACCTGCGCAAAATCGGGGATTTCGAGTCCAAGCTCCCCCTCTTCCATTCCCAGGATATAATCGGCGGCGGAATGGCAGTAGGCGTTGATGGCTTCCTTCACGAGGGTTGGAACTTGATCCTCTTTGTAAATCAGCTCTCTTTGAATTTTTGCCCAAGAGTACATTCCAGCGCTCATGATTTGAATCTCAGCGACAGGAAACCGACTCCCTCTGAGGGCGCAATCCACGCGAACGTGTTTCGCACGGTAGCCCCCGCCGTTATAAACCGTGACTTCATTTCCATTCCGAAGAGGTTCCGGCGTCATTTCCTCATGGATGGGAAGATGCGTCCTGATCGTGTCGACGGCAAAGTAATAGGGCAGGGTTGAATTCGCCAGCGCCGCCTCTGCGTGGGTACGGAGTGCGCCTGCGATGAGAGAGGCGGCGACGTCCACTTCCATTTGATTTCCTACAATGATCCGAAAGCCGACCAGATCATAAAGGCCGTTCATGTCACTCCAGGCGCGGTTCTGTATTTTGGCCAATACGTCCCGTTTGATTCGCTCTTCAATGCGGGAATGAATTCCGCGGTTTCCTGAGCTTACGACGGCATCCGTGATGAGAGAGCGTAGGCTATCGCGGTAAACATGATAAGGTTGTAGGAATCTAGCCTCTTCGGCGTCTCGTCTTTGGCGGTATTGATCCAACGTGGTGCACAGAATCCCCACGAACCCTTTTCTCTCGGTGTTCATGTCCGATACGGCTTGATAGAAAGTGTCGATGGAGGCTTTGAAGAAATTTTTGGAACCTCTCAGCTCTCTGATTTCTCTCAATGTTTCTTCCGCGAGTTCTGCGCGCTGAATCAGAGCGTCATCTGTAAGGCCTTGTTCCAAGAGCTGAACGAAATGAGCGGTTAGCTCGACGAGCGCTTTCGTGTTTTGAACGGGCTTGGCGGTCGCCTGTTGGATACGGATAAACTCATAGTAAAGATGCGCAATGTGCCGGGTGAGAGGTTGTGAAAGTATAGCGCCCGTGGAATGCATGGAGCGTTGGACGCGAGCGAGAGCCTGTGGGGGAATAGCAACAGGGGGCATGTTCTATGTTTCGTCTCCTTTAGGAAAAGGTTGCGTAATCCCCCGAGAAACCACATCTTTTCCTAATCTCCACATTCCTGTCACTCTCTCCTGAGTACCGTCAAGGGCTAGGAGGACTTATGGAAAATAACGCGAAAAAAATTCTCGTGATCGACGACGACGCCGACGTTTTGGAGATGATTTCTTATAATTTGAGCCGCGCCGGGTATCGGGTCGTGACCGCGCCTTCCGGGATCAATGCGGTTTGGGGGCTGGAGGAAGACAGCCGGCCCGACGTGATCTTGCTGGATCTGATGATGCCCACGCTCGACGGCTACGAAATGTGCCGTTATCTCAAGTCTTCCGATGAGTTCCGCGGCATTCCGCTCATTATCGTTTCGGCTAAAGGCACGCGCGAGGACATCGAAAAGGGACTCGCTTTAGGCGCCGATCTCTATCTGCCCAAGGGCACGTTCACGATGAAAACCTTGGTCGAAGAAATCCGCCGCGTTGCTTGATTGTCACATAGACTTCATTTTTCCGTCTCTTCCAGGGTTGAATAGTGCGCGCAATTTTAGAATCGAAATTCAATCCAAAGGAGACATTATGAAGTTAAGACGCATCCGAGTATCCGCGACGGTCCTGACCTTAGCGGCGCTCCTCGTAAGTCTGGCGCCAGCGAAACTCTTCGCCGACGACGAAATCCGCCTGCAATACAAGGTCGGCGAAGGCTTGAACATCGGCAACGGCGACAACTTGGTCCACATCCAAGGCCGCTTGGGCGCGCGATTCACCTATAACGGCCTCGAAGGCGCGGCCGACAACGACACGTTTTCGGTCAGCCGCGGCGAACTCCGCATTGACGGGCATACGCTTAAGAAAAAACTCAAATTCGGCTTCGAGATGAATCTCGCGACCCGGAACAGCACCTCGACGGCCGCCGTCTGTACGAACGCCGGCTGTACGACCACGACTAATGCCGTGACGAGCGGTACGACTTCGGGGCTCGCGACGTTGAACGACTACTACGTCGATTACGTGCCGTATGATTTCTTCGGCATCCGCGTGGGTCAATTCAAAGTCCCTTACCTCCACCAGCAACTCACGTCCTCGACCAAGCAGCAATTCGTCGACCGGTCGCTCGCGACAGGATTTTTCGATTTCGGACGCGACTTGGGCGTGGATTTCCACGGAGCGATCTGGCCCGATGGCATGCAATATGATGTTTTTTTGATGAACGGCGACGGCGCAAACACCATCAATCGCAACCAGGGTTTGATGATCGGTACGCGACTCAACATGCCTATTTTGGGTGAATATCAATATTCCGAATCTGATGTCGGAAATTCCCAGACGCCGAACTTCGGCATGGGTCTCGCGTATGTTTTCAACGAAGGCGCTAGCGCGATCCAAGGCGGTACGATTGCGGCGAACGCGAAGGCGAGTCACGGGACTTTGGATGCGGGTTTCAAATATCGGGGCTTCTCGGCGCAAGCCGCGGCCATGATGTCGCGTTCGCACGAAGGCACGAAGCACACGAACTGGGGTTATAACGGCCAGGTCGGTTATTTCGTGATCCCGACACACCTGGAAGTGATCGGCCGCACCAATGCGACGATCTTTACGGATGCGGTCGCGAACCAATACGAGCACGCCGTGGGCTTGAATTATTTCGTGGCGGGCCACGGCATCAAGTTTCAGTTGGATTATTCCTTGCTCATGAACAATCGCGGTCTTAATTTGAACGACCATCGCGTCCGCACGCAAATGAACTTAATCTTTTAACGTTAAAAAAAGCCCCGGAGAAAAACATGAAAACACATAAAATCAAAACGGCTTTAGCGGTGCTTGTGACCGTCGCGTCCATCGGCGTGAAGGCTCACGCGGTCGAAACGATCAAAATCGACGGTTCCAGCACGGTTTACCCGATCACGGAAGCCGTCGCGGAGGAGTTCCAAAACTCCAAGAAGGGAGCCGTGCGCGTGACCGTCGGCATCTCGGGCACCGGCGGCGGGTTCAAGAAATTCTGCCGCGGCGAGATCGATGTCTCCGACGCCTCGCGCCCGATCCAGAAAAAAGAAATGGATGCCTGCTACATCGAAGGTTCGGTCAAGTTCGTGGAGTTGCCCGTGGCCTATGACGCCCTGACCGTCGTCGTGAACCCGCAGAACACCTGGGCGGCAAACATGACCGTCGCGGAGTTGAAAAAAATCTGGGAACCGGCGGCGCAAGGGAAGATCATGAAGTGGAATCAGGTCCGTCCCGAATGGCCCGATCAACCGATCAAGCTTTACGGTGCGGGATCGGATTCCGGCACGTTCGACTATTTCACCGAAGCGGTAGTCGGCGCGGCGAAGTCGAGCCGCGGCGATTACACCGCGAGCGAGGATGACAACGTCCTTGTGCAAGGCGTGGCGAACGACAAATACGCCTTGGGTTATTTCGGTTACGCCTACTACGCGGAAAACCAGTCGAAGCTGAAAGCCGTCGGCATCGATCAGGGCAAGGGCGCGGTTTTGCCCAGCCCTCAGACCGTCGAAAATGGGACGTACGCGCCGCTGTCGCGCCCCATCTTTATTTATGTGAGCGAAAAATCGATCGATAAACCCGCGGTCAAGGAGTTCGTGGAGTTCTACCTGCAAAAGGCCGCGACATTGGTCCCGTCGGTCAAATACATCGCCCTTCCCGCCGAAGCGTATTCGATGGCCACGGCGAATTTCCAAAAAAGAAAATTGGGAACGGTCTTTGCGGGCCACTCCGAAGTCGGTCTGAAGATCCAGGATCTTTTGGCCAAGGAAGCTAAGTTTTAAGGACGTTCTAAAACTTGTGGCAATTGATCTGCCGAACACGTTAGAGGGGGCCGCCATGGAAATGGACGGCCCCCTCTTATTTTCCGCGAAGGCCAAGCGCCGCTACTGGGCGGAGAAAGGCATTCAAGGACTGCTGTTCTTAGCGGCCTTTTCTTCCGTCCTCATTACGGTGGGGATCGTCGGCATTTTGGTCTACGAATCGATCGGTTTTTTTCAGAATGTTTCTTTGAAGGATTTTTTCACCGATACGCAATGGACTCCGCTTTTTTCCGAGGCTCACTACGGGATTCTTCCGCTCATCTCCGGGACCATCGTGACGACGATCGTGGCGCTGACGTTAGCGGTGCCGGTCGGGACCTTGGTCGCGATTTACCTCAGCGAATACGCACCCCACAAAGTGCGTGAGGTCGTCAAGCCGATGCTCGAGTTGTTGAGCGCGGTGCCGACCGTGGTCTACGGGTATTTTGCGCTTCTGTTCGTGACGCCTTTGCTGCAAAAAATCATCCCGGACCTGCCGGGCTTCAACATGCTTTCGGCCGGTCTTGTGATCGGCATCATGATCGTGCCTTACGTGAGCTCTTTGAGCGAGGATGCCATGCGCGCTGTACCGATGAATATTCGCGAGGGCTCCTACGCGATGGGCGCGACGCGGTTCCAGACGGCGGTCAAGGTCATCATGCCCTCGGCGTTTTCCGGCATGAGCGCCGCCTATATCTTGGCTTTTTCGCGCGCGATCGGCGAGACGATGGTGGTCGCGATCGCCGCGGGCATGCAGCCGAACCTGACCTGGAACCCCAAGCAGCCGGCGGAGACGATCACGGCTTATATCGTACAGGTGAGCTTGGGCGATCTGCCCCACGGTAGCGTCGGGTATCAGACGATTTTCGCGGCAGGGCTGACACTCATGGCGATGACTTTGATCTTTAATGTCATGGGTTATTTTTTGAGGAAAAGATTCAAGGAGGCGTATTGATGCGGAAGCATCTCCAAAAAATCGTCGCTCGAAACAAGGCCCAGGATTTCCTATTCGCCGTACTGGGCCTGATCGCCATGCTGTTCTGCCTGCAGACGCTTTATCTGCTCATCTCCGATCTGGTGCGCGACGGTGCGTCGCGCCTGTCTTGGGATTTCTTCACAGCCTTTCCGTCCCGTTTTCCAGAAAAGGCAGGCATTTTGTCGGCTTGGGTCGGGACTTCGCTCATTATGTTCGTGACGGCCTGTGCGGCGATTCCGTTGGGGGTCGCGGCCGGGATTTACCTGGAGGAATACGCGCCGAAGAACCGCATCACGACGTTGATCGAAATCAATATCAATAACCTCGCGGGCGTTCCTTCGATCGTCTATGGACTCATGGCGCTGGGGCTTTTCGTCTATAAACTGCATTTGGGCCAGAGCGTGTTGACCGCCGGTTTGACTTTGGGACTCTTAGTGCTTCCGATCGTGATTTCCGCGACCCGTGAAGCTATCCGTGCGATCCCGGTCAGCATTCGAGAAGCCGCGGCGGCGGTGGGGGCAACGAAATGGCAGGTCATCCAGCACCATATTCTGCCGTATTCGGTGGGCGGTATCCTGACGGGTGTCATTATTTCGCTTTCTCGCGCCATCGGTGAAAGCGCGCCTTTGATTACGATCGGGGCATTGACATTCATCGCGTTCTTGCCGGGATCGCCGGTGACCACGCAGTTTCCGTTCGTGTCTTTTGAGTGGTTGAAATCGCCTTATACGGCGTTGCCAATCCAGATGTTCAATTGGATCTCGCGTCCTCAGGCCGCGTTTCACTTGAACGCGGCGGCTGCGGGGCTGGTATTGCTGGTCATGACGCTCACGATGAATGCAATTGCGATCGTGATACGTTACCGTTTCCGAAAACGTATTAAATGGTGATCATGACATGGAAGAAAAAGAAGAAAAATTGAAGGCGGAAGTCAAAGACCTGAATTTTTACTACGGGTCTGTTCATGCCTTGAAGAACATCAACCTGCCCGTCGTCGCCAATCGCGTGACGGCTTTGATCGGTCCGTCGGGCTGCGGCAAGTCGACTTACTTGCGTTGCTTCAACCGCATGCATGACCTCTATCCGGACAAGAAATACGAAGGCGAAATCCGTCTTTTCCCCGACGGCGTGAACCTAATCGGTCCCGACGTGGATCCGATCGAGATCCGCATGCGGATCAGTATGGTTTTTCAGAAGCCGAATCCGTTCCCGAAATCCATCTATGAAAACGTCGCTTACGGCCTGCGCGTGCGCGGCGTGAACAAGAAAAGCGTCTTGGATGAAAAGGTCGAGGAAGCGCTCCGTAGCGCCGCGCTCTGGGAGGAAGTAAAGGACCGCTTGAAGGGCCTTGCGTTCAATCTCTCCGGCGGCCAGCAGCAGAGGCTTTGCATCGCGCGTTCGCTCGCGACCGATCCGGAGATCCTCTTGTTCGACGAACCGACCTCGGCTCTGGATCCGATCGCGACCGCCCGCATCGAAGAGCTCGTGCATCAGATCAAGGAGAAGGTGACGATCCTGATCGTGACCCACAACATGCAGCAGGCTGCGCGCGTCTCCGACTATACCGCTTTTCTTTATCTGGGTGAGTTGGTAGAATACGACAGGACCAAGAAAATTTTCATGAACCCCAAGGAAAAAAGAACCGAAGAATACATCACGGGCAGGTTCGGATAGTTACAAGGAGAGAAGGTAACATGACGGCGCATACGGACCGGAATTTCGAAGAAGAACTCAAAAAACTCAAAGATACGATCTTGGAAATGGGGGGCGTGGTCGAAGAAATGATCGCGCGGGCCATGAAGGCCCTGACCGAACGGGATACGAAAATCGCCGAAGAGATCATCAGTCGCGACCCCGTCGCGAATCGTCTCGAACTTCTGATCGACGATATTTGCCTAAGCCTTTTAGCCTTGCGCCAACCGGCCGCGTCCGACTTGCGGTTTATCACGATCGGACTTCGTGCCTCGAAAGACTTGGAGCGCATGGGAGATCTCGCGGTCAATATCGCCGAACACGCCTGTGAATTGAATAAAGAACCCCAGCTCAAACCTTACGTCGATCTGCCGCGCATGGGCACGAAGGCGCAGGAAATGGTGAGGCAGGCTTTGGATGCGTTCGTGAAGCAAGACGTGGTGCTCGCCCAGAGCATCTGCGAGATGGACGATACGGTCGATGATTTCGACGCGAAAATTTATAAAGAACTGGTCGGCCTCATGTCGAAAGACAACCAATCCGCCCCGACCGCCACGCGACTCATGCTGATTTCGAAAGATTTGGAACGCATCGCGGATCACGCGACGAACATCGCCGAAGAAGTCATCTTCATGGTTCAGGGCCGCGACATCCGCCACGGCGGACGCGGCAAATTCGCCGCCGCCAAGTAATCGAATCCGCCTATTTCCGTTTTTTCCAAAAACGCAGACCTAAAAGCGCACCGGACGAGAGTAACCACGTTATGACGGGGCCCGCCTGCGAGACGTTCGTCGTGGCGACCGGCATCAGTTGCAGGCCGCAGCCTTGGCTGGTGACGGCGGCAGCAGGGGGGGGAGGCGTTTGGTCGTTATTCGTCGGAGGCGGCGTGGTGCCGTCACCGTCGGGATCGTCGTTGCCATCGCCGTCCGGGTCCGGAGTCGTGGCTTCTTTGCAGCCTTCATTTGCGGCGGGCCCAAAGACGTCGGGGCAGTGGTCGTCCGCGTCCGCGAGGCCGTCTTGGTCCTTGTCGGGGCAGCCGACGGAGTTGACGTGAATGTCGTCTTCGGTGCCCGGGCATTGGTCTGCTTCATCGGTGATACCGTCATTGTCATCGTCGGGGTCCGAGAGAAAAACCGTGACGTCTTTGAAGTCGCCGTCTTTTCCGAGCCTGTGATCGATGAAATTGGGCGAAGCCGCGAAGAGCAGGTCGTTGCCGTTTTCGTCGCAGATCGCTTGGCGCTGGCTGCGCGCGATGATGGTGATCCCGTGGATTTGTTGTTTCGCTGAAAACCCGCCTTTGAGCAGGAACGCGCATTGACCCGCGTCTTCCGTGGCTTTTTCGGCGTCGATCGTGATGCCGAGCTTGTCGGTCACGCCGCCCGGGCCGTAGCCGCTGAGGTAAGTGCCGGTCAGGACTTCGCGCGTGGGGCTCGGGTCGCGGTCATGCAGGTTTTTCTCGAGCACGAGGGGTTCCGCAATGCGGATGGTTTGGTTACGGAAGAGAAAATAAAGGTAAAAACGGCAGTCGTCGCCTTCGTTATAAATCGCGATGCGGTCGCGCAGGGTTTGTGGTTTGATTTCGTCTCCATCGAAATCGCCCGAAGACGCGATGTCGCACCATTCCGTCGTCACGCCGCCATTCGGTAATGGGGAGAGAGTGTCGTTAACTGCTTCCGTAGCGCCGCCGATGAAGGCCGTGGTCTTGGCGTGGGTCGCCGCGGCGAAGAGAAGGAAGGCCGTGAGTAAAGTCAGTGTTCGTTTTTTCATAAATTACCTTTGTCTTTTATAAACTGAAGCTCGTACCGAAGAACGAATCAACGGAATCGACGCCTTCGCGCGCGACATAGCGGCCCAAAATGAAGACTTCGGCGTTTTTTGTTATCGCGTAGAGGCGGTAGCGCGTCTCCAGGCGGAGGACTTTATCGAGATCCTGAGCGTCCTTGTTCGTGAAGAGGGCTGCCGCGGAAAAAACGATGGAGTCGGAGTACTTGTATTTCAGGCTGACCCCGAGACGTGGTTTGTACTTGGTCGAGGCGGTTTCGGCGATGCGCGGATCGTAGTTATTCGTGTCGATCGTGGGCACCGGGATGGGCTGGCCGTCCGGACCCTCGCAAAACTCGTCCCCGGGGACGCAGCCGTTTTCATCGGTAGGGAAGGGATTCGGTTCAGCGTGCACGAGAGTCGTCGTTTCGCCGGTCGTTGTCGTGATGGTGACACCGGCGCGCAGTCCGAATTCGAGTTTAGAACTTAGTTTCGTGGCGTATTGCAGCTCGGGGATGAGTTCGGTTTTGAGGGAAGTCCGCTGATATTGCGTGGCCCCGGTGACGTCACTGTAGCAGGAGTCCCCGCGGCAGAGATCGGAGTAGGCTTTCAGCGTCGCAGCGGCGGAAAGTTCCTTGTCTTGACCTTCGAAACCGCCCGTCACGTTGACTTCACCTTGGAGGCGCAAGCCCGACGGCCACGTCACGCCGGCGACGACCTGGAGGCCTTGAGAGATGGAGTCGTCCCGCAAATCCGTGCGGCGATAGGCCACATGTCCCGTGACTTTACGTCCGGCCGCCTTCTTAGGCTTGGATTCGGAAGTTTTCTCTTCCCCAACGGCGGGCGTCGCCGTGGGAACTGTGCTTTGAGTGCTAGAAATGGGATCGGGCATAAGAGTTCCTCTGAGAATGGGATCGCACGCCGGGGAAAAAGAGTGCGGGACGATTGGGCGAATTTTCCGTGACGGAATCGTGAACATCCTTGATTTCGAGGCACGCTTCTGGTGGGAGAGCGCCCATGTCGATCGCATTCATCTTAGTGGTTTTCCTACTGCAAATGGCCGTGGGCATGGTCGTGACGGTGGCGCTGCTGCCGCCGAAGTCGGTCGATCCGAGGTTCTACGAATCCATCAGCTTCTGGGCCCTGCTTTTTACTGCGATCGGGCTTTTCTTCCTGCACCGCTCGGAGTTCCATCTGCCGGAAATATTCGGCCCCGTCGTCGTCGATGAGGGCCGTCGGCGTTTGGCGACGGTTCTCTTCTATATCTTCGGGGGAGGGTGCTTCGTATTTTGGTTCCGGCGACGGTTCCAGGGTGCGGACGTTGCGCGTTGGGAAATCATCGCCTTAAGCGTGCTTGGTGTCGTCGCGATCGTTTGCGACGCGATGCTGTTCCGTCCCGCCCTTCCGCCGGCTTGGGCGCAGACGTTACTTCTGACGCTTAACTTCCTGTCCGCGTCGTTGGCTCTGGGAGGGTTCCTGGCGGGCATGATGTTCGGGCATCATTACCTGGTCAGTACCGACATGCCGCGCAAGCTCTTGGTCTCGATGGCCTGGATCTTGATCGCGATCATCGCGTTCCGGATCCTCGCTGTGGGCGCGACGCTTTGGGTGTCGAAGGAATACATCCGTCCGGGCACGAATTTCCTCGAGTCGCTGATTTCGATCCAGGGCCACGGCATTTTCTTCTGGCAACGCGTCTTAGTCGGCCTCTTCATCCCGGCGGTCGTCGTCGGCTTGATCTGGGGAACGGCCAAGATCGGGTCGAACCAGTCCGCGACCGGCATTATGTACGTCGCGATCGCGTTCATTTTCATCGGCGAACTCGCGGCGCGATACTTGTTCCTGCTCTCCGGCATTCCGCTCTGAAAAGACCGCCAGAACGTCCTTGATTTCATGGCTTCGGTCCGACTACCGTCCGTCGTCTGTGTCTTCGCAAGACTCCCGAAATTTTCTCTCCGAACCGCCCGTCGTGATGCTCGCAGGCGTCGTGCAAGAGCCTTATAATTTGGCGATCGCGACTGCGCGGACCTGCTATTCGGCGAAGGGTATCATTACGCGCGAGGACGTCGTGAAGGACGAAAAGGCGATCGCATTACGCGATAAGATCGGCGAATCGACGCTCGCGGCGGGCCACCTGACTACGCGCCAGCACGCGCAGTTCGTTTTTGCCTTGGACAAAGTCTCGCGGCAATTCGTCTGGTCGTTTTTGCACTCCCATCCTTTTTACAATTCTGAACAGGTCAGCCAGCGTTACGTCAAGGTCTCACGCGGGAATTACACTGTACCGCCGTTAAGTGAGATGCAGGCCAAAAAATATGTTGCGACGGTGGATTTCGCGATGGAGCGATACCAGCAATTGATCGAGATCCTGATGCCGGATATCCAGAAGCGGTTTTTCGGCCTCTTCCCCGCACGCGCGAAGAACGGCGTGAATTACGACGTGAAGCTTAAAAAACGCGCTTACGAAGTCGCTCGTTACGTGCTGCCGGTGGCCACGCACGCGTATCTTTATCATTCGTTCAGCGCGTTGACGCTGATGCGCTACCGGCGTCTCTGCCGTATTTTCGACACGCCGTTTGAGCAGGCCTACGTGATCGAGCGAATGGTCGAAGAAGTCCTGAAAGTCGACCCCGATTTGGCGAAAGATTTTAAAGACCCGATGCCGTTGGAGGAAACGCCCGAGTTTCAGATTTTCCAGCGCCTGGAAGTGGATAGAAACCACCAGATGCAGGCTCAGGATTTCGTCAAAGAATTCGACGCCTCGCTCGGCGGCCGCGTCTCGCTCCTGACGGATTATAAGGCGAACGCCGAAGAGTCATTGGCGCAGTCGATTCGTAATACTTTGGGTCTCACGAAAGCGCGTTTGTCGGATGTGGACGCCATCGATCTCGTCATGAATCCCGCGAAGAACAAATACTTCGGCGATACGTTGAACGTTACGACGCTCTCGAAGCTCACGCGCACCATGTCGCATCCTCATTATACGTTCCGTAAAAAAATCTCGCACACGGCCGATTCGCAGGATCAGCGCCACCGCATGACGCCGGCGTCCCGCCCGATCCTCTGGGCGCATTATTCGGGCAAGCCTGACTTCATTGAACCCATGCTCGTGCGCGAAAACGACGGCGTGCGGCAGGTCTACGCGCAGACCATGGAGACGCTCTTCGCCGCCATCAACGACCTCTTAAGCGACGGTGTTTCTCCGGAGTTCGCATTGTATCTCCTGCCCAACGCCTTTCCGATCCGCTTCGAGGAATCCGGCGATCTTCTAAATCATCACCACAAATGGAAAGTGCGTGCCTGCTACGACGCCCAGGAAGAGATCTTCTTCGCGACGATCGACGAGATCAAGCAGGTCAAGGAGATCCATCCCCGGATCGCCCAACACATTTTGGCCCCGTGTTATCTCCGCAAAGAGGCCGGTGAACGCCCCTATTGCCCCGAAGGCGACCGCTACTGCGGCGTGCCCGTTTGGAAGAAAGAGATCGAGGAATATTCCAGGACCCTCTAAGATCCCCCCTACATTTTATTTTGAACCTTACCTTCAGCTGAGTTAAGTTCCGCGCCATGACACCACTCAATAGTTTCGCTTCCCACTCGGCATTCACCGTCAAGGGCCGGACGTTCCGCATCGCGCGTCTGGATGCGCTTCGGAAGAAAGGGTTCGAGCCTTCCAAGCTTCCTTTTTCCCTGAGAATCCTTCTGGAAAACCTACTTCGTCTCGAAGACGGCGACGTCGTGAAGGCCGCCGACATCGAGACGCTCGCGGGTTGGGATCCTTCCAAAAAGCTGGAAAAAGAAATCGCATTCATGCCGGCGCGCGTCCTCTTGCAGGATTTTACGGGCGTTCCGGCGGTCGTGGATTTGGCCGCGATGCGCGACGCCATGAAGCTCATGGGCGGGGATCCGACCAAGATCAATCCGCTGCAGCCCGTGGAACTCGTCATCGACCACTCGGTGCAGGTCGACGCGTTCGGCTCTCCCGAGGCGCTGGGTATCAATGCGAAACTTGAATTTCAGCGCAATCAAGAGCGCTATGCCTTCCTACGCTGGGGCCAGGATTCTTTCACGAATTTCAAAGTTGTCCCGCCGGACACCGGTATCGTGCACCAGGTGAATCTCGAATACCTCGCGCGCGTCGTGATGACGAACTTGGACGCGGGCGGTGACACCTGGGCCTATCCGGATAGCGTGATCGGGACGGACTCCCATACGACGATGATCAACGGCCTGGGCGTCTTGGGCTGGGGCGTCGGCGGTATCGAGGCGGAGGCCGCGATGCTGGGCCAGTCCACGTCGATGTTGATTCCTGAGGTCGTGGGATTCCGGCTTTTCGGGTCACTCAAAGAAGGCGTGACGGCCACCGATCTCGTGCTGACCGTCACGCAACTCCTGCGCAAAAAAGGCGTCGTCGGAAAATTCGTGGAATTTTACGGTCCCGGAGCGCGGGCTTTGTCGCTCGCCGACCGTGCGACGGTCGCGAATATGGCGCCGGAATACGGAGCGACCTGCGGATTTTTCCCGGTCGACGAAGAGACGCTGCGGTACTTGGAACTTTCCGGACGTCCTAAAGACCAGATCGAGATCGTGCGCGCTTACCTGCAGGAACAAGGGCTTTTTTACGCCGAAGGCACGCCGGATCCCGTCTACGCCGATACTTTGGAATTGGACTTAGCCGACGTCGAACCCAGCCTCGCGGGTCCGCGTCGTCCCCAAGACCGTGTGGCTTTAGGCCAGGTCAAAAAAGAATTTACCGCGAAACTGCCCGAAATCCGCGTGAAGGGTGCGGCCTCGGCCACGGGCGAAGGCGAACTCAAAGACGGTCTCGTCATGATCGCCGCGATCACGAGCTGCACGAATACGTCCAATCCGTCGGTCTTGGTCGCCGCCGGGCTCCTGGCCAAAAAAGCCGTCGCCAAAGGCCTTTCGACGAAACCGTGGGTCAAGACCAGTCTCGCGCCGGGCTCGCAGGTCGTGACGGAGTATTTGAACAAAGCCGGACTGACGCCGTATTTGGAGCAATTGAAATTCCACACCGTAGGCTACGGATGCACGACCTGCATCGGTAACAGCGGACCGATACTGGAAAAATACACGAAGGAAATCCGCGACCGGTCGCTGGTGGTCTCCGCGGTCTTGAGCGGCAACCGGAATTTCGAAGGCCGCATCCATTCAGACGTGCGCGCGAACTATCTCGCCTCTCCGCCGCTCGTGGTCGCTTACGCGATCGCGGGATCGGTCGACGTCGATCTTACGACCGAACCCCTCGGTATCGGCAGCGACGGCAAGCCGGTGTTCTTAAAAGACGTCTGGCCCACGCAACAGGAAGTCAACGACGCGGTCCGTTCGTCGCTCACGCGCGAGATGTACGTTTCGAAATACGCCGAAGTCTTCCGCGGCGACGAGGCGTGGCAGGGACTCGAGGTCCCTCAAGGCGCCACCTACGCCTGGGAAAAAGATTCGACCTACGTGCGTAATCCTCCTTATTTCGCTGGGCTGACTTTAGAACCCAAGGAAGTCACTGACATCACAGGCGCGCGCGTGTTGGCGGTTTTGGGTGATAGTATTACGACCGATCATATTTCGCCTGCCGGCTCGATCAAGATCGACAGCCCCGCGGGAAAATACTTGATCGCGCAGGGCGTGAGTCCGGAGGATTTTAATTCCTACGGCGCCCGACGCGGCAACCACGAAGTCATGATGCGTGGGACGTTTGCGAATGTCCGGCTCAAGAATAAATTAGTGCCGAATACCGAAGGCAGCGTGACTCAGCATCTCCCCGACGGCGAACAAATGTCGATTTTTGATGCGTCACTCAAATACCAATCCAAAAAAATACCTCTCGTTATCCTCGCAGGCAAAGAATACGGTTCCGGTTCCTCGCGCGATTGGGCTGCAAAAGGTCCAATGCTGCTAGGGATCAAGGCTGTTATCGCGGAGAGCTACGAACGCATCCATCGCAGTAATTTAGTCGGCATGGGTATCCTTCCTCTAGAGTTCGTCGGCGGTCAAAATATCGAAAGCTTAGGCCTCACCGGTCATGAAGTTTTGGAAATCAAAGGTTTGGCCGATGGTGTAAAAAATCAATTTCGGTCTAATCGCCAACTCAAAGTCATCGCCACGACCGAAGACGGCAGCCAAAAGACATTTTCGACGAAAGTTCGTATCGATACTCCTCAAGAAGTTGAATACTTTCGTCACGGCGGGGTGATGGCCTATGTGTTGAGGAAGCTTCTGAGGGAGTCTCCGAAGGAATGAATTAGTCACTTATCCAGCTTGTCTGGGCTAGGAGACATCTAAAGGATAAATCAAAGGTGTCGGTGGCAACCGAGAGATAACTATTCTGAATACCACTCAAAGCAGGAGGATTATAGGCAGGAGATGTTAATGAAGAGTTTTAAAATAATCGCTTTTCTCATCATGTTTCCTCTCTCGGCTTCAGCTGAAACTTCGAATTTTAAAGAAATAGACCTTTCCTGCAGCCTCTCTTTTTCAAGCCGAGTGAAGGCAGAAAAGGCGGTTCAAAATATTAAAAATGACATGCCCACGGCAGTAGTTTTGCCGATCCAAAAGAAATCCCGCCGATTTTTTATCAACCTTGCATTTAGTTTTCAAAAAGATTGGGAGCAACGCCTTAAAAAAATAGCTGAAAATCAAAGCGGGAAGTTGGAGTCTTGTATGGCCACGAGCCGGAAAGTGATCGATGAAAAACCCGTCATTTATCTTTATCCGTCCACAATTCAGAACGTGGAGGTCCGCTTGGATTATCAGGGTGAGTTGGTGGCCCATTATCCGAATTATGACTTTGAACTTAGGGGCTGGTCAGTGACGGCTTTTCCCAACGGCCGTCTAGTGAACCGTGCGGACGGACAGGAATACAATTATCTTTTTTGGGAAGGTCGTCCTGCCATGCCGCCTCATTATGATCTCTCCGAAGGTTTTGTGGTGAGGGGTGAAGATACGAAGATATTTTTGCAAAAGACTTTGAAAACGTTGGGCCTGACGCCGAAGGAATATAACGAGTTCATCGTGTATTGGATGCCGAAGATGGAAAAAAATCCGTACAATCTCGTCCATTTTGCCGGAAGCGAGTATACAGACACGGCGCCTCTGACGATTACGCCGAATCCGGATAGCGTGCTGCGGATATTCATGGTGCTTCAGGGAATGCAGGAGCCAGTCAAAATCAAGGAGCAAACGTTGAAGTCGTTCGAGAGAAAAGGGTTTACGGTCGTGGAGTGGGGAGGGATGGAGTCGCCTCTCTGAGGCTGTTGGCAAGATCGTGGGACATTGCGGCTATAGGAGCCGCGTTTCCTTCGCGGAAATGCGTGCTCGGAAAAGTAGAAGCGAAATTCGAAACGATTTCGTCGGTGATCCGGTAAAGTTTGCATCAACCGACGTGGCTTGAAGATAAATTTATGGGTGTGCCGGTCCATTGAAACACAACGTCATTTCGTTGAAACACCGGCGATCGTAACAGCTCGTCTTCAGGCAGTGAAGAAATCAGACGGAGAGAGCTCCTTTCTGCGTTCCGTAACTTCTTGAGGATCGGTTTGATTCCTTTAAGGCCGGGTTCTCTTAGTTTGAGAAGCAGTTCTTTCCAAGTATTGCAGAGATCCGAATCGCCCTTATCCATCCAATAAGGAAGAGCCAGGAGGCTTTCTTCGAGGATTTTTACAGCCCCGTCTTGGCGGCCGGTTTGGAGAAGCTGATGTAATAGGTCGGAGAGGATGAGTGGTGAAACAAATTTTTCTTTTTGAAGATCCAAGTTCAATTCACGTAAGAGATTCTCGGCTCGTCCCGGATGATTTTCGTCTTGATGTTTTTGGATACGATTCAAGCTGGCCTTGAGGTCGAATCTTTTCCTCATCAAGCGAGAAACGTCGGAGAGAACGTTTTGGTAGCGTTCCACCGACGGCGCATCGAAAGTGATTTCCATCAAAAGGTCGTAAGCTTCGTGCATACGCTCCAAGTCGCGTAGGGTGGAAGCTAGGAGAAATTTAGATACGTTTTTGTGCTCGATATTGTCTGCGCTGAGTACGATACATTCTCTGAATTTTTTTTCGGCTTCTTCTAAGAGGCTCATTCTTCGAAGTGTCATGCCATATTCAAAAATATAAGAAGACCTTCTGTCCTCCCGGCATAAGGCAATGGCTTGATGCAAAAGTCCTACGGATTCCTGCAAAGATTCCGGATCCCCTATTTTTCTCAAGGT
This sequence comes from Myxococcota bacterium, assembly GCA_052033505.1. Lineage (GTDB taxonomy): Bacteria > UBA10199 > UBA10199 > JACPAL01 > JBPOJN01. Next base: position 11,892 of record JBPOJN010000076.1, on the reverse strand, counting down.
GATTGCCAAGGCGCAGAGGTATTTTGGGTTTTTGTCGTCGAAGACCAAGGTGTCTCTCAAGGCGCTTGCGGAGTCCTCTAGTCGATCTAAATGACGGAAGACGATTCCTATTTCATAAAGTGTGAAGGCATCTTCCCTTATATCCAAAGAGTGATCGAGTAGGGCCAAAGCTTCGGTAAAATTTTGAGTCTTTCGATGCGCCCTGCCCAAAAAAGACAAAGTCTGCGCCGTTACGGCACCGAAGTGCACCGTTTCCAAAGCCTGAAGTTCGCCCCCTAAGGTGAGGACGTCTTCAAATTTTCTCGACTCCAAGGCGCTCCGCAGGGCTTCTGTTAATTCTTGGATACGAAACGTCGGTGTGTTTGTCGTGGAAGGACAACGCAAATGCTTTGGGCGCGAAAAACGATTGTAAGGTAGCGGGAAACTGCAACCCAACAAGAGACTTTTCAACCTTGGATTTCTGAGGATAACTTCGATCGCTTCCATCGCTTCCGTAGGATTTGCGTGCCCGATGATAAACGAGGTGACGGTTTTTTGATAACGAGGAGGCAGTATCTCCCCAGCGGTCTTAAGCAAGGCAGAAGATGTTTGATTCCAGAGAGGAATGACGTTTGGAGGAATGACTGAAAGCGCCATAGCCTTCTTTTATCGAAAACCTCGTCCGAAGGGTGCGAGAAATTTACTCCACCGGTTCTCTTTTTAAGATTTCCGGTCCGAAGGAAGAAAGAAAAGGAGGCCTAAGGTGCCGAGCGTGATGCCGACGTTGATTAAAAAAGCGGGTTGCGGGCCCGCGTATTTCCAAACCTGTCCGAAGATCAGCGAAGCCGGCAGGAGACCCATTCCATAGGCGAAATAGAACCAACCGATCGCCGTTGCGCGCATCGATTCCGGCACCACGAGGGCCGGGTACGCTCTCTCGGCCGGTTCGACGATTCCCATTTGGATGCCGTAGCCTGCCATGAGGATCCAGACGAAGCCGGGTTGCGTATTGAAAGCGAACCCCAAATAAACCAAGGCGAAAATCAACCAGCCCAAGCCCATCGTGCGCCGCCGGCTCCAGCGGTCGGACAATCGTCCTCCCCAGTAGGCCGAAAAAAAAGAAGCGACGGTCATGACGAGCCAGGCCATCGGAAGGAGGGCCGGGGCGAAGCCCAAGTCTTTGATGCGCATCATGAGAAAAAGTTCCGAGGGCGTGCTGAAAGCGACTAAGAAGATCAGAAAAATATATTTTTTCAGAGGCGAAGGCAGAGATTTCCATGGGGCCATCGGACTTTTATTTTTCTCCCGGAACGGTGTGTCTTGAATCAGCCGAGGAATGAAGAGGAGAGAGAGTGCGGATGGGACGCAGACGATGAGAAAAAGAGTCGAGTAACTCATGTGATACGTCGACAGCAGCCAGGTCGCCACCAAAGGTCCTACGATCGCCCCGGCATGATCCATGGATCTCTGAATACCAAAAGCCTCGCCCCAGTGTTTTTTTTCGACGAAGTCGGTGATCAGTCGGTCGCGTGGCGCCGTGCGGATGCCTTTGCCGACGCGATCGAGAAGCCGGACGGTGATGGTGACTGCAGGAATCGGCAAGGCCAAGAACGGCCGTATAAAGGTGGAAAGCCCGTAACCCGCGACCGTCAGAGGCTTGCTCTTGCCCGTACGATCCGCGAGCCGGCCGGAATAAAGTTTGAGAATATTCGAAAGCGAATCCGCCAATCCTTCCATCACGCCCAAGAAACGCACACCCAGGCCCATGGTTCCCAGAAATAACGGCAGAAGAGGCACGATGGCGTCTGAGGTGACGTCGTTGAAGAAGCTCAATAAACCTAAGAGATAAACATTTCGGGGAATGCGCCGGCGCTTGTTTATTTTTGGAGCCGACAATTAGCCCTCTAACGTCACGACTTCCGCCACGGCGGTGGGATTTTTAGGGACGTAATCCTTCACGAGTGTCTGAAGACGGGCGAACTTTTCTTTGAAGTTCCACTGATCGGTTTTGGTGGTTAGTTTTTCAAAATGTTTTTTCAGGTGAGAGAGAATGTCTTCCGAAGGAATGAAGAGCGGTAGTTGATCCACAAAATCCGAGACCGTATGCATCCGCGCGGATAAGATCAGGCGATTCGCCGACTCGCGCACGAGGCGATACGGAGGCAGACCTCCCGCCTTGATTTCCAGCTCGCCGCTTTCAAAATTCGTCAAAACAATCATAACAGCCTAGCCCCTTGCTACGGAAACGGAAATGCACTACGCACGGAAGCTCATGTCAACCCAGGAAAATACGCCCGAAACGGCGGAAGCTTTAAAACCTTTTCTCCAATATCACCTGATCCCTCAGATCTTTTTTTTCACCGTGGGATTTCCAAAAGGTTCGTTTATTTCCGTCGACGTGACCGACCAGTGCAACCTGCGCTGTGAACATTGTTATTTCTTCGAGCAGGAGCAGGAGGGGACGCTCGACGCCGACGGCTGGGAAAAGCGCATCCTGGAAATGAAGGAGAAGTCAAAATTCTTGCACAGCTGCACGTGGGTGGGCGGCGAGCCGCTGCTCCGCCGCGGCATCATCGAACGCTGCAAGAAACATTTCCTGCATAACCTGATCGTCACGAATGGCACGATGCCTCTGCCAGACTGGAAGGACGTTTACTATCACGTCTCGATCGATGGCAGCGAAGAGGCTCACGAAAAAATGCGCCGCCAAAAAGGTCTGTACCAGCTCATGAAGAAAAACGTGAGCCGCAAGGACCTGCATGTGACGGGCGCCATGTGCGTGACGTCGATCAACGTCGATACGATCGAGGAAGTCGTGCGCGACTGGGCCACGACCACGCATCTCAAAGGCATCATGTTCGATTTTTATACGCCGATCCAGGGCCTGGACGACAATCTCTTCATCGGTTGGGAGAGGCGCGATGCGGTTCTCGATCAGTTGAAGGAGTTGAAGAAAACCTACGGCGACTTCATCGCGATGCCGGACCGAGTGCTCGAGTTGATGAAGTCGTACAATTCCAAAAAAGTGACGGACAATTGCATCTTTGAGAAAAAAGGCCACTCGCTGACGACCCACGGCGAGGTGAAAGAAAAATGCATGTTGGGGCCCAAGGCCGACTGCGACCGCTGCGGCTGCGTGGTGCCTTACTACCTGCATTACCGCATCGAGAAGCCCACCATCGTGCAGGGCACGGTCAACGAGATCAAGAAGCGTTGGGAATACGTGAAGAAGGATTTTGCTTCGCTGACGCTTGAATCAAATATCGCCGAGACGCATAATTTATAAAGTTCTCTTTGATAAAGAAAGCTTTATGTGATATTATCGTTGTCAATGTTTCTTCATGTGTCACCCGTTGAGGTTCGTAGGCTTATTGAAAAAGGCAGCAGACTGCCTCTTGCGACCAAGAACTATCCTTCCCGCGGTCAGACAGCGACGCAAGCCCTTTATTTTACCTCACGGGGAAAGCTTTTTTTAAAAAGATCATCTCTTCAAAACCACATTGATTGCCGGATTGACGAAAAAACAGGGACCTTAGCCGAGAGAGAATATTGGGCTTACCGGCTTGCGAAAAGTCTGAGTTTGGCGGTCCCTCAGCTTTGGCTTTTGGATAAATTCACTACGGTTCAAATATGGTTCAATCTTCCCGATGCTCGTCAGTTTTCGACCAGTCAGGGACGAATGGATTTTCAAGCGGATTGTGTTTTCAATTGTTCGCTCTTTGATTGGCTCACGGGTCAGATCGACAGGCATGATGCGAATTATCTTTTCGACTATATTCGTCGGGAAATCATTCTCATCGATTCTGCACATTGTTTCCTTAAGTATAACGGAAGCATCCCCGATTATTTGCGTTACTTTGAGATTGGTTTCCCCAAAGAACTCTCCAAAACTCGCTCTACATCCGTATCGATTGCGGTTGGTCGCTTAAAAAAGAATAAGTTGAAACGACTTGTTCCTCTTCCAAATGCCCTAGAAGCCGCGGCTCTGGAGAAGCGGCTGAAGCAAGTTCAAGAAGCACGTTCTATCAAGGATATTGTTCAATTATATCGGGATGCCACTCTATGACGTCGCCCACGGCCCCTCTTGTTCTGCCTTCTAAAGATGAATTGGATTTATTCGTCAATGCACTGCAGCTCTGTATAAAAAGTCGCATTATTCACTGTGGAATGGAGAACGTGGAGCCACCGCCTCTTATCCATATTCAATTTGAGAAGAAACCTTCTGATGATGAGGCGTGGGAATTTTTCGAGCGTTTGACAGAAGGAACATGGGAAATTTTCAAGAAAACGGCGCTTTATAGTTTTGATAAAGTCTCAGAAATTGTGTCTCCTTTGGTTATTAATTTTCTTTTCATTACCAGGCTGCAAAGAGCCAATATCGAGAAATTCGCAGAAATAGATCCTCAATACAAATCGATCACAAAAAAGATCATGGGCGAATCAATTCAAGAGAATTTAGAGATGCAAAAGATTGAAAATTTGGGGCAGGCCGTAAGTGTTATTATGAATCGCTTATCCCAAAAGCATATGACAATTCGTGAATTAGCCGAATCTTCCAGATTAAGCATGGTATCGATCAGCAATTTTAAATCCGGCAAAGACATCCGTCTCTCGAACTTCATCAGGATCGCCGCGGCCTTGGGTCTGAAGCTGAAGATTCAGTGATCATTTTTACTTCCTCCGCGGAGAGCGATCTCCAGCGCCCCGCCGGTAATTCTCCGAGAGAGATGGCACCCACGGAGACCCGGACCAAGCGCAGCGTGTTGAATCCCAACGTCTCGAAAATTCTCCGGACTTCGCGGTTCTTGCCTTCTTTTAGGATGATTTCGACCCAGGTATTGTTCGGGTTTTCCTTGAGGATCTTCACTTCGGAGGGTTGGGCCGTGAAATCGCCGACGTCGACGCCGCGCGCGATGCGATCGATCGTTTGTTGCGTGATCCGGCCTTGGACCTTGGCGTGATAGGTTTTGGGGACTTCGTAGCGCGGGTGCGTGAGGCGCGCGAGCAAGTCGCCGTCGTTCGTGAAGAGTAGGAGACCTTCGGAGTCGAAATCCAAGCGGCCGACGTAGTTGATGCGTTCGGGGATTTCCTTCAAATAATCGAAAACAGTCGGGCGGTCTTCGGGATCGTAACGCGTGACCATGACGTGGACAGGTTTGTTGAAGGCCACGTAGACTTTTTGCTCGGCGCCGTGGATGGGCTTCCCGTCGACGGCGATCGTTTCGAGGGCCGGATTCGATTTGGTGCCTAATTCGCGGACGACGGTGCCGTTGATCGAGACGCGGCCGGCCAAGATCATCTGCTCGGCCTCACGGCGCGAGGCGATCCCGGCCTGCGCCAGGATTTTCTGAAGCCGCTGAGGTTCGTCGGTTTTGGGGCTTTTATTCTTTTTGTCGTTTCCGGTCTTAGTCGGCGTCATCCAAAAACCTTTCCCTAAACTTTTCCATGACTCCCGGCCTTGGCACGAGGCAGGAATCTTTTTTCCCGAACCAGCGGTAACGGTTTTTCGCGACGATGTCGTAGAAAAAATCCCGAATGGGCGCCGGAACCGCTAAAAAAATCGAAAAAAGCCGCCAAGCGCCGCGTAAACGCCGGGCGATATGCAGTGCCGCCGAAGAGCGCAGGTAAAAACGATCCCCTTCGACCAATACCATGGTGTCCATCGCCTCCGCGGGCAACCCCAGGGATTTAAGAATTTTTCGCCCCGCCTCCGACTGTAGGGAAGCGAAACGAAAATAAGCCTTCGGGTCCCGCGACAGGATGAAATTGACTCCCGCGTCGCAGAGAGTGCAGACGCCGTCGAAGAGGATCACAGCGGAGGGAGGATTCATAAAGACCGCACCCTAAATGAAACGTTGTCAGAGATAAACTTTTATGGTTTTATGCGCCCTTAAATTTAGAACTTTAAGGTTCGCTTTTAAAAAAGAATCCACAAGGAGGATAAAAATGAAGAGAAGCCACTTACTCGGCGCCACGGCGTTTGCCTTCGCGTTGAGCACGCTTGCAGTGATGCCCGCCGCTAAAGCGACGCATCAACAACCCGAGGCCGCGACCCGCGTCCCCGTGTCCAATGAGCCGGATAGCTGCCGGTCCGTCCGCGGAAACCTGTCTTGCGAACGTACGCACGGCATCGACGAAAAGTCGAATCCGGATGCTTGGAAGTCGGATCACGAACCTTACAGCAAGAAACAGCGCTGGTACGGTTTCGGCGCCCCGGCTGAACCCCGCAAGATTATTCTTCAGGGTATCCGCTTCGATTACGACAAAGCCAACATCCGCCCCGATTCGATTCCGATACTCGAAAAGAACGTGGCCGAGCTCAAGTCCGCCAAAGTCGTGAAGATCAAGGTCGTCGGTCACACCGATGCCCATGGTTCCGACGCCTATAACCAAAGCCTATCCGAGCGCCGTGCCGCCTCGGTCGTCAATTACTTCGTGGGTCAAGGTATTAGCTCTTCGCGCATCACGTCTGAAGGACGTGGCGAGAGCGAGCCGATCGCCCCGAACACGGTCGATGGCAAGGACAATCCCGAAGGACGTGCGAAGAACCGTCGCATCGAAATCCTGATCTGGGATAGATAAGTCATTCGTGATTTACGGAAAGGCCACGCGGCGAAAGCTGCGTGGCCTTTTTTGTTTGGGACTGGTATATTCGGAAAATGTCCCGCCGCGCGTTTCCTTTTGAAACCCCTTACGTCAATACGATTCCCGCATCGGAACAGCCGCCGTATCCCGGCGACGAAGAACTCGAGAGGCGTATTCGCAATATCGTCCGTTGGAACGCCATGGCCATGGTCGTGCGTGCGAACAGCCGCGAACCCGGTATCGGCGGTCACATCGCGACCTACGCGTCGTCTTCAAACCTCTACGAAGTGGCTTTTCATCATTTCTTCCGCGGGCACTCGGCCATGGGTGGTGGCGACCTGATTTTTTTTCAGGGTCACGCGACGCCCGGCGTCTATTCACGAGCTTTTCTCGAAGGCCGCATCACCGAAGCCCAGCTTCAAAATTTTCGCCGTGAGCTGGAGGGAGGCCTGTCGTCCTACCCGCATCCCTGGCTCATGCCGGATTTTTGGGAATATCCCACGGTCTCGATGGGGCTCGGGCCCTTGCAGGCGATTTATCAGGCGCGGTTCAATCGTTACCTCCGCGACCGGAAACTACGCAACACCGACGGTTCGCGCGTGTGGGCTTTTTTAGGCGACGGCGAGATGGACGAGCCCGAGTCGCTGGGTTCTCTTGCGATTGCGGCTCGCGAGGGCTTGGATAATTTGATCTTCGTCGTGAATTGCAATCTTCAACGCTTAGACGGTCCGGTGCGCGGTAACGGCAAGATCATCCAAGAGCTCGAGTCGGTCTTTCGCGGCGCGGGGTGGAACGTCGTCAAGCTCATCTGGTCGCGCGACTGGGATGCACTGCTGGAAAGCGACGCGTCCGGTGTATTGGCCGCGCGTATGCTGGAAGCCTTGGACGGCGATTATCAAAAGTACGTGGTCGAATCCGGAGCGTACACGCGGAACCATTTTTTCGGCAAATCCCCCGAACTTTCGAAGCTCGTGGAAAGCTTAAGCGACGACAAGATACGGAAACTCGGCCGGGGCGGCCACGACTCGCAAAAAATCCACGCCGCCTTCAAGGCCGCGACCGCCATGAACGGCCGCCCGACCGTCGTACTCGCGAAGACGATCAAGGGTTACGGGCTGGGCGAAGCGGGCGAAGGCTTGAACATCACGCACCAGCAGAAAAAATTAAACGAAGCCCAGCTCAAGCAATTCCGCGACCGCTTCGAGATCCCCGTCGCGGACAAACATTTGAAGGACACGCCTTTTTACAAACCACCTGACGGAAGTCCCGAGATTGAATACTTACTCAACCGCCGCCGCGCGCTCGGAGGTTTTATCCCGCGCCGGTCTCCTGTGAAGCATTTCTTGCCGACGTTCGCCATGAAGGATTTTTCCGAGTTTCTTAAAGGTACGGGAGAAGGCCACGCCGTTTCGACCACCATGGCGTTCGCTTCACTCTTCTCCAAACTTCTGCGGCATCCGGAATTAGGCCCAAAAATCGTTCCGATCATCCCCGACGAGGCGCGCACGTTCGGCATGGATCCGTTGTTCAAGCAGGTTGGTATTTATTCGAGCGTGGGCCAGCTCTATGAACCTGTCGATTCGAAGATGGTCCTCTCTTATCGCGAATCGAAAGAAGGCCAGGTCTTGGAAGAAGGTATCACGGAGGCCGGGGCGTTGGCCTCTTTCTCCGCCGCGGGTACCGCGGGATCGGCGCACGATCTGCCGATGATCCCATTTTTCATTTTCTACTCGATGTTCGGCTTTCAGCGCGTGGGCGACCTGATCTGGTCGCTGCAAGATTCGCGCGCGCGCGGTTTTTTGCTGGGAGCGACCGCCGGACGCACCACACTCGCGGGAGAAGGTCTTCAGCATCAAGACGGGCATAGCCTGCTCCTGGCGAGCGCGTTTCCGCGCATTCGCAGTTATGAACCGGCCTTCGCCTACGAAGTCGCCCTCCTCATTCAGAATGGCATCCGCACGATGTATGAGAAGAACGAAGATTGGATTTATTACCTGACGCTGCAAAACGAAAATTATCCGATGCCGCCCATGCCTGAAAACGCCGAAGAAGGCGTCCTGCGTGGGTTGTACCGTTTCCGGGATTCTAAAAAACCGCCGCAAGTCCATCTTTTGGGCAGCGGGTCGATCCTGATAGAAGTGCTGAGAGCGCAAAAAATATTGGAAGAAAAATTCGGTGTCGGCTCCTCCGTCTGGAGCGCGACGAGCTACTCCGAGCTTCGGCGCGAAGCCTTGGCCATCGACCGTCGGAATCTCCTTCATCCTTTCGAAAATCCAAAGACTCCGTGGTTTGCGGATGCGTTGAAAGACCTGCCCGTTGTGGCGGCTTCTGACTGGATGAAGATCGTGCCCGAGCAAATCGCGCGCTGGGTCCCCGATTTTTTCCCTCTGGGCACCGACGGCATGGGGCGCAGCGAATCGCGAAGCGCTTTGCGCCGCTTCTTCGAAATCGATGCGGAATTCATCGTGATCGCGGTGCTTTCGCGTTTGAAAAACAAAGGCCAAATCACGGCCGACGTGATCGCGAAGGCGATGGAAGAGTTTCAAATCTTAGCCGACAAGTCCGATCCATTCTCGGTTTGACACGATGTAAGACCCATGGTGTGAGCCGGGCATGCACGCGAAGAAAATGAAAAATTCAAAAAGCTCAACGATCTCGCTTAGGAATTACAGTCTCCCCGACAAATACGGGGCGTGGCTGGGTTACGACGTGATCAAATACAAAAAAGGCCAGGCGTGGTTGGGATTGAATTTGCGCGAGGATCACATTTCTCCCTCGGGCCGCATCCATGGCGGCGTCGTCTCCGGATTTTTCGACTTCGCCTGCGGCGCCGCGGTCTTCACGACAATGGGGCCGCAGGATTATTGTTCGACCGTGGAATTGAAGGTGAACTATTTTCAACCCCTTGATCCGGGTTCGAGACTGATTTGCCATTCAAAAGTGATTTTTCGCGGCAAACGTCTTTGTGTTATTCACGCTTTGCTCTACCGAGAAAGTGAAAAACGCCCCGTCGCCATGGCGACCGCGACGTTTAATATTGTTTCTAAACAAGGTTCAAAAAAATGAAAATTCTAGCTTTCTTCTTGGCTTTCATCTTTTTTTCAACAGTCACGACTCAGGCAAAAGATGTGGAAAAGATTACGATTCTGGAAGGTCTTATTGAGGAAGTGAAAGACGGTCTTTATCTTGAAGGGGTTCATATTTTTAATGATGCGGATTTAGAAAAGAGGGGGCAAACTCGAGCTCATTTTGCTGGAAAAAAAGTCAAAGTGAAGGGCGTCGTGCGTGAAGTAACGAGAGAAGATCCAAATAAAGGCAAGGATTCGCTTCGGGAGCCTATGATCCAATCTCGAGGAGGAACGTGGAAGGTCATGGATAGGGTGGACGAAATCACCTTGATACCTTGATACTTTGAGAAACAAATTTAGGAGGGGTGGCCGAGTGGTTGAAGGCACTAGTCTTGAAAACTAGCGTGCCCGTAAGGGTACCGTGGGTTCGAATCCCACCCCCTCCGCCAGTTGGAACACCGGGCCGTGGCGGCGAGCCGCCGCCACGGCAACCGGTAATCAAAATGCAGGGTTTTGGCCGCCAGTCGCAGGTTCGAGCCGATCTGATTTTGCAGTATGAGTTTTTGGGCTTCTAAATTCCCCTCGGATACCACGGCGTGGGCCTTGTGAGCCGCCACCAGGAACTCCCGGCAGGGTTCGAGCCAACCGATTGCCCCTCTCTCGGCTCTCTTCAGTTCCTCGTCCAACTCGACCTTCTTTTTGAGTAAATTTTCCTTCTTCAATCGGTATTCGGTCTTTTCAATAATCCCATCCAAATGAGCTTCCAAAAGACGGTCCAACTTCCTTCCGATCTCGAAGCCTTTCTTTTCCATCTCGGCTTTCAAAGTCACAATTGGCCGACTGGCGATTTCTTGTTCTTTAGTCCACTCGGCCATCATTTTTTGAAAAACATCGGTCGGCAGAGCGACCTTTGTAATCGCGGCCCTGATTTGCTCGGCTAATTGTTCCTCGCGAATGTAAGGCTCCGAACACGGTCCTTTCTTTTTAGTGCATCGGTAATAATGGTGACCTTTCTGTCGCTCTGCCGTCACGGCGCACCCGCATGTGGCACAACTGGCAAGCCCAAGAAAAACAAAACTGTTTTTCCTTTTCTTGGGTCTCGATTGTCTCAAGATAACCGCTTGTACCTTATCGAAAAGTGCTTTGGTAATAAGCGGTTCATGGGAACCTTGATGCCACTCGCCGGTGTATCGCATGAGTCCGTAGTAAAAAGTTTTTTTAAGTGTTCTTTGAATTTCGGATTTTGAAAAAGGTTTACCGGTACGGCTCATTAATCCGGAATTAAAAGTCAGTTTTTGAATTTCCGGAAGATTGTGATGACCTGTGGCGTAAAGTTCGAACATTTTCTTAACGAGAGATCCCTTCACTGGATCAACAATAACCTTTCGAAGAGTTCGGTCATTGAGATAACCGGGAGGGGCCCATCCGGGCCACTCTCCACGCCTTAATTTCTGCCTTTGGCCCCGCTTTACGTTCTCGGAGAGATTATCGACGTAATACTTCGATTGGCCAAAGGCGATATTGAGCATGAATTTGCCTTGAGGTGTGTTCTCGAACCAGAAAGTGGGAAACTTCAAAAACTGAATGTGCTCCGTATCTAGAAGATACACAATCCGACCGCCATCGATGCTATTGCGTGCGAGGCGATCAGGATGCCACGCGATAATGCCTTGCGCCTCGCCTTTTTCAATCCTTGAAATCATTTCATTGAAGAGAGGGCGTCCCGGCTCTTTGGCGGTCATGGCTTCCATGAACTCGTGCTTGATAGTGATGTTTTCCTTTTGGGCGAGAGAACGAAGTTCGACAATTTGAGATTCGATAGAAAGAATCTGTCTTTCTTCAGACTCGGTGGATTTCCTGGCGTAAAGAAAAAATGACGGCGGCAAGTGACCTCCTCGGGGCCGAAGGCTTGATGGCTTAAGGCCCACTGTTTGTTTTTCTCGGAATTTAGAAGCCCCAATTTATAGTACTCGGGATCGGCTCACTTCCCCGTCAGGGGAAGGCAAAGTCCCGTGGGGACTTTTATTGATCCCGTAGGGAAATTTGGAACCTGCGACTGGCGGCCAAAACCCTGCATTTTGATTACCGGTTGCCGTGGCGGCGGCTCGCCGCCACGGCCCGGTGTTCCAACTGGCGGCCCCGGTGGTCCGCTGTCCGAACAACCTTTGACGACTTCTATAGAAAAAATGGAAATAATTGGGAGAAGAATTTTTAAACGGGAATAAAAAATAAAATTTTCTCCGACTTCAACTTCAATCAA
>JBPOJN010000002.1:0-77459 GCA_052033505.1 Myxococcota bacterium | reverse complement strand
CCGCACTTCAAGGTCTTGACGCCTTCTCCGAAAAAAACGTCGATCTTATCGGGATGGATCAGGTTCACGACTAAACCCCGGCCGAAGATTTTATGCTGGATATGGTCGTTCAAGGCGAACGGCTTGTCCATGGCGTAGGGTTTCGCGCTTTTATCCGCGCGGTCCAAGCTCGCACGCCACTCAGCTTCCTGTTCACCTTGGGTCGAAGAAGCGCGGGGCTGGCGGGTTTTCTTCGCGCCGGCCTTGGGCAGCGTCTTACGGAACGCGTGCTCGGTTTTGCAGGTCAAACAAAGCACTTTCTTGGGCTTGCCCTTATCCACGCGGATAATGCGATGATTCAGCTCCAGGAGGCATTTCGTACACGGGCAAACGATCTCATCCATCATTTTGTATTCGGTCATAGGGCGGGCCTTATATAGGGAAACTTTAAAGATCACAATCTTTAATCCGGGCAGAGACTTAAAGGATTGCGGCGGCAGTCTCGGGTTTGTTAGGGACGCCCGCGTGACTTCTTCCACAAAACCACAATCCGTGTCTTCAGCATCCCCAGTGCCATCAGTGTCACCCGTATCACCGGTATCACCGGTATCACCCGTATCAGAAGACGAATTAAAACGCCTGACCCAAGTCCTCGAGACCATCGCGGCCGACTCCCAGGTCCTGCTAGGACTTTCGGAGGAAGATCAAATCCGTTTCAAGACCGCCGCAGGCCGGGTGATCCATCCCGACAAACTCGAGATCAAACGGCGGAATCGCGCCCATCGCCGCATGAAAAACGGCATCCGCCAAAAAAAAGACCGGGTGGTACGCGCGGCGACGGAAATTCGCACGGCCCGGAAGGAAGCGGTTTTCATCGCTCCCGCGCCTAAACTTTTGGGGGAAGAAGCCAAGGACGCCGATTTCGTCGGCGAACTTCACAAAGCCAAAAACTGTTACGTCTGCAAGGGACTCTTTACCAAGCTGCATTTCTTCTACGACGCGATGTGCCCCGACTGCGCACGTTTCAATTACGCGAAACGCATCCAGACCGCCCGGCTCGACGGCCAAGTCGCCGTCATCACGGGCGCCCGCCTTAAAATCGGCTACCAAGCCGCCCTGATGATGCTGCGCGCGGGAGCCCGCGTGATCGTGACCACGCGCTTCCCGAAGGACGCCGCGATCCGCTACGCGCGCGAAACCGATTTCGAAAATTGGAAAGATCGCCTCCAAGTTTACGGTTTGGACCTGCGGCATTCACCTAGCGTCGAAATCTTCACGCGCCATTTGGATCAGACCTTGGACCGCCTCGACATCTTGATCAACAACGCCGCCCAAACCGTGCGGCGTCCGCCTGGATTCTACGCGCACTTGATGGCGGCCGAAGACAGGCCCTACGCCGAATTGCCCGAACCGGTGAGGGGCTTATTGACCTCTTACGAACATTGCAAAACCGCGCTCACCGGGACTGCCGGCACGATGTGGCTCTCCGAATGGCACGCGAGCAAGACGAACCCGGCGCTGGGCTTAACCGCTTCGGCTGCGCTCTCGCAAATCCCCTACCGCTGCGACGAACCGGCCGCCGCGGGCGAATATTTTCCGGCGGGCAAACTCGACGCCGATCTCCAACAAATTGATTTAAGGAACATGAACAGCTGGCGTATGACGCTCGCCGACGTACCGACGGCCGAAATGCTCGAGGTGCAGCTGGTGAATTCCGTCGCTCCTTTCGTGTTATGCGCCAAACTAAAACCTTTGATGATGCGGGAGATGACGATGCAAAAACACATCGTGAACGTCTCCGCCATGGAAGGCAAATTCAACCGTCATACGAAGACTGACAAACACCCGCACACCAACATGGCGAAGGCCGCGCTCAATATGATGACGCTCACGTCCGCGCGCGACTACGCCAAAAGCGGCATCTACATGAACGCGGTCGACACCGGCTGGGTCACCGACGAAGATCCGGCCGCGATTTCGCTGCGCAAACAAGAAGAGCACGACTTCCAGCCGCCGCTCGACATCGTCGACGGAGCCGCACGCGTTTGTGATCCGTTTTTTTCGGGGATCTTGACCGGCGAACACTCCTGGGGGAATTTTTTGAAGGATTACAAACCGACTTCCTGGTGAAACCCGGCGCAAACGCTCACTTCATTCTTGTCTTCCGAAAATACTTACTCTAGAAATTCAATTTCAAACAGGAGGCTACGATGAAAGCAAAAGGTTTAGTAATGACGTTGGTCCTGGTGGTTCTGTCATGCATGGCGGCTTCGTCTCCAGGTTGCGATTGCAGCGCGCATGCCTCCCAGTCCCACGTCTCCACAAAGTAAGTTTCGGAACAGATTCAGTCCGCCCGTTTTCTCTGAAATTCGTTTTTCCGTCGTGGATCAAAAAACGCCCTCTTCACAGAGGAAAAAATTCCTCGGCAAAAAAGCGAATTGAAGCAGGCGGATTGAATTTGTTTCAATCTGCCTCAATCGGCTTAAAAAACTTCCTGAAATAATTTTTAAAATGCATTAAGCGGGAAGCGTGAAAATAATCTCTCTGCTGCCTCATTGCGCGTGTCTCTTATTTTTGGCGTTCCCGGCGGTTCTGAAGGCCGAAAACGCCTTTCAAACCCATCAAGCCATGGTCGCCACGGCCGTCTCCGTACAGGATGGAAAATACGCCGAAGCCGAAAAAGAACTTCCGGCGACGGATCAGGCCCTTGTTTTTGATTTTTGGCGCGCGACGATTTCAGCCCGTATCCGATTGAATCAGAAGGATCCCACGGCGGCTTTCAACCTCTTAAAGCCCTTTTTGGGCAATCCAGCCTTAGTACCCGTGGACTTCAAAAACAAAAATCAGGATTTTTACCGGCGGCTTTACCGAGATGCTTTGGAAACCGCGATTGCGGCCGACGCGTCGTCTTCATCGGAGTGGTCCCGTCGCCTTTGGTCTTTGTTCCCTGATTTTGAAAAGCCTGTTTCTCCCGCGATAGCGGCCGGGGTGACGACGGCGGACAAGATCCAGCGGTTGCACATCTTATCGCAGGCTTCCCTTTTTGATACGATTCCCGTTTTGATTTCGGTTCCGGAAATTTCCGCGTCCGACTTGCCCCCGCCGCAAAAATGCCGCGCGCTTTTCGAATGGGGCACGGCTCTCCGCAAACTCGGCCGCAAGGACGAAGCGGTGACGGGATTCGATGCGGTGGATCTTTCGGGCTGTGAGGGCAAGCTGCGCACCCGCGCCTTATATTGGAAAGGCGTCACGGAGTCGGACTTGAACCGCGACGACGCGGCCGAAGCGGCTTTCGAAAAATTAGCCCAGCACCCAGACGACGTACAATACGCAGACGACGCCTACTACCGGCTCTACGGCCTGTACCGGCAAAGCCAACCCGAAAAGTCCGCGCGCGCCTTGCAAAATCTGCTGAAACTTTCTGAAGGCGACATGAAGGAGAAATATCTCTGGGACGCAGCGTTCGCGGCCTATCAAGCCAAGGACGACGCGAAGGCCTTGGGATTCTTGGACGATATCATCGCGATGCACGGTTTAGGAACAGAGGCCCAACCCCAAGCCCTGTACTGGAAGGCAAGGATCTTGGAAAAGCGTTCCGGAAAAAAATCGGGAGGCGGGTCGGCGGACTTTTACGCGGAAATTTTGAAGTCTTACCCCTTCTCTTTTTACGCGATGCTGGCGGAGTTACGTTTAGGCAAATCGGCTGCGATGCCGCCTTTGATGAAAAACTCCGCAGGGTTCCCTCCAGATCAGGACGCAGCGGAAATTTTACGCGTCGTGGACCGTTTGAACGAAAAAAAAGATCATGCCTCCAGCGCAGACGTGATGGATTACCTGACCTACACGCATCCGGACATCGCCCGCACGAAACCTGAATTGCTGGCGCAGCGTTGGAACGACTCGGGTGATCCACATCGCACCCTCGAAATGACGACGGAAGCCTTGGACGTCTCGGTCTTCGACATACGCCTGAAAAATGAAAACCCGTTGAGCCGTTTCCTCTACCCCGTGGGCTATGAAGACGAAGTCAAAAGGGCCGCATCGGCGACGCATTTACCGATGGGCCTAATCTTAGGCATTATGCGCGAAGAGTCTCTATTTGCGCGGGCCGTGCGTTCGCGTGCGGGCGCCGTGGGACTCATGCAACTCATGCCGGGAACCGCCAAGATGAAAGCCAAAGCTTTAAGCCTCCCCTTCTCCCTCTCCGATTTAAGCGTGCCCGCTTCGAATATCCGCCTGGGATCATCTTTCTTAAGCGACATGGTGAATCGCTTCGACGGTCAAGTGGCGCTCGCGGTCATGGCCTACAACGCCGGCCCGGGCAACGTCTCGAAGTGGTTGTCGACCCAAGGCTATCTGCCGATGGATGAATTCATCGAATCCATCCCGTTCTCGGAGACGCGTGGCTACGTCAAGCGCGTGCTGCGTTCGGCGCGCATCTATGGGCACATACTGGGCCAATCAAAATCTATCAAACCTTTCAAATCTTTAGAAACCACTCATTGAAACTAGAATGCACTCTATTAGGGGTGTCTAAGTGGATACGCATGTTTTCTTAAAATCCTTAACCGTCGTCCTCTGCGTGGCCGCGGTGACGACCGTTTTGTTCCAACGTCTCAAACAGCCCGTGGTCTTAGGATACATCCTAGCGGGCCTCATCGTCGGACCTCATGTACCGGTGCCGTTGGTGGCCGATACTTCCGTCATTCATGCGCTGTCGGAATTGGGCGTGATCCTGCTCATGTTCGCGCTCGGCCTCGAATTCAGCATCAGCAAGCTTCTCAAAGCCGGACCGACGGCGGGCATCACGGCCCTGATCCAGTGCAGTCTCATGATCTGGCTGGGGTTCCTCACGGGCCGGGCATTCGGGTGGACGCATCCGCAAAGCCTTTTCCTGGGCGCCATCATCGCGATCTCCAGCACGACGATCATCGCGAAGGCCTTCGACGAACAAAGCATCACGGGAAAACTCCGCTCTCTTGTCGTCAGCATCCTGATCGTCGAGGATTTGGTGGGCATCTTGTTGATGGCGCTTTTAACCGGTGCCTTCGCGCCGGGCGAAAGTTCTCAGGGTGACCTTTCGACGGCGTCGGTCTTAGCACCTGCGGGGCGTCTCGCGCTTTTCTTGCTGGCCTTCGTGGTAATCGGGCTTTTCACGGTGCCGCGCGCGATGAGGGCCGTGAGCCGTTTCGGGCGTCCGGAGACGCTTTTGGTCGCGAGCGTGGGACTGTGTTTCGGCGGGGCTTTGCTCGCCCAGGAATTCGGTTATTCCGTCGCCTTGGGCGCCTTCATCGCGGGATCACTCGCGGGGGAATCCGGCGAAGAGAAGAAAATCGAGCACTTGATCGAACCCGTGCGTGACATGTTCGCGGCGATCTTTTTCATCTCCGTGGGCATGATGATTGATCCGGTGTCCGTGGCGCGGCATTGGCTGCCGGTGACCGTCATCACGCTTGTGGTGATCTTCGGAAAAATCTTCAGCGTGTCGATGGGCGCGTTTTTCACGGGTTCTGGTACGCGGACGTCTTTACGCGCGGGATTCAGCCTGGCCCAGATCGGCGAATTTTCGTTCATCATCGCGGCGTTGGGCTTGGCGCTTAAAGTCACCGACGATTTTTTCTATTCCATCGCAGTCGCGGTCTCGGCGATCACGACGCTCACGACGCCGTGGCTGATCCGCGCCTCAGGGCCTTTCGCAAATTGGGTCGACCGCAAACTGCCGCGTTCCCTGCAAACCTTCGCGGCTTTATACGGAAGCTGGATCGAACAGATCCGGTCGTCTCCGAGCCGCCAGACTTCAGGCACGGTCGTCCGGCGCCTGGTCAAGCTTCTCATGGCCGACGCGGCGTTCTTGATCGCCATCGTGATCACGACGACGCTGTACGCGGGACGCATCATGAATTTTTTCATGACGCGGGCACATCTCTCGCCGGCGATGGCGCGGCTGTCCTTGATCGCCTTGTTAGGCGTCCTCATGGCGCCTTTCGCCGTCGGCATCTTCCGCGTGGCGCGGCGTCTGGGACGGACGCTCGCCGAATCCGCCTTGCCGAAAACGGAAGACGGCCAAGCCGATTTGGCGGCCGCTCCGCGTAAAGCCTTAGTCGCCGGCCTGCAGCTCGCGGTCGTGTTCGTCGTGGGAAGCCCTTTACTCGCGTTGACCCAGCCTTTCCTGCCGGGATTTTCGGGCGCGGCCGCTTTGACCGTTTTACTGCTCCTCACCCTTTTGCTCTTCGTCGCTTTTTGGAGAGGCGCAAACAATCTCCAGGGTCACGTGCGCGCGGGTTCGGAAATGATCATCGAAGCGCTGGCCTCGCAGTCCCAGAGTGCGGGCCTGGAAGGCGCCGACTTAGGGTTGATCCAAAAAATCCTGCCCGGCTTGGGGGAGCCGACGCCTTTAAAATTAACGCCGGAAAGCCCGTCACTCGGACGGACGCTCGCACAATTGAACGTACGCGGCTTGACCGGCGCTACCGTCCTGGCGATCGTACGAAAAGGCCACGGACTTACCGCCTCCACGGCGCATGAGGTCTTGCAATCCGGCGACGTCTTAGTATTGGCCGGTACCCAAGAAGCCGTGGCCGCCGCGACCGAGCTTTTCGGGCAAACGCCTCCACGGCCATGAAGGACCTTTTTCTCAAAGGCGTTTCCCTCTTCAACGAAGGCCTTTATTTCGAGGCGCACGACGTCTGGGAGCAGGCCTGGAACGACGCCGACGGGACGGAGAAACGCTGCCTCCAGGCCTTGATACAAATCGCCGTGGCCTTCCTCAAATGGCAAAGCGGCATCCCGGGCGGGGCACTTAAAATGCATAAGATGGCTTGTGAAAAATTGGCGTTACTGCCGGATTCCTGCCTGGGAATTTCGCTGCGGGACTTGAAAAAAAACTTCCAGACGGCCCTCGAGCCGCTTCTCCAAAAGCAAAATGCGGCGTTTCCAGAGCGTATTTTCAAAATCTAAAATTTTTCTCCGGCGATGAGTTTGAGGACGTACGGCAGCGTCGCGCGCGATAGGGCCTCCGTCGCGGTGCGCGGCACGAGCGAAGGGATGTTCGTGACGCCGTAATGCAGGACCCCGTGTTTCAAAAAAATGGGTTTACGGATCGTCGTCGCGCGGCTGGTCGCCACGCATCCACCTTGATCGATCGCCACGTCCACAATGACCGAGCCCGCTTCCATGCTTTTCACCATCGCTTCGGAAACGACCTCAGGGGCCGCGCGGCCCGGCAGAAGTACGGCACCGATCAAAAGGTCCGTCCTTCGGATCACTTCGGGCAATTCGAGCGCGTCGTTCAGGGGTTGAAGACGCTCCGTATATTCGTTTTGCAAAACTTTAAGACGCATCGGATTTTTGTCGAAGACCGTAACCGACGCACCCATGCCGTGGGCCACCCGCAGAGCGTTCGTACCGACGTTCCCCGCGCCCAAGATCGTCACGTGCCCCGTCCCACCCCGGCCGATCGCGGGCAGAAGCGTGCCTTTCCCCCCCAAATCCCGACGCAAATAGTTCGCTCCGATCACAGTGGACAGGCACCCCGCGATTTCGCTCATCGGCGCCAAGATCGGAAAACCTCCTTGCGCGTCCGTGACGTCCTCATAGGCGATGGCGGCGACTTTTTTGCGCTCCAAGGCCCTGGCGAGCAAAGGACAGGCGGCCAAATGCAAGAAAGTGAAGAGTGTCAGAGAAGGACGGAAAAAGCGGAATTCAGGTGCTTGAGGCTCTTTGACCTTGAGTACTAAATCAGCCTCCCAAGCCTGAGAGGCGGTCGTCACGATCTTCGCTCCGGCTTGGCGGTAAAGACCGTCCGGAAAACCCGAACCCAGCCCCGCGTTTTTTTGCACGGCCACGCGCGCTCCCGCCGCAACCAAGACCGCCACGCCCCGCGGCGTCATCGCGACGCGGTTTTCAAAAGGCTTCGTTTCTTTGGGGATACCGATGTGCACGCGTTCCATTGTGCCACAAATGCACCGGATTTCCTAATTTCCACGCTACAAAGACGCCATTTTCCGGCAGAGGCTCACAGGGAGCGGAAAAGTTTTGTGGATCTTGTAATTATACGAGACCTGTACCGAAAATCCGGTCGCGACCAAGGCTTTTGTTTTTTTATCGCGGATCTCATATTCGAAACGGAAGGCTTTCGTGCGAATTTCGGCCACGCGAATCGCGACCACCAAAGACTGATCGACGAAGGTCGGGGCCAAAAATTTAACGCCTATCTCGGCCACGATGAAACCGAAGGCCGACTTCGCGTCCATGTAACGCAGGTCGAGTTTGTTAATCTTTTTGAAAAACGCGACGCGAGCCTGCTCGAAATACGAGAGATAGACGGCGTTATTGACGTGCCCCATGACGTCGACGTCGGCGAAGCGCACAATGATGTCTGTTTTGACAGGGAATTTTGAGTTCATATCTTACTCCAGCCGGAGGATTTTTTCCAAGAAAAGCCCCCGCGATTCCGTTTTTTTGAGCCGATACATGCAATCATAAATCCAAATCGTCTCTCCGACCGATATTTCCCGCACGGAAGGAGTTTCGCCTTTGTACAATAACTTCGCGCGGATCTTTTCCGGACCGCGAATTTCCCGGGGAGTTTCTGGAAAAGTTTCAAAAAAGAGGCGTAAATCCGGAAGCCCTTCCTCGTCCAGGAGGCTGACGTCTTTTTTCGAAACCAAGAGCACCGAAGGACACACGGGCTTTTCCGAAGCCAAAGCGAGGGACCCGAACAAAAGCGGCAGAAGCAAGGCCCATCCCCCCAGGGAAAAAACTCGTGCCGTCATCCCAAGCTCCTCCGGACGCGCGCGGCCTGCAGAATGGCCCCACGTACGTCCTCTTCGCCGCGCTGCCAGTAATGGTAGATGTTCGAAGTCAGGTTACGATGGATGTATTCCTCGTGCGTCTGAGGTCCCAAACGCCGCCCTAAAAATTCCTCCAAGAACTTCACGTCTTCGAGCACGGGTTTCCAATCGGGATTTTTCCGTATCAGGAATTTCAGGTTTTCCCAATTGAGGTACGCACCGATACGGCTCAAGTCTTCGAGGAGCGTCGGCAGGTACCCGAATATTTTTTTCTCCGTCACGCCGGATTTAAGGAGGGTCTTCAATCCCCGCCCGGTGCCCAAGATCGACGGAGGAATACCCAGCGAAGCCAGGGTCGCCACGAAAGAGATCGCGCGCGGCAGACTGATTTTCTGGCCAGCCTTGGAATTCATTTGGCGCGAATAACCGAAATGTCCCGTATGTGGGATGCGCTCCCGGTGAGACGGTATAAACCGCGCGAGATCGTTGATCACGGGAGAGAGCTTCATCACTACGGGCCGGTAGTGCGCGGCGAAATGTTCGGAAAATTTCAAGATCTCGCGAATCTGCGATTCGGTGAAACGCGACGGACGCCTCCGAGGCAACTCACGGTTCAAGCGCGCCATCGCCTTTTTGACCTGAGCCATCGGGTAGTCATAACGGAACGCCGATTGGATCGTGACGGTACGCACGCCGGCGTAGTTCTCCAAAAAAGAATCAATATTCACGGGCGAAAGTCCGCCGCGGAACAAAGGACTGCCAACGCCGATGATCGGATAGACGGGGATCCCCGATTCTTCCTCGAATCGATAATACTCGGAGATCGCGCCGCGCGCGGAAAGCACCGCGGGAACGAAGCCCGCGTCCAGCGCCGGATCGGAACGCGCGATGAACGGCCTGAGATAAGGCAGTTTCCGCTTCCAGAGTTTTTGGTAGCGCACGACGTAGTCCTTCAGGATTTTTTTAGAGTGTAACAACGTCGCGCTGCCTTCGATCAGCGGGATCATTTCGAGCGTTCCGTCCCCGGCCACGGGTTTCTCGAAGATCGCGCGCTCGTATTTGAGCGCATTCCGGTATTTTTCCAATATGGCGATCAGCTGTTTAGCCTCCGTCGTCATAGGCAAGATGACTTCGAAGATCGGCTGCGTGTGCATGCCGTACTCGGCCGCCGTATGAGCCGCCGTGATGATCGTCATGTACGAACGCGCGAGCCGAAAGCCGCTTTCTTTCCAGATATTGGGCACGCGGAAGGTTAAGAACTTGTCTCGGCCCAACTGATGTTTACGGAAGTAAGATTCGTATTTGTTGAAGAGCCGGTCGACGACGGCCTCGTCGACGAACTTCCCTTCCCAGTCCCACATATATTCGTCGCATCCCAAGTCCGAAAACACGCGGTAACATTCCTCGACCTCGTCCCCGGTCGAAACGAAGGGCGTGTCGCTCCAATACGGCGCGTTCGCGTTGTCCGGATGCTGCGTTGCCATGGTCGCCGGAATTTTGCGCATGAGTTCCCCCCAATGTTTAGGAAGCCTGCCGTTGAATCGCCGCTACCCGTTCCAGCGTCGTCGGGTGCGTGTAATGATAGGCGCTGAACCACGGATGCGGTGTGAGATTTGAGAGGTTTTCGCGGCTTAAGGCGACGAGCGACGAGATCATCGCCTCGGGATCTTTCACGACCTCCACGGAGAAACGGTCGGAGGCGTATTCGTAGCGGCGCGAGAGCGCATTGGTCACGGCCGTCATCGCGAAGGTGAAGTGGCCACTGAAGAGCGCGAAGATCACCAGAGCCTTATGCGGCGCGGGCGCTCCGGCACCGAAGGTTTCGAAAAAGGGCGGCCACGTCATGAGTAAGGATAAGACCCAAAAACTGGCGAACGACACGAAGAGGCCCAAGGCCAATTGTTTTTGGATGTGTTTGAGCTTATTGTGCCCCATCTCGTGGCCCAAGACCGCGATGATTTCTCGCTCTGAGAGCTGCTTTTGAAGTGTATCAAAGAGAACAATGCGGCGCATGCGGCCCATGCCCGCGAAATACGCGTTCGAATGAGCTGAGCGTTTCGAGCCGTCGATCGTGAAGACTCCCGACATTTTAAAATCAATCTTACGCGCGAGTGCGGTGATGGCGTCTTTTAAACTCCCGTCGGGGAGCGGCACGAACTTATTGAAAATCGGCGCGAGCAGCGTCGGATAGACCGCAGCCATTAGGAACTCGAAACCGTAAACGGCGCCGAAGGCCCAAAGCCACCAGAAATCCCCGGCTTGGGCGTAGAGCCAAAACACCAGCGCGAGCACTGCGCCGCCCAGAACCGAACCCAGGGCCAAACTTTTCAGGAGATCGACGACGAAAGTCCGTGCGGTCATTTTATTGAAGCCGTATTTTTCTTCGATCACGAAATGAGAATAAAGCGAGACCGGGAGTTTCAAGATCATTACGCCCAGCGCCACCAACCCGCAATAAACGACGGAATGCAGGATGCCGGGTAAACCCCATGGAGACATCCAAATATCGAGATCGCCTAAGATTCCGCTCGCAATGATCGCGATGACGATCCCGATATCGTAGACACGCATGGAGAGACCGAAACGGCTTTTTTCCAGGTTGTAGTCGATGCTTTTTTGGTAGCGTTCCGGGTCGATTTTATCCCGAAAGAACTCCGGGGTTTGGCCGCGGTTTTTCTCCATCTCACGGCGGTTCAAGAGCGTCAACGCCGCCTCCCAGAGCTGATGCAGTGAGAAGAGAACGACGAAGACCCAGAAAAACGGATGCGCCATCAAAAAGCTCCTTTAGGCAAGACGGGCAAGAGCGACATCGGGGCTTGGGTACCCGCGAAATCGAGCCTGACTTCGGCCCGCGTCGTCGCAACATACAGGAGATTGCGGCCTTCGTCATCCGAAGGATAATTTTCCTCGGACGGTTCGACGACGAGCACATTGCGGAACTCCAAGCCTTTGACCTGGTGAATGCTCGTAATCACGACTCCCGGCGAAAAATCGAATTGCTCGCGATGGCCGAAACGCACCGAAGGCAAACCTAATTTGCGCAATTCCTGCGTGAGGGTCTCAGCTTCCTTCGGATGGCGGCACACGACGGCGGACAACGCGCCGGGATTTTCGGCCTGGCGCGCCTGAATCCAGCTCGCAATGATGTTCGGTAGAGCCGCTTCGGAATTCGTCTTGAAATAACCCGGGATTGGACCGCTGCGGGCTTGTTGCGCGTTCGTCGGGAGTTTTTGGGATCCCGTCCTGAGTTTGGCGGCCAACTGCATGATCTCGCGCGTGGTGCGGTAAGAGACGGTGAGCTCCAGCGGCGTCGTGTTCTCGAAACCGGCGTCTCGCAAGACTTCTTCCCAGCTTTCGAAATTCCGTCCCGCGACGATTTTCTGCGCGATGTCGCCGACGATCGTGACCGTGCGCTTCTGGTCGACGGCGTTGAGTAACGCCTTGATCTCCACCAAACCGAAGTCTTGGGCCTCGTCGATTACGACGTGGTCGCAGACGCCCAGACTCGCGTCCGTTTTGACGGGGTAGTATCCCTTTTCGAGATAGATCAGATGCAACAACAAGGCATCGTCCTGCTCATCGCAGATGCGCTTGGCGATCTGGTCTTTCAATTGCCGTTGCACTTCCGACCAACGCGGCCAGAAAATATCCTGGGCGGCGGCGAATTCGAAGAAGCGGAACAAGTCCTTGGTCCAATCCGTCAGATCCCGGTCGGGATGCGCCTCGACGTATTGATTCATGAGTTTGAGGCAGATGACCGAAGATTTGAAACGCTCAAGGTCGACGGTTTTTTCGAGGATGCCGGAAGGACGCGCGCCGACGAGTTCCGTGACCAACCGCGCTGCCCACTGTGAAAACGTGCGGATCGGCACGCCGGGGACTTTCAGCTCCGGCAACGTGGTTTCGACATAGGCTTTCAGAGACGGGCTCTGCATGACGACGAGGCATTTTTCGGCCTTGGCGTTGGAATTATCTTCATGAAGCAACCACGCGAGCCGATGTAACGCGACGGTCGTTTTGCCGCTGCCGGCGATGCCCTGGATCACAATGGGCTTTCGCGCGTCTTTCGTGATGAGTTCGAACTGCTCCGCGGTGATGAGCGACAGGATCGGCGGCAGGTGTCCGTCGTGGCCCGACGTGCGCGACATCGGTTCGCCTTTGTCTTTCAGCTTCCACGTGTTGTTCTGCTTGGCGATCGTGCCCTGCGCGGTTTCGATGATTTGCAGGTTTTCGCGCTTCCCGTGGAAAGAACGCCTGAGTTTGATCAATCCCTCGCGCTCGCGGCCCTGGATCGTTTCGGAGAAATCGTCGCCTTCTTTGTAGTCGTAATAAAGTTTGCTGATCGGGGCTTTCCGCCAGTCGATGATGCGCTGGGCCGGGAAGCTCGCAGTGCCGAGTCGGAACTCCACGGACTTGCTCTCGCCATCTTCGGTAATTTCGTCGGTCACGACGCGCGCGAAATACGGGGCTTCGACCAAGCTGTCGAGGCCGACTGTCTTGTCTTTTCGGAGCGCCGTCAATCCATGAGCCACGGCTTCGTCGGAAGCCAGTGCCGCCTTATCCTCGTCGCGCGTCGCCGCCACGATCTGGGAGGTCAAATCGCGCGCGAGCTGGCGGTCGCCTTCGTAGTCCAGCGTCGTGCGCCGGATTTCGGCGATGACCGCTTGGTGCGTGTCCCGCCAGCGGGATTCTTCGTCGGCACCGATGGAGGCTATGTTTTCTTCGGTTAGGGGCATCATCAAGGATCCAACTCCAAATCTAAAACATACACTGCAGAGACGTTGTCCTCCGGAACAAAATAAAACCTTAGACCCCTTCCCCACATTTCAAAAGTCATCGCATTTCTCGTCAAAACTATGTCTGCCATTTCTAATTTGGGAGGATCGATCCGAGAAATGAGGTTATGGTCGGTAAGATCGATTAATGCTATACTACCGCGCGAATCATACGCTTGACTTAAGCCGCCGCAGAGCATCGCCCCACTGCCCACATAATGACACTCCTGGTACTTGCAGATTTCTCCGCCTTGCGGAACTCGACTCATTTGCTGGCCTTGTGTTTTCCAAACATAAAAAGCCTGCGCATCCCAACTCAGGCCGTGGAGATTTTGCTCTTTTGGGTCGAAGGCAACTCCTCCGATATGATCTGCGACAGTAAAAGCCTCCTGAGCCTCAAATGACATCCGGTTCACCTTATAAATGATAGATCGACTCTGAGGGCGATACTCGGCGAGGGACACCCAAATAAACGTCCCATCCGTATCGATACCACCGGGATGGTAGCAGTTGTTTTTCCCAAGCGTCGTCTGTTTCACCAAACGTCCACGCCCGTCGAAGTGAAAAAGATGACCCACTCCTTTTCCGGGAAGGCGCTCCTCTTCAAAAAGAGTCGGCATGGGTTTCTCAGTTATCTCAACAGAGGAGAGGTAGAATTCGGCACCGACTTTCACCATACCCTGCGGGTGATAGGTTTTGAACTGAAGGGGGATTTTACGGACAAATCTCCAGCGGCCCTTAGATTTTTGAGAGAGTTTTCGAAACAATGCTTCCAGTGTTTGCTTTTGAGGAGACTTGATTTCCTGGGTTTCTCCAAGAGGAGCAAAAGCCATCGCTGCCAAAGATCCGAGAAAAAAAAGGGCGCGAACCAATTTCATTATGTTCCCTTGCAAGTTTCACAAAGAAGCCCACCCAATTCCTTCTTTCTCCAGCGATGTCGTAATGCCTGATACGCAGGATCGTTCCAAATTTCTTTAATGGATCGGTTCTCACAATTACCCAAAAGATTTGTCCTCTCTTGATCGACGCAACACATAATCATGTCGCCATTCCACATCACCCATGCTCTCCAAAAGGGAATAACGCACATGGAAACATTCTCGAACTCGCGATCACCCAGGCCAAGAGTCTCAATATCCTTGTTGGCTCGATTGTCCAGCTTTCGCGCCTTAAAACCTATTCCCATTTTTTTCCAGTAAGCCTTTTCATTTTTTAGATTCGCAATGACCGGATTGGTCTTAACGGTCCAAACAGTCAGCTTGGGTTTTTCCCCGGCGTATTCGTTCCATTGATTCTTAAACCGAACGATATTTCCCATGACGCGATCATACTTTAGGGGAGACATCATTTTTTCGTACACGTCAGGTATGATAGAATGAAAACTGAAGTTGATCTCATCTAACGCTTCAGTTGCCAACAGACGGTGCCCCATGTCCTCTGTCAAAAGTCCAGCGTTAGTAACGATCCTGATCAACGGCGTCCTGCGGGAACCTCTTTTTTGGGCGATGTATGCGATCTTCTCCGGAAGCCCCTTGTCGACCAAGGGGTCATTCAAAAGATACGGACTGATTTGTCGTAAGCTAGGGAAATCGATCACTTCATCGACGATTTTCTTAAAAAGCTCATCACTCATGCTGCCGTAGATCTTGTTCTCTTCTTTTCCCACCGGACAAAAGCTGCAATGGGCGTTGCAGCCGCTCTTCGTTTGAATATCGATGGAATAGGGATAATCCGGCGTCCAGCGAGTGAACCGAAACCATTTGGCGTACTCAAAGAACGGAATGGAACTGGAAGAGGGCGAATCCGGCAACACAATGCGCCCCATCCAATGCTTAAAATGCCTATACCCCTCCACCAGTTTTAAACTTGCAGTCATGATTTCTTCTTTCACAAACGCATCCGCCGTTTTCTTTCAATCTTTGGTTCCTATTTTCAAGGGATGTCTTTTTGAAGAGAAAAGACGACGCGCGTGAGGGTCTTAAAACAGGCATAATTCTTCGTCATGGAGGAAACTTTGACAGGAAACTTTTTAAAAAAGTCGATCCATCCCGGTATCGAGCGAAAAGTATAGGGCATGGGCATTCCGCGAATACTCGACTTGGTCCATCCTTTGAACACCCTGATATTACCCTGAAGAATATTCGACTGAAAATCGTTCCACCGAACAAAACATCGTTGCCAATCATACTCGAAGGAGTCTTCAAATAGGACAACCTTGTTCCGCGCTACTCTGATGAGCTCCGAAAAAATATGCTCCTGATCCGCACAGTGATGAAGGACAAAGACGGCAAGAACAACATCGAAGCTTGCGTCCTCAAAAGGGAGATTTTTGCCGGCGTAAACATGGAAAGGAATCTCCGCATCGCTGTAGTTGATCACGTCGACACCGGAGACTTGAATGCCTAAATGGTCGGCAATCATCTTACCAAACTTACCAGTCCCAGAACCCACATCTAAAACCGTCTTGGCTCCCGCAATGTGAGAGCTCATCGTCTTAAGCCGACCTCTCCGCGCTCTTCTTTCAATGGCGCCAAAAATACGGCAAAAGAGACGGCGAGGAAGAAGAGCCAGAAACACAATATAAAGGCAGGATGCAAAAAAAAAGGCCCCGGCTCTCAATGCAGAAACGATTTGAATCACAACAGACTTTAATGAAGAGAAAAAACTATTCTCTCTCCCATCGGATCGACGAACATTTATCGTTCATGTAGCCAGGAAGATGGCCGAGACTGCCTGTGCCTTTCACAACGTAGCTAGTGTTCGAATATCCTGTATCCTGATAGAGCGAGACCTGCCACCCTGCTGGAATCTGGTAGGAGAAAGACGTGATATTGTCCTTAAACGCAGTACCATCGGTGGTGTGCATATTTTGGCCAAAAGAGAGCCTCATGTTTTTGCCTGAGAGTTGGCTATCGGTATAGACATGAATGTAACCAGATAACCTAGCAGGCGCCTCAGAAGCCGTCGTCTTCGGGGCGTCTCTGACGATGATACGCTCCACAACTTTTTGCGTGGGTTGTGTCACCGGCTGCGTCGCGACTACTTTCTGCTCCGCCTCAATCTTCGCCCGGATCTCTTGCTCAAGCTTCGCTTTCAATTCCACTTCCATATTGGCTTTATTTTCCGCCTCGATCCGCACCTTGGCCTCGTCTTCCATCTTCTTCATCTTCTCTTCGAGTTCCTTCAATTTCTGATCGGCAGGCTGATCCGAACTCACGCCGTCAGCTTTTCTCTCTTCGGTCCTACCGCCGACCATGTTTTTGAGGGCGTCGCATCCCGTCCCAAAGACAAAAACCGCCGTGACGAGGCCTGTCAGGCCAAAAATCGAAAATCGTTTCATAATTTCTCCTTAGATTTTTATAAAAGTGCTGGCCCTTCTATCAAACCCATGATCGAGAAGGAAAGAAAAATCACAAGACCACCCCCCCCCATGAAAGATCTTCTACTTGGCATAAAGATAAATTTAATAGGAAATGTCTTTCGATTCAGTCGGGCCATTTTTTTCTTTTCCTCCATCGCACTCTACGGATCAGAAAAATTCGGCGTTTACACGATCGCCTGGAGCATCGTGGAACTCATCATGCTTTTTGGGGCTCTGGGTATCGACGAAAGCATCCTCTTCGAGACGGCTCACTACCGTCACAATCAAACCGAAAAGCTCTATCAAAAGTTATCTTCCAGTTTTAAAGCCTCCTTTCTCATCACCAGTATCGAATCCCTCATCGTCTTGGGCTACACCCATCTCTACGTCGATACCCCGGATATAAAACTCGCCCTCTATATCCTCGTTCCGACAGTCCCTTTTTTTGCACTGGGCAATATTGCCCTCAATGCCACGATGGGGTTGAAAGAAATGAAATATAATGCCTTGTTAAGGAGCGTTGTAGAGCCAGCGTTGCTTCTTGCGTTGGCCTTCATCTTTCGACTCACTCCCTGGAAAGATCGCGGGATCATCCTCTCTCAGGCTCTAACAGTCCTGGTCGTGGCCTTTCTTTCTTTGGTCGTGTTTCAACGTTTTTTTTCTTGGAAAAAGGTCCTGGAAGCGCTCCCAAAACAAAAATTTCCCCTCAGCTTCTTGCATTACTCGCTGCCGATGTATTTGCTTTCAGGGTTTGACAATATCCTATTTCGCGCCGACATTTTTCTGATCACCACATTTTTAGGATCCGGCAGCCCTGAGCAACAATCCTTGATCGGGGTGTACGGCCTGGCAAAACAAATCGCACGGATCGCCTCGCAGACCAAAAAAGCCATCGGAGGGATACTGGTCCCGGTCGCATCCGAATCTTTTTTAGGAAAAGATCGAGAGTCTCTCAAAAGCCATCTCCGCCTATCACTAGAAAAAATTTTATTTCTCAATATCATCATCGGATTCACTCTGATTTTTTTTAGTAAAAACCTTGTCGGTTTTTTGGGAAAAAATGCGGCACTTATTTCGACGGGTACCTTTCTTTGGCTGGTCATACCGCAGCTTCTTTATTCAACCTCCTCCGTGTTTCTCTACTTTCTTGTGGTTACAAGATCGGCAGGCCGACTCGTGGTCGCAACCATGCTGACTCTTTTGGCCGCAGCCGTTGTCGGAGGCAAAGCAACCCTTCATTTCGGTCTTCTGGGCGCCGCAGGGACGGCAGGAACCGCCTACCTACTGGTCAGCCTCGTCGCGGTGGTAGAGGCGCGACGCATTCACAGAGTCGCCCTCTTCACACCGGAGAGTTGGCGGACTCTTGTCTCTGGAGTTTTCGGATTTTGCTTCAGCCTTTTACTGCAAAAAGCGCTGTCTCCTACCTTGAAAGACCAGACACTTCTCATTGTTTCTTTCTTGCCAGGCATCGCTATTTACTTAGTGCTTGCACTATTCCAAAAGACTCTCAAAGGAGACGAGCATGTTGCTCCGCGAAACTCTATCTCGTGAACACAAGGCATGGAACCGTCGTTGGCGCGCCCCCTATGGTCATGCGGCGCGCCGGGTCGTACCAAAAAAATTGCGCCATCTACCGGGACTCGCCGGCCTTGTCGGGCCGTTCGCGTTCCAAGACAATAATCGAACCCGTCGCTTCGAATACCCCTGGGTATTTGAAAAGACAGCGCCCCAAAAAGGATTACGCACCCTTGAGATCGGCGGAGGAAATGCCGGTTTGCAATTTGCGCTCGATCATGCCGGCTGCTAAGGTCATCAACGTAGATCCGGGCATAAAGGCACGAGGCCGAGGTTGGCCGATCACACCCAAGTTTTTCGATCTTCTGAACAGACGCTTTGGCACCCAGGTCACACTGTTCCCCGGTTTCATTGAAGAGGCCAACCTCAAAGACAATGACTTTGATCGTGGCGTCAGCGTCTCCGTTCTGGAACACATCCCCGAGCCGGATATCTTAAGCATTCTCAAACACGTCAGACGCATTTTAAAACCAGGCGGCCTTTTCATCCTGACCGTCGATCTCTTCCTGGATCTCGCGCCGTTTTCCGAAAAAGAAACCAATCAATGGGGTAAAAATATTTCCCTCCGATGGCTCATCGAAGAAAGCGGCATGGATTTGATCCACGGCGACCCATCGGAACTCTGCGGGTGTCCGGAATTTATTCCCTTAAAAATTGTCGGGCTCCAAGAAGAACTCCTCGTGGGAAGCTCGCAGGCTGCGGTGCAAACACTCATCCTACTAAAGAAATAGAGAATTCCTCCACGCCGGAGAGCTCCCTCATATGGCGAATCAACCCTTTCCGTCGCAAAAGGAATTTTTCTAAATTGCTCCTCATACTTCGGCTTATTTCTTTTAAATTTTCAGGCGTCTGAAGAAGAGACAAAATATCCTTCGCACTTTTATCGACATTCGATCGATCGATCCGTAAAATTTCCGAAAGAAAATCGATGCCCGAAAAAGACTCCGGCGTACCGGCAATAGGCGTGCCATGAGAGATCGCGTCCAGCACCTTCATTTTAATGCCTGAACTGTGTTTGGTCGGAGAAATGAGAAGATCACAATCCTGATAGAGACGATCCAACTCGGCTTCAGACACAAATCCAAAAAATTGAACATGCGGGGACGTTCGTCCTCCCCGGCTCAGAAATTCATCCCGCGTCGTTCCTGCGACCAAAAGCCGCACGTCAGGAGCACTCTCGCAAAGAGCCGGCATTAACTTTTCAACCGTCCAAAAAAGAGCCTCTTGATTTGCAAAAAACTTAATGGGGCCGACGAACAGTAAATCCTTCCCCCCGAAACTCCCGCGCCACGCATTCTTCATTAGGACTCGCTCAGGACAGCATGCGATCGACGGGGATTTTTTTGAATCCATGGCAAAAGTTTTTAGTGTCTCTACATCCGCAGACGAAATGCAGACGATTCTGTCAACGCTGGAACAAACAAACCGTTCCAGATGACAATTTTTGAGGTATTCGACAAAAAATAAAAATCGAAAAGGATGCCATAACGGATAATTCCGATAACGTGATCGCGAGATCACGGACTCGGCGTTGTGACTGATGTAAAGAGTCGGCAAAAAAAGTCCGGGAGGCAGGAGAGCGACGGCATTGATGTGGTCAATGACAATCAAGTCAAATTCATTTTCCGCCAGCAAATCCTTGATCTTCTTCAAGGCTTCTGGATTTTGCCGCGCTCTGTAGGCGATCGGAAACCGAGAGGTAAGAAAGAAAAATGGGACGGAAAACAAATCGCGCAGAAAATTGGATCGTGACCCTTGCGAAAGCTTGCTGACTTTCCGCTGAAAGAGATGGAGATGAATATTCCTGGCTCGAAGTTCTTTCTCAAAAATATCCCGCTGCGAGGGAGCATCATCTACCACCCCCATCTCTCTTAGAATACTCCCTTCTTGAGAGATCTCCATGAGGTGATTATGGAGGGCAGAACGACAACCCGAAGTGACCGGCCACGGCAAATCAGAACTCAGGTACAGTACCTTCATGGGAACATTGGCTCCTTAAGTAGGATCAAAAGTTGTCCTTTCAAACTCGCCGGGTCGATAATGTCAACTCTTTCTGATACCACTCAAAATGTTCCCAAAGCTTGGGATGGTCCATCGCAACCGGAAATTGTGGGAACTCTTTTTTCACATTATCGGGAGGACAGAATAAAATCCCGTGATCTGCAGCGCTGAGCATCGACGTATCATTATAGGAGTCGCCAGCAGCGATGGTTTTGAAGTTAAGCGCGCGAAAGGCATCGATGGCTTTTTTCTTCTGGTCTTGAAGACGCAGCCGGTAGTCGGTCACCGATCCATCGGGCCCGATCCCCAACGAGTGACAAAACAACGTCGGAAACCCCAATTGTTTCATCAAAGGCATGCCGAATTCGTAGAACGTGTCGGAGAGAATAACGACCTGGAAAGAAGACCTCAGACGTTCGAGGAATTCCTTCGCGCCTTCCAGCGGCTCGAGCGTACCGATGACTTCTTCGATGTCCTTTAATTTCAATTTATGATCGGCCAGGATCTTCAGCCGCTTCTTCATCAGCACGTCGTAGTCCGGAATGTCGCGCGTCGTGAGACGCAACTCCTCGATGCCGGTCTTTTCGGCGAAGTTGATCCAGATTTCGGGGACCAAGACCCCTTCCAAATCCAAGCAGGCTAAAATCATGCGCAGGCCTTAAATCAACGACCGGAAAAATGGCCAGGGTTTTCTTAAAACCTCCTCGCCGTATTTTAGGATTGAATTTATCCGGGAAATCGATGACTTTCCCCCTCTTCATGACCTCGAAAGAACGATTTTTAAGGGCCTGCCGGCGTGAGCCCGTCGACCGCGCGCCCGTCTGGATGATGCGGCAGGCGGGACGTTATCTGCCCGAATACCGCGAGATACGGCAGAAAATGGCCACGCTCGCGATGATGAAGAATCCCGAGATCGCTTGCCAGATCACGCTGCAACCCATTCGGCGCTTAGGCGTCGACGCCGCCATCCTTTATAGCGACATCTTGATCGTGCCGGAAGCGATGGGGCTCAAACTCGATTTCGTCAAGGACGTCGGTCCCGTTTTTGATCGCGCGGTCGTGACGAAGGCCGAAGCCTCGGACCTGCACGAAAAAGACGTGCCCGGCCGTTGTGCGTTCGTGTTCGAAGCCATCCGCAGGATCAAAAAAGAACTCTCTCCCGACGTTCCTCTCTTGGGTTTTGCGGGGGCGCCGTTCACGGTCGGGGCGTACATGGTGGGTGGGGACGGATCCTACGACGGCGCGCGCATCAAGAGACTCGCCTACCGCGACCTCGCAGTCTTTCGCCTGCTCATGGAAAAAATCTCGCTCGCGACGATCGACTACTTGAAAGCACAAGTCGCGGCCGGATGCGACGCGATCCAACTCTTCGATACTTGGGCCGGCATGATGGACGCGGACGACTACCGGCGTTTCGCCCTGCCCTACACGCGCGAGATTCTGAAGGCGATCAAAATCACTGGCGTCCCC
Organism: Myxococcota bacterium; assembly: GCA_052033505.1. Lineage (GTDB taxonomy): Bacteria > UBA10199 > UBA10199 > JACPAL01 > JBPOJN01. Next base: position 55,506 of record JBPOJN010000002.1, on the reverse strand, counting down.
ACGATCCTCTACATTAAAGGCGGATCACATCTCTTCGACGACATGAAGTCGGCCGGTCCCGACGTGATCAGCGTGGACTGGCGTACGGATTTGCGCGAGATCCGGGCGCGCGCGAAAGGCGAAGTCGCGATCCAGGGTAATTTCGATCCGGCGAAACTTTACGCCCCTCCTGACACCATCCGGGAAGAAACGAAAAAAATGATCGAGGCCGCCGGCGGTTCTCCGGGTTACATCGTTAATTTAGGCCACGGCATCCTCGAGGACATCCCCGTCGAAAACGCGAAGGCGTTCGTGGACACGGCGAAATCATGAACGAGCGCCTGTTGCAACTCCTCCGCAAATACGACGTCGCCGGCCCGCGCTATACGAGCTATCCCACCGCTCCGGTCTGGACATCGAAAGTCGGTGAAAACGACTATCAGAAGGCTTTGTCGTCTTTGAAGCCGAACGAAAATCTCTCGCTCTATTTCCATCTCCCCTTCTGTGAAAACCTCTGCCATTTTTGCGGATGTATGAAGGTCATCACGAAAGACCATGCGCGTTCCCGCCCGTACGTCGACGTATTGCTGCGGGAAATCGACCGCGTCGCCGAGGCTCTGCCCGGGAAATCTCCGGCGTCTCAAATGCACTTCGGCGGAGGCACGCCGAATTTCCTGCAGCCCGGCGAGATCCGTGAAATCGTAGAAAAAGCCCAAACACGCTTCCGCCTCCTGCCGGGCGCGGAGATCGCGATCGAAATGCACCCGCGCACGAGTACCCCGGAATTCTGCCGCGCTTTGGCCGAGCTTCCATTCAACCGCATTTCATTGGGTGTTCAAGATTTCGACCCGAAGGTACAGAAGCTCATCAACCGCCATCAGACCTATGAAATGACGGCCCAAATGGTCGAACAATTACGGGGTTTAGGGTTTCGCTCCTTCAACTTCGACCTGATCTACGGATTGCCGGGGCAGACCTTGGAGACATGGACGAAGACGCTCGAACACGTTTTGCTTTTGAGGCCCGACCGCCTGGCCGTCTATAGCTACGCGCACGTGCCCTGGTTGAAACCGTATCAGCGCTCTTTTGAAGATAAAGACCTCCCCCCGCCTGAACTGAAACTCGCGCTTTTCGAAAGAGCCTACGACACCTTGACCCAAAACGGTTACCGCCTGATCGGGATGGATCATTTCGCCCTGGAAAATGACGCCCTGGCGAAGGCCCTGGACGATAATACGATCCACCGCAATTTCATGGGGTATTCGACGCACGCAGACGCGCACCAGATCGGTTTCGGGGTCAGCGCTATTTCGTATGCGGCCGGGAATTATTTTCAGAACGAAAAAGACCTCGCCCCGTACGAACAGGCCGTTAACAGCGGCCACTTGGCCACCCACCGAGGCCATATCCTTTCCGGCCAAGACCCCATGCGCCGCGACGTCATCACCCGCATCATGTGCACGGGCGAGGTCGACTTCGAGAGTTTCCGAAAAGATTGGAACGAGGATTTTCAGAAAACTTTCGCCGAAGAGATTTCACAACTCCGGGGCTTCGCCGACGACGGTCTCGTGGAAACATCCAGCCGTGGCCTGCGCGTGACCCCGGAGGGCTTTTTGTTCCTCCGGAATATAGCGATGATTTTCGACTCTTATCTTGACGCCGCCCGGGGAAATGCGAATAACCCCGTCTTTTCCAGAACCATTTAGGGATCCTGACCTTAAGCCTCAGCATTCCGTACAAGAAAGAAACTTAAAGTTTATGAAATCGACACTGACCAATCCGAAGCTCCGCAGCATCGCCATCATCGCGCACGTCGACCACGGCAAAACCACGCTCGTCGATCAACTGCTCAAGCAAAGCGGGACTTTTCGCGAGAACCAAGCGACCGAAGACCGCGTGATGGACAACATGGACCTCGAGCGCGAGCGCGGCATCACGATCGCGGCGAAGAACTGCTCAGTCTTTTGGAAGGACGTCAAAATCAACATCATCGACACCCCGGGCCACGCCGACTTCGGCGGTGAGGTGGAGCGCGGACTGAAGATGGTCGACGGCGCGATCCTGCTGGTCGACTCCTCCGAAGGCCCGCTGCCCCAGACGCGTTTCGTCTTGAAGAAGGCCTTGGAGCAAAACTTAAAAATTATCGTCGTCGTGAATAAGATCGACCGCAAGGACGCACGCCCGAAGGAAGTCCTGGACGAAGTCTACAGCCTCTTCATCGACCTGGACGCCAACGACGAACAGATTAATTTTCCCGTGCTCTACGCGATCGGACGCGAAGGCTTAGCGCAGAACACGCTCGAGGAAAAAGGCACGAACCTGGCGCCCCTCTTCGAAAAGATCGTCGAAGAAGTCCCGCCGCCGCATTATGACCCGGCCGAGCCTTTCCAGATGTTGGTCACGAACCTGGCTTACTCGGATTATCTCGGACGTCTCGCGATCGGACGCGTGTTCAACGGGAGCGCGAAGAAAAACGACTCCTTGGTCTGCATCGGCAAGGACGGCAATCCGCGTCCGCTGAAAGCCACGAACCTCCAAGTCTACGAAGGCATCCGTTTCCGCGACGTCGAAGCGGTCGAAGCCGGAGAAATCGTGATCTTGGCCGGCATAGAAAACGTCGAGATCGGCGACACGATCGGTACCGCGGCGAACCCGAAAGCCTTGAAACGCATCACCGTCGACGAGCCCACGGTCTCCATGAAGTTCATGGTCAACAGCTCTCCCTTCGCCGGGCGCGAAGGCAAGATCGTGCAATCCCGTAAAATCCTGGAACGCCTCCAAAAAGAAATCCTGCACAACGTCGCCCTCAAAGTCGAACAGGGCGAAACCGCCGACAGTTTCCTGGTCAAAGGCCGCGGCGAATTCCAGATGGCGATCCTGATCGAAACGATGCGCCGCGAGGGATTCGAGCTTTGCGTGAGCCGCCCGAAGGTCATCATGAAGACCGTCAACGGCGCCGAATGCGAGCCCATCGAACACCTTTTCGTCGACATCCATGAGGACTTCACCGGCATCGTGACCGAAAAACTCGCGCGCCGCATGGGCCGCATGACGAACATGGTCAACCACGGTTCGGGCCGCGTGCGACTCGAGTTTTCTGTCCCCTCGCGCGGACTTATCGGCTATCGCAACGAATTTTTGACCGACACCAAGGGCACGGGACTGATGAACTCCTACGTCACCGGCTACGAACCTTTCCGCGGTGAGATCAAGTCCCGCGTGACCGGCTCTCTCGTCTCCGACCGCCAGGGCGACTCCGTCATTTACGGACTTTTCCACTTAGAACCCCGCGGCAACCTCTTCATCGAAGCCGGCATTCCCGTGTACGAAGGTATGATCATCGGCGAAAACAACCGCGAGCAAGATTTGGACGTGAATCCCTGCAAGGAAAAGAAACTCTCCAATATGCGCGCCTCCGGTAAAGACGAATCTTTATCGCTAACTCCGATCCTGCCGATGACGCTCGAACGCGCGATCGAATTCATCCGCGACGACGAACAGGTGGAAGTGACGCCGAAATCGATCCGCTTGCGCAAAAACGTGCTCTCGGCGACGTTCCGGTAAAGCTAAAACGCTATGGCCTACCTCTGGCTCAAAGCCTTTCACATCATCGCGATGGTCGCCTGGTTCGCCGGGATGTTTTATATTTTCAGGCTCTACGTTTATCACGCCAAACACCGCTCCGCGCCCGCCCTCTGCGCCGCCTACACGACGATGGAGAGGAAGCTCCTCTATGCGATCATGCATCCGGCCATGGCCGTCACGATCCTGTTCGGGTTGTTACTGATTCGTGAAAACCCGATGGTCCTCCACGCGGCGTGGTTTCATGCGAAGCTTCTGGGCATCGCCTGCTTGATCGCGTATCACTTCTTCGCCGGGTACACGCACCGCCGGTTCGCCGCGGGCGATTTCTTCCTCTCCGAAAAAGCCTGCCGCATGATCAACGAAATCCCCACCCTGATACTGATCGCCGTCGTGATCCTGGTCGTCGTGAAACCCTTCTAACCATCGATTGACAGTCTCTTCCGGGGCGGTGTAGCCGGGGACCCACATGTTCGTCTTACGCCACAGATTCTTCATCGCGATCCTTTTCGGGCTCATTTCTTTGGGCCAGGCCTATCCCATGTCGGTCGCTTGGGGAGCCTACAAAAAAGACTCCGCCTGCTGCTGCGCCCACCGCGAGACTTCCTGCGGCTGCAAACACGACACAAAAACCTTCGGCGAACGTAAAATGTCGTGCCACCAAGACAAACGATCCGGCTATGCTCAAGAACCCTGCGGCGCGAAAAAAGCCGATGGGGTCACGATCGATTTCCGCTCCGAGCCTTTTTTGCTCACGGTCGCGTCCGTCGCTCCCGCGCCTTTCGTTTTCGAAACTTTAGAAGATCCTCTCAAAGTTCCCCAAAATCCGAAGCCCTATCCCGAAGCTCCCCCTCCCCGCGGTTAGTTTCATTTTCTGAAACGACACCAACGCTCCTTACAAAACAGGCGGTGCTTTGTGATATTCCGACTTCGGTCGCTGTCGCTCACCTTGATGATCTTGATATGCGCGGCGACCGCCGATGCGCATCACGTCTCGGGACACGGCGGCGGGACCACTTTATTCAACCCTTTTTCGACGCTCTCGCGGCCTCCGCGGACGTTCGTGGGGTATACGTTCTCGTTCGATTCGCTCGATGGTGATTTAGGCGAGGTTTATACGAATCAACTTTCGGGCGAATACGCGTTTCATCGTCGTTTCAGCGCGGGCTTAAGATTGCCCATCCTCTCGATCCGGCGCACGGCCTTGCCCGCCCAAGACGGTTTGGGCGATTTGGCCCTGACGGCGAAATTTCTGGCGGGAGAGTGGGAAAAACTCTTTCTATCGATCGGCACGGACCTGACGCTCCCGACGGGAAGCGAATCCAAAGGCCTCGGCGAAGGCGCCGTGATGGCCTCACCCTTCGTGACGCTGTCGAAGGGATTCCCGTTTCTCGACGTTTTCGCGACGTTGGGTTCGACGGTAGGATTTTCCAGCGATCCGCGGCCGACGCTCGATTTCGCGACCGGCGTCAACGTACCGATCTTGAAAGAAACGCCTCAATTGGAGGCATTTCTGGCGCTTCAAGGATCGACGACGTTTTCCAGCGACGTGCTGACATCCGGTTCGACAAAGATTTACCTAAAACCCGGCATCACGATCAGTCCCATCGAAAACTTGCGTTTCAGCCTCGGCGGGAAATTCTCCGTCGTGGACACGCTCACGCTCAAAAGCGGCGTCGGCTTGGCCCCGACCTCACCAGTCTTATTAAACGACGTGGTCTACGGGTTCCTCTTCGACGCTCACTATAACTTCTAAAAAAAGGTCTCTTTATGAAAAAAACAAAACTTCTCCTGCTGACGGCGCTTCTCGCGGGCGCGTCTTTCGGTTGCAATCAGTCTTCTTTGCTCTCTCCCAACGGTTCGGAAAGCGGGGAACAAGGTTCCCTGCAAGTCCTCTTGTCGCATGCGGCAGTGGACGCCGCTTCGCTCGTTGACCTCGGGGGCGCAAAAGAGCTCACCAATGATTTGGGCTTGGTCATCCACCTCAATCACGCGGAGTTGGGCTTAAAAAACTTAAACCTGATTTCCTCCGGTGACGATCCCGAATGCGTCGGGGGTTCGGATACGCTTCTAGCCTTGAACGGCTCGGAAGATTTGCTGGGCTTGGACGACGTGGAAACTTCCATCGGTTCTTTCGAGATCCCGATCACCGCGTATTGCTCTTATGAACTGACCTTGGGCGGCACCGCTTCCGCCGCGGCTTTGAAGTTCCACGACACCGGCCATGATCACGACGAAGACCTGGATGGGGAAGGCTCAGGGTCGACCTCGACCCCCGCCCACGCCGCTCTGCACCTCAAAGGCAATTGGATGAAGGGCCATGACGAAGTCGGAGGCCTTTCGACCGCTCACGCGGATTTCGACGAGGGGGATCCCATCAACACCGTACAATTAAGCCTTTCGGCACCGGCTGCTCATGTGATCATGGCGGACTTCGACGTCGAGATCTCCGAAGATGTATTGGTCACCGCGAAGTTCCGCGCCGCCGAAGACGGCTCTCCGATCGATCATCCACTCCATTTCCATGGTACGGATACCGCCAGAGACGTCTCCTTCGGCGTTCACTACGACCTTCTGTTTCAGGGCGTTGATTTCTCCTCCCAAACGGACGTGGAAGTCCGGGCGAAGATCATCGAAAACTTGAAATCCGCGGTCTTTCAGAAGCTCTAGCAGAAACTCTAGAATATCTTTTGATTTTCGGGACGCCCTATCCCAAAGTCGCGGCGTGAAAAGACACGCGCACGCAAAAAAATGCCTTGAAGAAGCAATCCTGACATTGGCCAAGGCGGGGCTTAGGAAAACTAAGCCCCGCTTAGGGCTTTTGGAAATCTTGGTCGAAGAACACGGACCGTTCACGATGGAAGACCTGCATCGCAAGCTGGGTAACAGCGGCTGCGATCTGGTCACCATCTATCGTTGCCTGGCGCAGTTCGAAAAGATCGGCGTCGCCCGCCGCGTCGAATTCGGGGACGGCATCGCGCGCTATGAATTCCGCGACTCCGACGACCATCACCACCACATCATCTGCCGGAACTGCCATGCGGTGGAAGACCTTGACGCGTGTCTGATCGAACCCTTGGAACGGTCGGTTAAGAAAAAAGGATTTTCGGAAATTTCACACTCGCTGGAATTCTACGGTCTCTGCCGTCAATGCGCTTGATACGAACCTAACTTACACCGCCGCCTGGTCCACGGCCCGGACTTCTTCCGGAAGCAAATTGAAATCGACGGCTTTGACCGAATCCTCGATACTCGCCGTCCGGCTCGCGCCCGGGATCGGCAAGACGGCCGGGGATTTAGACATCAGCCATGACAAGACCACTTGGTACGGGGAAACCTGATACTTGCGGGCGATCGCCAAAAACGTCGGGTGCTCCGAGACTTTTTTATAATTCTGCCATCCGCCGACCGGGCTCCAGGGGAAGAACGTCATTTTTTCTTTTTCACAAAGATTCAAAACTCCGTTTTTTTCCACGCTGCGGTCCCAAGGATTGAAGCGGTTTTGGATCGAAACGACGCTGACGACGTTTCGCGCGGATTCGATGTCTTTCACACCGACGTTCGACAACCCCACGAAACGGATCAGGCCCTCATCGACCGCCTCGCGGACAGGCTTCAGTGTATCTTCGATCGAAAAGCGCGGATCGACCGCGTGGAGCTGCCAGAGCGGGATGGGCTTCTTGCCGCCCAAAGCCTCGTAACTTTCCCGTATTGTTTTCGCGATATGTTTGGGATCGCCGTTGGTAGTCCAGTCCCCCTTCGGGCGCATCAAACCGCCTTTGGTGGCAACGATCACGCTCGAGGCGTCGCCCGGATAATCCGCTAAGGCCTTCGCGATGAGGCGTTCATTATGATGTTTGTCTTTTTCGTCGAGACAATAAGCATCCGCGGTATCGATCAACGTCACCCCTAAATCCAGCGCGTGGTGAATGACCCGCACCGCATCGGCCTCTTCAGGCCTTTCGTCCAGCGACAAGGGCATGGCGCCAAGACCCAAGGCGCTCACCGAAACATTTGTCTTTCCTAGTTCCCGATATCTCATTAATATACCGCTTTCAAAATCAAGGAGACTGTATATGCGGAATGGTTTCGTTTCCAAAGTGTTTTTCGCCCTGCTTTCGCTTGTGATGATCTCGGGCCTGATCGCCGGATGCAAACCCAGCCCCATACAGATCCAAAAAGCCGTCGAAGACTATCTCGACAAGAACCTCGAAAAGAAACTCCAGGAAATTTCCAGGAAGAGAAATCCTCCCGAACTTCCCTTGGAAGACAGAATCAAAGCGGCCATCCCCGTCGACCTGAACAACGCTCCGGTCAAAGGCGACGCGGGCGCTCCGATCACAATGGTCATCTTCTCCGACTTCCAATGCCCGTTCTGCAAACGCGTCGTCCCGACATTGGATGAAATCATGAAGGCCTATCCCGGCAAGGTGAAGTTCGCCTTCCGCCAAAACCCTTTGCCTATGCATAAAAATGCCATGTCTGCCGCCAAGGCGTCACTCGCCGCGAACGAGCAAGGCAAGTTCTGGCAAATGCACGATGCGATGTTCGAAAATCAAGCCGACGTAGCCACCGACCAAGGCATCGAAAAAATCGCCCAGAAAATCGGCCTGAACATGGCTAAATTCAAGGCCGATTGGAAATCGAACAAATACGAGGCTCAGATCAACAAAGACATCGAATTCACGCGCAGCAGTGGCGCGACCGGCACCCCAGCCTTCTTCCTCAACGGCGTCGCTCTCAAAGGCGCGCGCCCTTTCGCTTCGTTCAAGGAAGTGATCGACAAGCTCCTGGAAAAAGCTCCGTGAGATTTAGTACCCTAGTCATCCTGACGACTTTTCTTCCCGGCATCGCCTGGGGCCAACCCTGGAAACCTGGTTTTATCCAATCCTTGAAAAACGGCGCCGTTTACGCCGAGGATTCAGAGGGGAAGCCTTTGATCGCCCACCGCACGGACGATGCGATGATCCCTGCTTCCACCATGAAAGTCGCGACCGCCGCCTGCGCGATCAAGGTCCTGGGACGCGATTTCCGCTATGTTACGGATTTCCTGCTCACCCGCGACGGCCGTCTCGTGATCCGCGGCGCGGGCGATCCTTTTTTGGTTTCCGAAGAACTGGCACAGGCCGCGCATGAAATTGCAAAAACCGCGAAAACCCTTAAATCCTTCCGTGGCATCGTGCTCGACACCTCTTACTTCGATAAAAATCTCGTCATCGACGGCACGGCGAATTCCCCGAATCCCTACGACGCCTTGAACGGGGCCTTGATCGCGAATTTTAATACGATCAACGTGCATAAAATGGGCTCCGGCCCTCGCGCCGCACTCTATTCCGCAGAGCCGCAAACACCCCTGACCTCGACCGCGCGCGAAGCAGCCGCGAAACTCGGCAGCGGCAAGCAGCGTATCAACATCGGCCAAGATCCCCGCCGCGGCGCTCGCTATGCCGGCGAGCTCATGGCGGAATTCCTGAAAAAAGAAGGCGTGAACGTCGAAGAGAAATTCGAAATCGCGGAAACGCCCGAAGGCTCCGATCTGCTCTATCATCACCTTTCTTCGCGCCGCCTGGAAGACGTCGTGCGGGAACTGCTGAAGTTCTCGACTAATTTCATGGCGAACCAAGTCTTCCTCACCGTGGGAGCTCACGTTTATGGAGCCCCAGCGACGGTCGAAAAAGGTCAGCGCGTTTTGAGCGACTTTCTGAAAAAAGACGTCGGCTGGTCGGATTTCTCCGTGCACGAAGGCGCGGGGCTTTCGCGCAAGAACCACGTCACCGCGCGCGAGATGGTAAATCTCTTAAAATTTTTCGAGCCGAACTCGGATCTCTTACCCGAGGAAGAAGGCGGGAAATTCCGGGCCAAGACGGGCACGCTCACGGGCGTCAACACGCTCGCGGGCTACATGCCGCTTCCCGACGGAAAGCACGCGCGCTTCGCGATCTTGGTCAACGACAACGTGCCCTTCGATTATAAGTTTAAATTGGGACGCTTGCTCTACGCGGGCTTGAACAATTCCGGCCAGAAATAAGCCGCTTCACTTTTATTCCCCAGCTATTTTACCGCCAGGAGTTCCACGTCGAAGATGAGATCGGCGTTCGGCGGGATCACGTCTCCCGCGCCGCGCGGCCCGTAGCCTAATTTTGCCGGGATCATCAACGTCCTCTTGCCGCCCACTTTCATACCGGCGACACCTTCGTCCCAACCGGCGATCACGCGATGCGCTCCCAGGGGGAATTCAAAAGCCATTTTGCGATCGAGAGAGCTGTCGAACTTCTTACCCTTCGCGCCTTTATCATTGAGCCAACCGGTATAATGCACGGACACGACCTTGCCCGCGGCGGCTTCGGCACCGGTACCGACTTTGACATCCGTATATTGAAGACCTGTCGGCGTCGTCACGGGAGCGGCACCCGCCGGAGCGGTTTTTAAAAACAAAGCGGACAAACTCAGCATTGCCATCGTCAGAAATTTTTTCATGTTTTCTCCTGATGGCTCCTTCCTAAGCGAAAGCGTCTCCTGCAACAATCTAAAACTCCAACTTATCTCTTTTTGTTTATAATGTATAAAAACACATATTTTATTATTAATAATATCATATACTTATATTTAATTTATTAATTAACGCTTGAAAAGACACTGTTTTTATCCTAAGCTTTTCCTATGGGACTTGTGATTCCGGAACCTGAATCCGTGACGAACGCAGAGAAACATCCCGTTTTCAGCAAGGCGTTTTGCCGTTTGATGGAGCACTGGGAACTCTCGAACGAAGAAATCGCGCAGCTCTTGGGCTGGAGCTATAAAATCCACCGCACCCGCATCGACAATCTGTACAAAGGCCACTCCCTACCCTTTGATCGCGATAAATTCGAAAGGGTCCAAGACCTGCTGAACATCCACAAATCCCTACGCATCTTATTTCCGAACCAGCGTGACTTAGTTTACCGCTGGATCAAGGTCCCGCGCGAACGCTTCGGCGGACACTCCGCCTTGGACATCATGCTCACCGACGGCAAGACTGGCATCTCCGCGATCCGGCGGTACTTAGACCATGAACGCACTCGTTGAAGATAAGCCCTTTGTTTTCGATTTCGTCACCTACGACAGGGACGCCTTCCGCGCGTTCTCGACCGCCCATCCCTCACAGGAACTCTTCGACGATTTGCTCGACGACGCGCGCGAACGCGAGGGGTTGAAGTCGAATTATTACTGCGAAAATTTTCCGGAAACCATGGATCGGCTGGAAAGGGTCTTGGGACGATCGACGGATCAGATCATCCAAGAAGAAATCTCGTCGAAATTTTTGCCGCAAAATTGGTATAAAAGCCGCTATTCGGACGGAAGCTTCCCCGTGCTCTATGCCGCCGAAACGAAAGACACGTCGGTCGCCGAATCGCTCTACCACAAACGAATTTTCATGAAGGAAGAGATCGCGCGGGGCCCCGTCTCGATCGATCTCAAGATCGTTTCCTTAAGATTGGTGACGGACAAGGCGGTAGATCTGCTGAGTGCCGCGGAGCAAAAAAATCTCGAACGCAGGAAGCTGCTTTCTCAGGAAAATCCCGGGGAAGAATCCGGCTATCCCTATTGTCAAAGCTTGGCGATCCAATGCCATGATCAAGGCGCTCAACTTCTACGCGCCCCGTCCGCACGGCGGGAACAAGGCGTGTGCACGCCGATCTTCGACCGGAAAATCATACGGAAAGACCATGGACATCTCTTGTGCGTGAAATGCGTACTGGGGAAGGACGGAAACGAAGTGTACTGGCCGAAGGGTTAGACTTACTTTTTCTTCGCGAACAGGCCGGCGACCGGGAAAGAAATAACTTTATTATCATTGGGACGGATCAAGCTCTGAAAAGCGGCTTTCACAACGGCCTCGGCCTTCGCATCGGACCTTTCGATCACGGGATTTTTCTGATTGTCATTGGCGACGCCGGCACCGAAAGAAACGGCGGCTGCAGACTCGGCACTTTTCTGATTTCGGATCTGTTCGATCGCCATAAAATCTCCTTAAGTTTAGCCCTTGTCCGGGAATTATCGAAGACCCCGCCCGCACAAGTTGCCAAGAGGCTTGATTTTATTCCTTTTTTTGAAGTTTTCCCAGGATGTTTTTTGGACGCATGGGGTCAAATCTCTAAAAACCATTGAAATAATTCAGTTTTTTCGAGAAACACCTATCTCCTTATAATGCCTCAAAAGCGCACTCCTAAAAACAAAAAGTCCTTTACGGGTGTTTTCGTCACCTTTGAGGGCGTCGAAGGGTCGGGAAAATCGACCCAGATCCAGAAGGCCTATGAGTGGCTTCGATCCCGCCTGCCTGACCGTGAGATCTTGCTCACGCGGGAGCCCGGGGGAACACCGCTGGCGGATCGGATCCGGGAAAAATTACTGACCATTTCTTCGCGCATAGACCCGGAGACGGAGCTTTTTTTGTATGAGGCCGCACGACGGGATCATGTCGAAGACGTCTTACGACCGGCTTTGCGTCGTAAAGCGATCATCCTCTGTGACCGCTTTACCGATTCGACGGTGGCTTACCAGGGTTATGGGCGCGGGCTTCCGGTCGCCAGAATCGTCGCCTTGAATCGCATCGCCTCTGGTGGACTCCTTCCGCATCTTACGTTTCTTTTCGATCTGCCCGTCACGGAAGGATTGCGGCGCGCGCGTTCCCGTTCCCGGGCCATGGACCGTATTGATCTCGAGTCGAAGCGGTTTCACGAAAGAGTCCGCCAAGGCTTCTTAAGCCTTGCGCGCCAAGATAAGAACCGCTTTAAGGTCCTCGATGCCCGTCGATCCCCAGAAGCCATCTTCCATGACGTCAGCCGAAACCTCGGTCGCGCTCTGGAAAAAAAGATTTAGCGACGCTTCGCAAAAAACTCCGCAAGCCTTGCTGCTCTGCGGAGCCGATGCGGAAACGCTCCAAGCCGACTCCGAGAGCCTAGCCGAAAGCGCCCTCGGCAGTCCGTTGACACATCATCCGGATTTTTTGAGGATTGGGCCCGAAAAAAACGCCATTAAGATCGAAAGCGTCCGTGATTTGATCTCGCGACTTTCGCTGAAACCCTTCCAAGCCGCGCGCATCGTCGTACTGATCGAAGACATTGATCTCATGACGGTCGGTGCGGCGAATGCCCTGCTCAAAACCCTGGAAGAGCCGTCCGAAACAACGGTCTTTATATTGACGACGCGGCGACCCGACGAAGTTCTGGCGACGATACGCTCGCGTTGCCAGCGGTTGCAATTGTCGATTCCGCGCGAGCGGCTGCTTCAGAATTTCGAGACACTTTATACGGCCTGGGAGAACGAACTCTCCCCCCTCTTTTTTCAAACCGGAAAACCTTTCGCGACCGCGTCCTTGCTTGCGGAGTCGCTGTCCTCGCAAGGCGACCGGATGGCGGATCTTTTCGAGACGTTGAAAGCGTTGTGGAGGGACCTGTCGGTCTTGACCCTCACCTCCCCCGAAGACGCCGTCACGCACACGATCCTGCCGCAGGCCCGGGAAAAACTTAAAAAATTGTCGGCACGGAAATCAGCCGAAGAGGTTTTCGAGAACATGGACCTGATATTGGAAACGGAACGCGCGATCGAAGGCAACGTGAACAAGACGCTTGCGCTCGAGAGGCTTTTCTCCCAATTACTCCAATAACCCGAGCTTCTGGATTATGAAATTCTACATCACCACCGCCATCGACTACGTCAACAGCCTCCCGCATCTCGGCACGGCCTATGAAAAGGTCGCGGCCGATGCGATCGCGCGCTTCAAGCGGCTCGACGGCTATGACGTCCGCTTACAGATGGGCAACGACGAGCACAGCGCAAACGTCAAAAAGGAAGCCGACAAGAACGGTCTCGATCCGAAAAAATACTGCGACGATATGCGCGGGAAGTTCGAATCAATCTGGAAGTCGCTCGATATTTCTTACGACGATTTCATCCAGACCTCCGAGCCGCGGCATCACGCGGGCGTGAAGGCGTTCATCGACATAGTGCGCAAGAACAATCCCGACGACATCTTCGAGAAAGAATACGAAGGCTGGTACTGCGAGTCCTGCGAGGCCTTCCAGACCGAAAAAGACTTGGTCGACGGCCTCTGCCCGAATCACAAGACGAAGCCCAAATGGCTCAAGGAAAAGAATTTCTTCTTCCGCCTGTCCGCCTACCGCGAGCGGCTGCTCCGATATTACGAAGACCATCCCGATTTCATCCTACCAAAGATCCGTAGGAACGAAGTCGTGCGCTTCGTCGAGACGGAGCTTCAAGACATCAGCGTTTCGCGCGCGAATTTGGCCTGGGGTATCCCGTTTCCCGACAAACCTTCGCACGCGGTCTACGTCTGGTTTGACGCGTTGGTGAATTATTTGAGCGCCATCGGGTTCGGTGGAACTACCGAAAAGGAAAAAGAAAACCGCCGAAGGCTGTGGCCCGCGGATCTCCATGTCGTGGGTAAAGACATCACGCGCTTCCACTGCGTGATCTGGCCTGCGATGCTCATCAGTGCAGGACTTCCGTTGCCGCAAACCGTCTTCGGACACGGCTTCGTGTATTTAAAAGGCGAAAAAATGAGTAAGAGCCTGGGGAACGTCGTAACGCCTCTCGATATCGTGCCGAAATACGGGGCGGACGCCTTGCGCTACTACTTGCTGCGCGAATCGAGCTTCGGCTCCGACGGGGATTTCACCTGGGATAATTTCATCAAGCGCTTCAACAGCGACCTCGCGAACGATCTGGGCAACCTGCTCAACCGCACGCTCGGCATGGCGACGAAATACTTGGACGGAGCCGTTTCCAAACCGGAAGTTACGGCCGCGAACGAAGAAGACGGAAAATTGAAAACCATGGCCGAAGGCGTCCTGGGAAAAGTACGCCAGGAAATGGATTATGAAAAATCCGGCGACGTAAATTTCCACAAGGCCTTGGCCGCGATCTGGGAAGTAGTAGCGGCGGCCGACAAATACATCGACACGTGTGCGCCCTGGAAATTGGAGAAGGAAAACAAGAAATCCGATATCCAGCGCGTCTTATACAATGTGCTGGATACAGTCCGGAACATCGCGGTCTTAGTCTCCCCGTTCATCCCCGGATCGGCCCAAAAGATATGGGAACAATTGGGCCTCAAAGATTTCAAAAACCAAAATTTCAAAAACATCGCCTGGTCCGCCACGCCTGATTTAAAAGTCGGGGCGGGTCAGCCGATTTTTCCGCGGATTGAACTTGCCCCCTCGGCAATAACCCCCTCACCCCAACCCTCTCCCCCCATGGGAGAGAGGGCTTCACCTACTGGAGATAAGAAAATGGAAGCTGCAACGACCACTACCGAATTAATAGACATCGCCGACTTCGCCAAAATCGACCTGCGCATCGCTGAGGTCAAACAGGCGGAAAAGGTCGAAGGCGCCGACCGGCTGCTCAAACTCCAACTCGACTTAGGCGGAGAAACCCGCCAAATCGTCTCCGGCATCGCACAGAATTATACCTGTGAAGAATTGATCGGCAAAAAGATCGTGCTGATCGCAAACCTCAAACCCGCAAAAATCAGGGGCGTCGAATCCCATGGGATGCTACTCGCCGCCAGCGATCCTTCAGGACTTTCAATCCTCACCCTAGACCGTCCGCAAATCGCCAGTGGATCAAAAGCGAAGTAGCAACATTTTTTATCCAAACTCGATACCAGGGCCATGCATTGGACGCCTTTGGCATTACGAAATCTGAGCCGATTGCCCTCTATTTCTCGTAGAGAGCGATTAATTTCTGAGAATCTTGGATTACCTAACGATCCCAACCTTTTTTTAGTCGAATGGCTGGGGTTACGCGGTGATTCCGGCATAGCGTCTTTTGAAAAGACCCAAATCCCTAGATTGACCTTCGCCGCGGGCATCAAACCTCCTTTGGCACTTCGCTGCGATGCGGCAAGCGATGCAACAAGTCTCGTGATCAGAGGCCCTGAGCTGAACTTACACTATCATGCGCTTTCGGATCTCAAGTTGCCGACAGTCAATGTCGACGAATATGTGAAAAAAAAATATCTAGGGCTATGGCTGGAATCTACCTATCTCGCACCGTCCTTGATGAAGTCAGGAAGTCTTTTTTTTCTAAACCATCCTGATCACGCAGAACTTGCTCTTTACGCACTCGAAATAGGAATGACTCACCTGCTATGCGGGGGAATTCTTCACACGAAAGATCAACCCAGGCTTTATCAAATATCACAAATGTTAGAGGAAGTTCCGCATCGCGCTTCAAAGCCCACGGTCACTCATGGAACTCCGCGAAGCCTTTATTTTGGCGGTACCAATCCCCGTACCGAAAAAATTGTATCGTATATCGACCAGGAAGTGGACTTAAAGGCCCTAGCCTTTGTGAAATACGGCAAGGCTCGCATCGTGGGCGGGGGCGCCGAAGCTCGGATTCTCGACGAACAGGCCGGAGTCTATGGATTCACGCTCACCGGAGGCCGCGCCCATCAAGAGGACAGTTTATTTTATTCTCATTTCGTCACTCAGTCCGGCGATACGGTGTCTTACGGGATTGTCGCTGATGGAGTGGGGGGCAATGCGATTGGCGAAGTGGCTTCAAGCGCTTTTTGCCAAGGAAGTCACGCTGAACTTTTGAAACATCTCCGCGAAAACCGATTGCCCCTCATTGAAGACGTTCATGATGCTGGCAGCCTGGCGACAGAAAGTCAGTCGCGTTTTCACACCTCGGAAATCGACGCAGACGACGAACGGTCTACTCCTAACACGGTCGCGACGAGCTTTTTGATCGTTAACGAGGAAATGAGCATCGCCTCGTCCGGAGATTCACCCTTATTTCTTTTTGTCTTCGAGGAAGAAACGGTGCGTATCGAAGGCTATACCGATGCACAGGTATCTCCGGAAAAATACATCACGAATTCCGCATTGCAGCGCAACCCTAAGATCTACCGCGCTAAAGCGAAAGCCGGCAGCATCGTAGTGGCAATGTCAGACGGTCTCGCGGGAAGTTTGATCGAGCATTTCGAGACGCACCTTTCCTCTGAAATCCGCAGGCATTTTCATCGCAATTTTCCGCACCGGGATCTTTTTAAGATATTCGAACAGATCTTACACGTGGTTCCGGCACACGAATTTGCGAAAGTGATCGACCATCTCATTCATCGCCCGAGCGAACCTCTGAGTCAGAGCCCCGAACTCTCCCAGGCCTCGCAGGCATTAAGCGGCATCGTTCTGCCGCCACCGGTCAACGACAACCGCACCTTGCTGGTCATCATCGTACCTGAGGCTAACGGAGAATCAGAGTCTAAACAGTGGCCATTGGCCTATCGTCCTTTGGAAAAAGTTCGCGATGGCGGCGACAACACGGCCGAAAGAATCACATCACGTGGAATGAGAGTTGTGAGACGGCAGACTTAACGTTTCTTCCCACCGCGTCCGAATCCATACCGATGCACCGGCGCACCGCCTGTTGAATCCACGACCTCGATCATGCGGCCGGTCTGTTCTTCCCATTTCCTCAAAGCTTTTTCTAAAATCGGCTGATTCATCGACCATAATTCCATGTGGTCGCCTTGCAGGACGGTCGAAGAGAAGAGAGTGTAACCGATCGAAAAATTCTGGAATCCCGTCTCGTCCGGGCCTCCCCAGCAGATGAACGACGTGGGTTCTTGGATCTGCAAACGGATCGGATGCTCGGGATCGTGCGCTGTCCGCAGGAGACCGATGATGTTCAGGTTCAGCTTCGCGGTCCACATCGGTTCTTTCAATTTCTTCATGATCAACATGAGCTCGTCGAGAAAGGTCATTTGATCGAGGTTTTTGCGTTCAATGCGCTGGGTCGCGTTGTGCGTGATGATTTCGAGGGAATCTGGCAGGACCAATCCGAAAAACGCGCGCAGGAAATTGAACATCTGCTCGAAAAACCAGACGTTGGTTTCTTCCGACCGCATGCGCGTAAAATCGACGTTGGAGTGAAAACCCCAGGTCCCGATCACGTGTCCGCGATCGTTGCTGTCGGCCAGGAAGTCGTCGAAGCTTTTGAGCATGGAGCGTTTTTGTCAGATTTTCGGGCGGGAATCCTCAAAAATCGAACGTGAGATCGAGACCCGTAAAAAAAACCTTCTCCTGATAGAATTGTCCGTGCGGCGAGTGGCCATAATAACCTTGCAGACTCACGAAAAGGCTGCGGCCTTGGTTCGTACGCGCCGGACCGCCTCGGAATTGCACGCCCAATTTCCCCGAGGTGTTCACGAAAAAATCGTGTTCTTCGTAGGATTTCAAATCGATCGCGACGAACGGATAGGCCTTCCAGAAAAGCGCCTTGTCATGGAACCATTCGCCACCGCCGTGAAGGATCCAGCGATCGAGCGCGGGATTGCGACGGATCAGGAACTCGGCGCCCCCGTAAAAACGCAACGTCTTCCAGTCATAAGACGACAGGAGTTCCACGGCTTCGTAGCTGAAATTCACGCGCGGCGTCCGCGAGGTGAGCAGGAACTCGTCACCCAAGTGGGAACTTTGATGATAGGGGCGCAGACGGAACGACCAAGCCTTGTGCCGCAAGGACAAGGGAAGCCCGCCGAAGTAATCGGCGTTGATCAGGTTCACCGACGGCGTCTGGAAATTAAAAAGCGAGACGATGCCGCCGTCGATGCTCCACTGCAGACCTTCGTTTTCCCGGAACGGGGAATAACGCAGGATGTGGAAACGCTCTCCGAAACTGACCGAGGCCGCCGCGAAATGCTGCGTGGGATTTTTATAGAAAATAACGCCCGCCGAAAAACGAGGTTCCTTCAAATCCCCCAAGAGCGGGAGAAACAGGTCGCCTTTCGGGAAAAAGACGAAGTTCTTGGGTGTGCGCGCGATGCCGGTCTCGGGCGCCTCCTGCGCGGCGGCGATGAAGACGGGTAAGCAAAATCCGATCAGGAGGGCGGCGGATCGTACAATAGGTTTCATTTTCATAGGGACCGCTCTGTCACGGATCCGAGCGCACATGTAATGTTTTTATGGTTTTATTTCGCTCAGCGTCGCGGGATTCCCCGGTTGAAAAACCCGGGAAAGCCCTATTTCTGAAGGCTCTGAGGCACGCTACTCTGCGGGTATGATCGAATCTATCGTGGTATCAGCCTTGATTTTCCTGATGATGATGTCGGCTTGAATCATCCGTCTATTAATTTTCGGGCGTCAGGACGCGATGGAACTGATTTCCAGGATGGGAACGATTTCATCGAGCAATAAAACGTCGACGCCGTAGCATTCGACGCCGATCTCGAAGAGGACGGCCTGAATCGTCCCGTCTTTTTTCCCATGAAGAAAGATCCCTAACATTTATTTTTTTCGGGCCAACGAATCCTTGCGCGGATGTGAATTTATTTTTCGAAAAGTTGGCTAAAATTTTCCACATGGAATTATTTTTACCAACCTCGTATCTTGCACGGCGATGAATAAAATTCACGCTCATGCGGCTCTTCACGAACGCTGGCTCTTGATTCTCATCGCCGCGATCCAATTCACGGTCATCGTGGATTTCCTGATCATCATGCCGCTCGGTCCGCAATACATGAGGGTATTCCACATCTTGCCTTCGCAATTCGGGTTGATCGTTTCCGCCTACGCTGTCAGCGCGGGAATCTCGGGCGTCGCCGCCGGGCTTTTTTTGGATCGCATCGATCGGCGGCCGGCGTTGATCTGGCTGTATTTTGGCTTCATCGTGGGTACGTTTTTGTGCGCGCTCGCGCCGACCTATCCCTTGCTCGTCGCGGCGCGCGTCGTTGCCGGTGCGTTCGGCGGCGTCGCAGGCGCGTTGATCTTGGCGATCGTCGGCGACGTCGTGCCTGAAGAACGGCGTGGGGCGGCCATGGGGGTGGTGATGTCGTCTTTTTCCGTGGCCTCGATTTGCGGAGTGCCGATCGGTCTTATGCTCGCGTCACGTTTGAGCTGGCACGTTCCTTTTTTCGGCCTGGCGTTTCTAAGCGCGCTTGTCTGGATCGCGGTCTTAAAAATACTACCCTCACTGCGAGGACACTTGAAGCACGTTTCTGAAGAGCACACGATCAAACGCATGCTGACCGTACTGCTGCATCCAGATCATCGCATGGCTTTTCTCTTCATGGCTGTGATGACCACGACGGGATTTTTGATCTTTCCTTACATCAGCAATTACATGGTCGCGAACGTCGGCTTCACCGAAAAACAACTGCCTCTCATCTATCTCGCGGGTGGATCGTTTACGATTTTCAGCATGAACCTCATCGGCCGTTGGGCCGACCGCGCGGGCAAGCGTCTCGTCTTCGATTGGGTGTCGGCGATCGCGGTCGTGGCGATCTTGGGACTGACGCATCTCCCGCGCGTCCCGCTGGTTCCCGCAATCGCCGTGACGTCATTTTTCATGATCTGCATGTCCGGCCGCATGGTGCCCGCGATGGCGCTGATGGTCGGCAGCATCGAACCACGTTACCGCGGCGGCTTCATGAGCTTGAACGCGTCGGTGCAACAATTCTCCTCCGGCATCGCGGCCTATCTGGGCGGCCGCATCATGCTTCAGGCGCCCACCGGCGAAATCCTGCGATTCAACTGGATCGGATATCTCTCCGTGGCGGGAGCTTTAGGCTGCATTTATCTCGTGCGCTTTTTGAAACCGTCTCAGGCGGGAGGCACGGTGGCGGATCTATATTGAAAAAGGCATCCTGCCTCCGGAGATCTTGCCGAATTGAACGAACGGACTTCGCAAACTCCCCACGCCACGGTCGCCGCTCTCACTGCAATACGTCAACCCGCAGCCTACAGCGCCGGTTGTGCCGCGGTACTACCTTAAACTAATCTCAACCCGCTTCCCCACGACCGACGCGAACTTGATCAGAGTATCGATTCCGATATTCGCCTGAGGATCGCTTATCATGCGTTCCACTTGAGACTTGCTGGTCCCCATGAGGCTTGCCACCTTTCGGACAGATAAATGCGATTTGGTCATAGCACCGCGTAGTCTCTCCGCCAGCCGGAGGCGTTCCTTTTCTTTTTTAAAGTAAACCTCGAACTTCGTTTTTTTGAGGTCTTTCTCCAAGTCCTTATGAAAATCGCCTCCCGTTTTCATGACGCGTCCTCCTCTTATTCCTTCATCCGGTAAAAGGCCGTCTCTAATTCTCTAATAGGCGTCTTATTGGATTTTTTACGAAAAGCGTGAAGCAGCACCACCTTACCCTCATGATAACAATAAAAGACCCGATGGCTTCCGGGCCTCAATTCGCAAAGACCGGGATAACCCGACAACTTCTTGGCCTGAGGCTCATGAAGCACGACTTTTTCGGACAAATAATCGACCAAAGCCACCACTTTAGCCCGCTCGCGATCAGGGAGATCTTCGATATAATCCTTCACCGGGTGGTCGCCGCGGGCGGTTTCGTAATAAACAACTTTAATGCCCATAGCGAGTGTCCCCTTTAAAGGGGTCATGGTCAAGAAGGAATTCCTGTCTAAGCTGCAAATACATGGTGCCCCGCAAAGCTTTCACAATCAAAGCAAATGGCGGGCCATGAAATAATGAGAGGATATTGCTCGATATATGCGAACCAGTTCGAAACCCGGACGACCCCATCCATTTTTCGGATTGCAAAAAATCGCCGCCGCACGTAGCCGCAAGAGAGATGAAACGAGGGAAACACTTATGTTTAAAAAAATAGGGATCGGCATCGCTCTCATTCTTGGAGCCTTGGCCCTGTATGCCGCCACGAAATCACCTGATATGTTTGTCGCCCGCGATATCGTCATCAACGCCTCTCCCGAAGCGATCTTTCCCCACATCAATAATTCGAAGAAGGCCAACGACTGGATGCCGTGGCGCGAGTCCGATCCGAACGTCGTGATGAACTACTCCGGTCCCGAAGAAGGCGTGGGCTCCAAATCCAGCTGGGACAGCAATGGCCAAATGGGCACGGGCGAGGCCCTAGTCATCGAAAGCATTCCGAACCGGTCGACCAAAACGCAGCTGACCTATACAAGACCCTTCCACATGTCCCAGATCGCCGAAATCTCGTTAACCCCAGTCCCCGAAGGCACCAAAGTCACTTGGAGTGTGAGCGGTCAGCAAAATTTCCTTTTCCGGTTTTTCGGGATCTTCATGAATTGCGATAAAATGATCGGTGGGGAGTTCGAGAAAGGCCTGGCGAATCTGAAGAAAACCGTCGAAAGCCAGGCCGCGGTCATTCCTTGAAATTGCACTCAAGCCGCGGAGCGTCGAGAGATAATAGAAAATAGAAACAACTTCTCCGTGCTGGCACCGATCCTTTACTTCAGGGGATAGATAGGAGCCGTCATGAGCGTTCTTCGCAGGCTTCCAGCCTCCTTCGCCACAAGCCTCTTCGCTTTTACCGCTTTGTCGAATTGTCCGCAAAAAACGAAACCTCGAAACGATCTCAAAGACGTCTACGCCCCGCTCACATCGCGCATATCCAATCAACAAGCCGGTAAGAATATGGGCGTCGTCCCCTTGATGGGCTCGGGATATAAAACGGTGATCGACGGAATCCCTTGCACCACGAATGCGGACGGATTCTGCAACCCGGATCGTGGCAAAAGCGATACGACGTATGCCATTTTTCAAGACGGTTACGTTTTATCGGCTCCGAATGTGGACCGTATGTTCAATTACTACCGCGACGCACCGGTGACTTCCGGGAAAGTGGCCTACAAAGGAAAAAGCTATACCATCCAATACGGATTCCTCCGCGAAAATCCGGAGGATGATCCGGTAGGATATGCATTCTTCAGTGGCACATTGGTTTTGTGGGACGAGGGACGATTCATCGCCGGAGACGTGACGCAGCTAAAAGGATTAGCGGCGCGCTTCGAAGACGGCGGATACAACGTGTATGACTCGTTTCCGGAGAGCGGTCAGATGTTGTGCGGCGAGGTACAAGCGCGGCAATATCAGATCCGAAACGGGTTAATTTTCGACGAGCGCAAGATGCCCGCCGGAAGCATCAATGGCCGCGGAGAGGTATCCAGAGCCGACGGTGGCGGCTTTTCTTGCAACGATGCGAATATGTCGCTGACCTTACGAAGCGATCAGGGTGAAGCACTCTTCACTTTATTTCGGAAAAATGCGGAGACCCAGTTCGGACAATCTCGAGTCTATACCTCAGTCTTCCACTTGAACGGATCGAGCCGGGAGCTCGTCAGTTGGCATGAATATTATATTAATTATTTTCGGGAACACGGAACATTCGTAAACGTACGGATCAAACCTATCTACTTTGCCGAGGCCTTCGTCGACATACCCGTCACCTCCATGCAAAATGGCCTGACCAGTATCCTTCAAGAACCTCTCGGCAATGCCTCTCACATCAATTTCAGCGTTTCATTCACGGATGACGGGATTCCAGTCCAGTTCTACCGCGATACGACGGAGGCTTGTCGCCCACTGACGCCGGGCTCTTGCCACGTCATTCGCCCTTCCACGCATCAAATCAGCATCGACGATGCGGAACGCCGTTTTCCCCATGAGTATCTGCATTATCTGGGAAATCCCGACGAATACTCCGACCATTATGTTCCGGAACGCTTCGTGACCCAGGACGATGGAAGTTTAATGAGAAACATTTTCGGGGCCGTCCGAGAACGGCATTTTGCAGGCGTCCACAGAGCCCTTCAGTCTCTGCTGCAACCCGAAGGCTTTCGCTGATCATTCCAGAGTCCCTCAAGTCCACACCGGACGTCTTCGCAGAAAATAAAGCTCGATGAAGGCCGGCTCCAAACTGAAGCAGAAATTTCAATTCGGTGAATGGGGCGTTTTGACCGGAAGGATCCCCGCATCAGAGAGAAGCTTCGCGGTACGTTCGCTACCCGTTTTCAGCCAATGTTCGTAAAGCCGCAAGAGATCGGTGTGATTTTGCATGCGGCTCCTCTCACTGACTTCGGATAGGATGTCGGCGTAAACAACGAACCGCCGGGCCAATTCGGTGAAGATCTCCCGCAAGGCCGCACGCCGCACCAGGATTTGCGATAGGTTTCCGTACGCCGTCTCACCCATCTGGATGTAGTAATCCACGTCCACCAACCGCCGGCCCAAGCTCGCCGGGAAAAAACCGGAGATGAAGAGCGAGAAATCCCCCAACCTCCGCAGTAACGCGACCCGCACGTCGTCCCGCGATTGAGATGCCTTCAAAAACAAAAGAGCCAAGGGTTCTTCTTTGAAACCTTCCGGAGGCGAGGGATAGAGGGCTTCCGTAGAGAGGCAACCTTGGAGAAGATTGACCAGATAAAATTCCACGGCCTCCGGAGTTTGAATCGAACGGCTCCGCTTCCGATGATCCAAGGCCTCGTGAATGAGTCCTCGGAAATATTCGGAAAGCGTGGTCAAATTGAGAGGTGACTTCGCGTCTGCCATCCTCGCTCAATTATACGGACGCGGTCTCGGAGGGCCTAATGATTTTTGTTTTTTTAAAGACGAGGAGCGTCAAATCGTAACATCCGGAATGCTCGAGAAAGCGATCCGCGTCGGGGCCGAGGTCAGCACTTCGGCAACGCTACCAAGATAGACCGCGTTGCGGCCGTACTTCGCGTTCACGGCGTCCATCGCGCGGCTCAAACTCACGCGTTTCGGTTGGTCGAAAAACGAAAACGACCGATGCTGGTCGGGCACGAGTCCGGATAATGTCACGGCGACTTTCAGGATTTTTCCTTCGGCGCGTTTCTCCCAGAGACGGGTCAAACCTTCCTGTAACGTGAGCGTATCCTGGCACTCGAGCATCTTCGCGTCTTTGGACCAATGTATCCCGCGGCCCATATAAGAGAGCGAAAGATTCAAGCGCGTCGCCCAGCAGTCCATCTTACGTAAACGCACCGCGGCTTTTTGCAGAAGCCTCAGCGCGACCGCATGCGCGCCTTTGGTATTACGAAGCTCAGGCGGCAGGACGTGGGAGTGGCCCACCGACTGATTGTGCGCCGTCGTGATCTCTAAATCTTCTCCGCGCAGCCAGCGATAATACCGCTCGCCGCCGATGCCGCCCCAGATGGTGCGCATCTGCATTTCATCAAGGGCGAGCAAGTCTGCGGTCGTGCGCACATTCCGCTCTTTCAAACGTTCGCCCATGCGCGGGCCGATGCCGGGGAAATCGGAGATCTTCAGGGGCAATAACACGCGCGGTAAATCTTCGAGCATGACGGCAGTGAGACCGTCGGGTTTTTGCATGTTGGAAGCGACCTTCGCGAGCATGCGATTCGTCGCGAGTCCGACCGACGAGCGCAATTGATCCCCCACTTCCAAAATCCGATCTTTCACTTGTCTGCCGAGCGCGAGGGCATTCTCAATTTTTTGATCGCGGCCCGTGAGACGGCACGCCATCTCGTCGATCGACATCACGGCGGTGACCGGCAGGCAGGATTCCACCGCGACGACGATCGCTTCGTGGTATTTCACGTATTTTTCGTGTCGCGCTTCGACGAGGCGGATGTCGGGACACAGCCGTTTCGCCTCAGCGACCATCGTACCGGTTTTGACTCCGAACTTTTTGGCTTCGTAGCTCGCGGCGATGCAACAAGTCGTGTCCGCCATGAGAGGCACAACGCCGACGGGCTTGCCGCGCAATTTGGGTTGGAGCTGTTGCTCGACGGAAGCGAAGTAGGAATTGAGGTCGACGAAGAGCCAGTGAAGAAGGGACATAATGTCTTACTTTTTAATCTCCCCGCGCCAGAGGCCGGGCGGATCGACGTTCCAAAATCGGCCATTATCGTCTGGATAGAGGATCGCGGCGAAACCCTCGTGCTTCGCCCGTTCGGCGATCTGGAAAACGTGTTCGCGCAAGGGCACGACCAAGCACACGCGATCGACCGGAGTGCCGTCGGGCAAGACTTTCTCCTGCATGATTTTTTTGGCTTCCTTCCATGCGCTTTCTTCCACCGATCCGTCGGGGAGCACCAGAACGGCTTTAAAACCGGTCCGGGTTTCGGGAAAATAAAGCGTGAGCGGCGTTTTCGGCGCGCCCTTGCCCGCGTAGTAACGCGCGTCGCCGACTTCGTTGAAACCGGACACGAGATCCGTCTCGATGCGGTCGGTGATCCACAGGTTATGGCCTCCCGCGGCGGCGATGAGATCGTCGTCGCTTAAACTGCGGGCCCAACGCACGGTCACCAGCCCGTCTTCTTCGGTCATCTCTGCGGGCGACGGCGGAGGCGGAATTGTGAGAGTTTTAGGATCGCCCGGGCGCGCGAAAGCGGCGCCGGAGGCATGGAACGCAGGATCGATGAAAGTCACAAGTGACGGATCGGGATAAATAAGACTCTGCCGTGGCGGACGCGAGCGCAGGTAGTCGAACGGTTTCCGCATGAACTGAAACAGGACGTGGCCGACGTCGAGTCCCGCGACGTCCTTCATCGCCTTCCAGCATCCCCGGACCACCGCAATGATGTCGCAGATCGCGGTCTCCTGATGGCGGATAAGCTCGGCTCGCTGCGCGATGAATCGAAATTCGGAGATGCCGTCGTCGAGATGAATACCGACGAAGAGATCCACATCAGTGGCATCCTCATTTTTAAGCTCGACGAAGACGTCACGACCCTTCGCCACTAAACCCGCAGCATTCTTCAAAGTAACCGGAGCGAATTCATCATCCCCGTCACGACCGACTTTGATACCTTCAAAAAGCGGCGCGGAGAGGATGGCTTCCACAAGTTGTTTTGGTCTCTTCTTGTCTTTCAACCACAGTAGCGGCTCACCGGTCTTCGCGTCGTTTTTTGTGATGAAACGCAAGAAGGCGTGGAAATAAAGATCGTCGGAGATTTTTGTCATGGGTCTTGAGGCTTAGTACAGTTTAGACTTTTCGCTAATCCGAGATTTCGGCCTCGACCGGGATCATTTCGGGAATCCCTTCCTGCGTGATGCGGACTTCGGCGGCGATCATGGAACGATATCCCAGCCGCACGCGTCGTTGGCGATTTTCGCCGTCGCCGCTTTATCCCCAGCGATGATGTCCGTGCGTTCGAAGTGACGCTCGACCGTGTCATTTTTCCGACAGTCACAGGCGTATTTTCCTGGATCGGAAGTTTTACACTCGATCGCACGCTGGGATTTGTCGGAACAATTCCCCCACGACGCACCCGTGGTGTCCGCAGACCAGTCGGAACATTTGGTACCGCTACCGCAACCGGCCATGCCAAAGACGAATATTAGGAGCAGGAGAAAGTTTATTTTTTTCACGTTAAGCACCTCTCGTTTACGGAATTAAAGTTACACCCCACTGGGTTGGTGATGGAGGAAAAACCGCCCAGCCAGCGGGACGATTTTTGTGCTCCCAACCGGA
This sequence comes from Myxococcota bacterium, assembly GCA_052033505.1. GTDB lineage: Bacteria > UBA10199 > UBA10199 > JACPAL01 > JBPOJN01. The sequence continues at coordinate 28,682 of JBPOJN010000002.1, read as the reverse complement.
TTCGAACCGGTGTTTAAGCCGTGAGAGGGCTCCGTCCTAGGCCACTAGACGATGGGAGCGAAAAGAGAGTGGCTCTCCCTACCGGAACGATCACGCGGGCTTCAAGCTCTTTTTCGTCCCCTGACGGAGTTAAAAATCATTCGAAGGAAATTTCGGGACCTTCCGCCCAGCAGAAATCGGGGCCGCCGTTGTCGTTGCTCGTCGTGATCATGTCTTGGAAATTGAAAACGACCCGCACCGACCCGGGGACTTCGATGGACGCGGGGATGGTCGTCGCTTCGTCGCCCGCCGATCCGCTCGCCGCGACGTAAGCCGCCGGGTTCGTCGTAGCGAAGAGATAGATCGTATCGTCGACCGGAGCTTCGCGCGTGCCGCGCGCGGGGACGGGGTTGCCTTCCATGTCCAGGTACAAAGACTCCGCAGGCACGTCTTCGCGATAGACGTCCATCGTGTGCGGGGTCAACGTGTCCACGCAGGCCGGATTATCCGCGATGGCCGCGGCGTCGCCCGTGAACGTGATTTGGTCACTGATCTTCAAAATAAAACAGGGATAAGTGCCGTCCGGAGGGGATCCAGCAAAAAGAGTCGGCTGCGCCGTCAAATCATAAGGCGTCGGCGTGGTTCCATTATCTTCGATCAGGATTGGATCGGAGCAATCTTCATTGGTACTAAGCCAAGAGGCGTAAACGTTTAACGTCAGCTCGCTGGGACTGCCCAAGGATTTGAATTCCCCTTGGATCAGAGCAGCCGCGGCTTCCGTGCCGTCGGAGCCTTGCACTTCAAACGTGTTTTCGGAAACGGTGGAACTGCTATCGCATGCGGTGAAGACCGCGAGCATTCCTAGAAACAGAAATCCGATTTTTTTCATAAGATCTTCCCCCGAAGATGATGATGCGTGAAACGGGAATGATAACAAAAGGGAAGCGCAGGACCTAGAATTAAAGCAGGCGTGAAGGAATGAATTCGGAATCACTGACGGAAGCATGCCGCAAATCTGAATTTTTCCCGCGTAAAATGACACGCACCGGCAATCTTTTCAATTCGCTGAAAATAAAAGATTTTTCACAATCCATCCCCACACCATCCACAACTTATAGACACAAAACTTATCCGCGAAAATGACGCAACATATTAATTTTTAAGGGATTTTTTTCAAGTTATCCACAGATTGTTCTTTTCTTTATCAAAAAGAAGGGCGTACAGAACCATTTACGTTTTGCGGATGGGGGATGTTTTTCACTTGAGGTGTTTATGGCTCTGCCTGTCGCGGCACACCAGTTCGGCACGTTCCCACGCGGTCTGAATATTTCCCCTCAAAGCCTTCCGTCGGGCCCGGCTCCTGTCTTTGGAAATTTCCCATCGAACGATAACCATACTACGCCCTCTTCTTCTTACCCCTCTCCTTTGAGCGATGACTCCGCACGCCTTCGTGCGCGAAATAGGAATTTTCCGAAAATGGGCGGACTCATCACAGGGCCGGATCGCGATGTCGTGACCTTGCTCATCGGGGATCCGCAGACCACCCTGGGCCGTCGGCCGACCGCATTGCAGTCACCTTTGCTCGACCGCATTCAAAACACCGCTTATCGCAGCCTCATTTCCACAATGTTCGCCTCTCTCTATACATACGTCTTAGTGAAAAAAGCCGACCAAGACGCGGTCAAGGCGAATGCCGTACACGTTTCGCTGGCGTTTCTGGGAGACGGCGCGGAAAATCCGACACGCGAAGAAATGGGCCAAGTAGGCGCCATCGCGTTTGCGACCGGCCGTCCCATCATCGGTTTCGCGCCGGGCAATCACGACGGAGGCTATTTCGCGGGAGTGGTAAATTACAAAAGCCGCGCGGTTCGCACGATCTTGAACGTCCCTCTGCTGGCAAAATGGGACTTGAACCGCGAAATGCTCGAGGCCGCTGGTGAAGAAGCGAATATCCTGACGCGTGAAAGAAGCATCGATGCGATCCGGTCCATTACAAATTTGAAGCGTATTTCGCCGAAACAAACGCGCGATATCAACGTCAAAGTCCTCTCGGACGGTACGGGATGCCGCATTCTGCTGCCCAGCGAACAAAACAGCTCCCGGGAAAAGATTCTCGAATTTCGTTCCGACAACGTCTTGGAGATTTTCCGCACTTTTTGGACGCCTTCGGACGCGACGATCGCGAATTCAGACAAAGAACAAAGATTTTGGGAATGCGTCGTGAATCACGACACGAGCGTGCTCGATGAAGAATACCGCAGCAAATGGCCTCAGCCTTTTTACCTGCATGCGACCGAATCCGCGCGTTTCCGGGACAAGGACGGCACGGAATTTCCGCTTTATACGATCACGATCGATTGCATGGATCACGACAAGACCTTGGGCGCCTTCAAAGGTGAAATCTCCGCACTGCAAGCCCAGCTCATCGAGAATTTCATCGAAAGCCAATTGCAAGAAAATCCGAATGCGCACTTTCAGATTCATGGTCACTTCAAGGCCGAAGACATACTGGAGTGCTCGCGCTTAAGATACAGGAAATACAAACGCACCAAACGCGCACGGGAAATTTTCCGCCGCACCCTATCGCGCAAAGAAGTGATCCTTTACGTGCACGGTCACGAACACAACCGTAAAAAAATGGATTTGAATCAGGCTCTGAACTTGGGCCGGTCCACGCCTCTGCCGCAGATCGCAGTGCCTTCGACCATCGACAATACGTTCACGGATCATAAGACTTACCGTAATGCGCGCTCGATCCTAGTCTCCAAGACGCGCCTGAATCGCGACGAAAGAGGCAACCGCAGTCTCCAGATCTCGATGAATTTTCAGGGCTTTAATCAAGACGATTTAGGCGAGGCCGTCACGCCCGAGGTGCGGGAGGCGATGGAGACGTTCGAGAAAAATCATGGGTTCATCCGCTACAAAGATTCCTTGAACGGCTTGAAACACCGTCACATGATCGGCTTCCTCAAGACTTTCCTCTTCTTGCCGTGGCGTTTTTCCAAAGCCGTTTATCAAAAAATGCGCGGACGAGACACAGATGGATATTGGCAGAACTTTTCTCTCCTGCAGACCGCTGCCGACAACGCAGCCATCGCGTCCGCGATCAATATGTTCAACGAGGCGAGTCACTTCATCCCCATGCTCGAATCGATGATCAAATTTATCGAACACGACATCGTCACACATTTCGATAAGGTCGTAGGCAAAAAATCGAGGAAGCGGGTTTCCATGACAGCCGAAGAAATGCGCTTAAGCGACTTCGAACAGATGCGACACGCCATCGTGGAAAAATCATCGAATCGCCGGCGCAGCTCCTCGTCAGAGGGTAAAAAGAAAAGCTCGCCGGCCCTGAAAGCTTTCGCGCACGTCCCAACGGCGGAAGTCACGCAGATCATTCGCGAGATCCAGGCGCGGGATGAGATCGTCGACATGCGCAACGCGCTCTCCGACGGTTATCGCGTCAAAAAAGACCAATTTGACACGTCGCTTTTGAGCGGACGTCCCGCAGCCGAGACCCGGCGTTATAACGACCTCTTCGAAGCCGCGAAGATGCATCTTCTGCCCGGGAAATTACTCGAACTTTATACGCTTCAGGAAAGCCGCGGTGCCACGGCGCAGGATTTGGAATGGGTCGCGTTCGCGATCTTAGCCGGCATCGCAGCCTCAAGGGCCGAGGCGAAACATCATAAATTCAAGGCGTCACCGATCCCGGACCAGCTAGGCACTTTGAAAGTGCCTTTGCACTCTCAATACAATTCTTCGCCGAACTTCTCTCCCGAACCACCCCACCGCCCCAAAGACCCGACCAATCCCTTTATCCGCAAAAAAGCCGCTTAGGCATGCTTCGTTTTTTCTAAGGGCCCAAACTTTCGAAGACCCGGAAACAACTTCGCCCAAAGCCCCGCGACCAGCATCGTCCCCGTACCACCGATCACGACGGCGGGGACGGTGCCGAACCACTTCGCGGTGAGGCCGGATTCGAATTCGCCCAGCTCGTTCGACGCCCCGATGAAAATTAAATTCACCGCGCTCACGCGGCCACGCATCTGAGGCGGCGTCTCGACTTGTACGAGGGTCTGCCTCACCATCACGCTGATCATGTCGGCGGCGCCCATGACGAAGAGCAGGAAGAGCGAGAGGTAGAGGTGCGTGGAGACGCCGAACCCGATCGTCGCGAGCCCGAAGATCGCGACGCTTAAAAAAACCGCGCGGCCCGCGCGGCGCATCGGCGGCATCCAGATCATGAGGATCGCCATGAGACCCGAGCCCACGGCCGGTGCGGTGCGCAGGATGCCCAAACCGCTGGGACCGATTTTTAAAATGTCATTGGCGAAAATCGGCATCAGAGACGTAGCACCGCCCAAGAGCACGGCGAAAAGATCCAAGGAAATAGCGCCCAAGATGATGCGATGGTTCAAGACGTAACGCACGCCCGCCATGGCGCTCTCCCAACTGATTTCGGATTTCACGATGTGATCTTTTTTTGACGGCACACGCGAGACTAGAAACGTCGAAACCATGCGTAGGACGAAAACGGAAAACACGGCCCAAAAAGGACCGTGGCCCAAAGCGAAGATCCAACCGCCCAAGACCGGGCCTAAGATCATTCCGGTGTGGAAGATGATCATGTTCCACGAAACGGCTTTTGCGAACCGGTCGGTCGGGACGAGCTGCGTGATGATCGCTTGCGTCGCGGGTCCGTCGAAGGCGTAGGCGATGCCCAAGACCAACAGGAGTGCGTAAGTAAGTATCAGGGGCTCGAGGTTCCAAAAGCACGCGACCGCGATCGAAAGGCTGAAGATCGCCTCCAGGGCGCGGCAGACCATCACGACTTTTTGCCGGTCGAAACGGTCAGCCACGTGGCCGGCGGGTAACGTAAAAAGGAATTTCGGCAAAAATGTCGCGAGGCCGATGTAGCCCAGGTGAATGGGGTCGTGCGTCTTGTCGTAGATCGCCTGCGACAGCACGATGATCATCATGTGATGGCCCAAGATCGAAAGGAATCTTGCGATGAGAAAGTATCGGAAGTCGCGGAGACGGAAAATGGAGCCTGCGGGCGGAAAAATCGCGTTCATCAAACGTAGTCTAACCATCCTTTGTAGGCGTCATTCTCCCCGCGCACGGCCGCGAAATAAATATCTTTCACCTTCTGCGTGATCGGTCCCGGCTTGCCTTCTCCGATCTTGCGATCGTCCATCTCGCGCACGGGTGTGATTTCCGCGGCGGTGCCGGTCAAAAACATTTCATCGGCGAGATAGACTTCGTCGCGCGTGAATTTCTGCTCGACGACGGGAATGTTCAAATCCTTCAAAATACGGATGATAGAGGCGCGCGTGATACCGTCCAAGATCGAGGCGCCGGTGGGCGTCGTATAAACCGTGCCGTTCTTCACGAGAAAGACATTCTCTCCGGTCGCTTCGGCGATGTACCCATCCGTATCGAGCAGAATCGCTTCGTCGTATCCCGCTTTCAGAGCTTCGCGCTTGGCGAGGATCGAGTTCACATAGTTCGCGGACGTCTTGGCTTTATTCAAAGTCGAATTCACATGATGACGCGAGAACGAAGAGACTTTCAGACGGATGCCCTTTTTCACGCCCTCGTCGCCGAGATACGTGCCCCACGGCCAGGCGGCGATCATCACGCGGATGGGATTACTCATCGCATGCAATCCCATCTCGCCATCGCCCATGAACGCGAGCGGTCGCAAATACCCGTGCTTGAGATTGTTCACGCGGAAAATTTCGCGGCAGGCTTCCATGATGTCTTCGCGCTTGAACGGAATTTCCATCATCAGGATATGAGCGGAGTCATAGAGGCGGTCGATGTGTTCCTTGAGGCGGAAGATCGCGGTGCCTTTTTTCCCTTCATAAGCGCGAATGCCTTCGAAGACGCCGAGACCGTAGTGGAGCGTGTGCGTGAGGACATGCACCTTGGCCTCGTCCCAAGGCAGCATTTTACCGTCCAGCCAGATTTTTTCCGTTTTTTGCATCCAAAAAACCTATATTCGCGAAAGAGGGAAGTCGAGACGAAAAAAAGGAATTTTTCGGTTTCTTACTTCAAATAGATCGGCGTCTGCACGGCGGAACGGCATTGCCAATTGAAAGACCGGAGCTGCCCTACTTCGCCGTTGTTTTTAAATCCCGCGGCCAGCGCGTCGGCCGCTTGCTTCAAAGCGCTGTCAGAGCGACCGCCGTAATACCAAGCCATCGCGACAATGTAAGCGGACTCGCCCCAATGTTCATCGAAATCATCCACCTCCCCCGAACCCTGTCCCGTTACCATCCAGTAATAAGGTTTGCCCGAAGGATCGCGGCCATGTTCGGCGATCGCGCGTCCGAGTTTCACCAAACTCCGTCGCGCGGCGTCGGCCGCGGTCCCGCCGACACGGATCGCATAGGCTTCCAAACCGTCGGCCAAAATGCCGGACATCCAAGGACTGCATCCGGTCGTCCCGTAATCCTCATCGTGAGCGTCCGCAGTGTGGGAAAAACAACGCGCGGTCGTGTTTCCATTCTGCCAAGAAGCGGGCGTCTGGCCTGAAGGGAAACCTTCCTGAGCCTCCAAGTAGGCCGTCACCGCCTCATTGCTCCAAGCCACGAACGTCGACGCGCGGTCGTCCGAGACGCGCGCGGCCCATTCGTAGGCGAGCAAACCGAAACCCGCATGGCGCTCGGTCCAGAAATCGTCGCCTCCGTCGTATCCGGGATCCGTCCAGAGATCGTGCGCACGGATTGCAATATTCTCCGCGGCCTCACGGTAACGGTCGTCGCCGGTCAGCAGGTAATGAAGCGCGAGACCTTGCGTGTAATGATATTTCAAATCGCCGTTGGAAACGTTGGGCAACGTGATCCGTGTTGCGCTTCCCGTGCCCGAGATGCGGTTCAGATAGAGGGACGTTTCGCGATACGCCGACATCAAAGGACTTTGGGCGCCCGTAATCGCGTACCCGCGATAGAAACTCGTCGGACGGTCGAAGAGCCAAATACCGCTCGCGGATTCCGATAAAAATTGAGCCGTGTCCCACGCGTCATAGTCGCACAAAGTCTGCCATGCATTGAGAGCCGCCGGAACGTCGGCCTGCGCCAGCGCGGGCCCGGAGATACCACTATCGGCGAGCCAAGCGGCCGGCAACACGGCCCAAACGCGCGGTTCTTGATAACCATAAGTGCCGTTCGTGATCAGCGTCCCGCTCACGGCGACCATGCTGGAAGAATTTACCAAAGGCGCTTGATCGACTTCGACGCTCAGCACCGTGGTTCCGGAAATCGTGACCAGAGCTTGGATCTGGACGCTCATCCACGAGCCGTCCGGATGCCGCGCTAATCCACGCCGCGACGCGGTGATCTCGGAACCGTTTTGCAGGAGGCGGATGCGATTTTCGTCGGTGAGCAATCCTTCGCGTAGTGGGATCGCGAAATTAACACTTTCCTGGCCAGATATCCCCGACTGCGGCACTAAGCTCACAGAGAAGCTTAAAGCCGCAGGACTGGCCGCGGTCGGCGCGGAGGGTGTCTCTCCGGTGGCCCCTTCGGACGGCGTTCCCCCGCCGTTCGTACCATCCGCGTTGCCGCCTCCCGTGGTCCCTCCGGACGGAGACGTCTCGACGGTGCATCCGATCAAAGCCGCCACCCAAAAGAAAACAGCCGCTGCACGCATCGCATGTCTCATAGGCCTCCTTTTAAAATCGAACGGTGATTTTACCCGGATCTCGTCACAACGACAAACGCTTTAAACGCACCGGCTGACCGCCCTCCGATTGCTCGGCTAAAATAACCTTACCGTCCGCGGTCGCGGCGATCGCGCGCAAGCCTGGTACCGAAAGCGGCTGAGCCAAACCCTTCCAAGAAACTTTCTCGCGGTCCGTTATCAAGATCAGCCGGCCATCGGGCGCGAACGCGCTCTTGAAATCCATGCCCCATCCCCGGCGCTCTCTCTGCGTCGACTGGCCTTTGCGGTCGTAAACGGTATCGAGCGCGATCCACCGATCCATGGGATTCGTGTCGATGCCGAAGGCGTGCACGCTTTCATCCTGTCGGGAAATCCAAAGATCCGCGACCGCCCCCGCGCCTTCCCAAATCAGGCCCGAAGAACCGAAAGGAGTGACGGAAACTCCGTGGCCGCTCAAACCCGTGCCGCCGGTCGACGCCATGAGTTTCAAGATCGCCATGTGCGGCTGCGCTTCGATGTAAACCGTGCCGCCGATGAAAATATGTTCCAGCAACGGGTCTAAGGCCAAGCTCACCGGCGCCATCCAAGCGGGTTTTTTCAAGGATTCCCAAGCCGGCCTCGAAAAATCCACGTCGGACTCGCCGTTTTTCCACGAGAGATCGGGAGCGCCCTTAGACGAGAAACGTTTGACGACGATCTTAAGCGCGTCAGGTCCGCCGCGCGTCCCTAACACCACGACGTCGCCCGTCGTTTTTCCCAGGTCGAAATCCACGAAAGAAAGCGCCTTCGAATCTACGATCTCAACCACGCCGTTTTTTCCGAAAGAAGAATCGTAAGATCCTTGAGGCGTCAGGCGAATCAAGAACTTCGTCTCGTCGGTCCGCGAACGCTGGGCTGCCAGCACCACGCTTCCATCCGGCGCCGCGCGCATACGCAAGACGCGGAAATTCCGCACGACGGCAGCGCCTTTTTCTCCGTAGGCAGAATCGATCACACCGCGAGAAGTGAATTTGCGGACGGTATAAACGAAGGTCGACGGACCTACGGCATCAAACGTCAGGGCCGCGACTCCGCCTTCGGAAAATGTCACCACCTCTTCCATCGACCCCGCATCGAACGTGACGACGCCGTCCTGGCCGAAGTTCCGATCCACTTCGCCGGCTGTGGACTTAGCTTCGCTTTGACAAGAGACGCTTTGCAACAAGACAAAAAGTCCTATAAATCCAACAGCTAATACATTTATTAATTTTCTTTTTTCCGTAAAAACCTCATGATTTATAATCATTTATTCATCTTATAATACGATATTTCTCATTTCGAAAAAAATAACGGCAAATACTTAACCCGATGTTGTGGGGCCCTTCAGTTTCCTGTTACACTTTCACACATCATCGGGGGATGTCTTATGATGCAACGCGCCAAATTTCGTTCCTGGTTTCTTGTCTTAACTTCGTCTTTTTTTCTAGCGGCATTTTCGGGCTGTATCGTGCCGAGTCTTTCCGACTTCACGGACTCTTCCAACTCGGGAGGCGATAACAATTCTGGAAACGGGACGGGAAATACGAATGGAGGTTCCGACTCCGGAGATACGACGGATAATAATGACACGAACAACCCCGGCGGCACCGGCACCCCTGCGGATCTCGACGAAGTCACGGGCGTCAACTTAAGCGCTTCCGCCCTCACACTGACACCTGGCGGAAATTCCACCCTGACGGCCGCCGTACTCGGCACGGGCACCTACGATACAGGCATCAACTGGACGCTCATCTCAGGCGGAGGCAGCCTACAAAACAATTCCAATGGCACAGTGACCTATACGGCACCGAGCGTGAGCCAAAATACCGACGTCGTGATCCGCGCGACGAGCCGGCACAATTCCTCGCGCTCCGCCGTCATCACGCTCGTCGTCAACGTAGGCGTCACGTTCGCCAATAATCATCCGCGCATTTATATCAACGACAACAAAACCCGCTTGCAGGCGATGCTGAGCAGCAACCTCACCGTGGCGACGCGCTTCAAAAGCGCCATCGACAGCCGCCTGGGTTCCACCTGGACCGACTTGCAGAGCAGCGGATTCAGCCTCTGGCAATTCGCATTACTAGGACAATTGACCGGTGATGCCCAATATTGCGCGAAGGCGATCACTCTCCTCGATCAATTCGTTTCCGGGGAAGAGACGCGCATAGCGACTTTGGACCCGAATGATCGCGGCAGCATGCCGGAAGTTTCGGGCGATTCTTATTTGGAAACAGGGCATTATATCGGAGACATCGCGCTCGTGTACGATTGGTGCTTCGACCATCCCAGCCTGACGTCGGCGATGAAAACCCGGTGGCTCGCCTATGCGAATCAAACGGTCTGGAACGTTTGGAATCACGAGCACGAGACGTGGGGAGCCCACAACCTGGCGCAATTAAACCCACAAGATCCTGTTCTGCATTGGTCCGGATGGTCGATCGACAATCCGGTCAACAATTACTACTACTCTTTCTTGCGCGCCACAATGCTGCTGGGCCTCGCCGCCTTGGACGAAATCCCGGATGCCGAAGGATGGGTCACGAAATTCAGGTATGAAAAAATCCAAAATCAACTGGTACCTACTTTCAACAGCGACTTGATCGGCGGCGGCTCCCGCGAAGGCGCGGGTTACGGCACCGCAATGATGAACCTCTTCGAACTCTACGACGTTTGGGAAAGTTCGACGGGCGAGGACATTTCACAGCTCACGCCGCACACGCGCTCGTCGCTCCTGAATATGATCCACATGGTCGTCCCGACGCGCAACCGCATTTCATTAGTCGGTGACCACGCGCGCGATCAAACGGCGGCGTTCTTCGACTATCACCGCCATTACATCCAGACGCTGTCCTACCTGCTGCGCAGCGATCCCGTCTTGGCGCCGCGCGGTTACTGGCTGATTGACCACAGTTCGGTAACGGAGATGGGCAGTTCCTTCATGCGCGTTTATGATTTCCTTTACGCGAATAACAACCTCGTCACGCCCGCCGCGCTGACGGGATTGAACACCGCTTATTACGCCTCGGGCACCGGCCAGACCTATTTGAGATCAAGCTGGGATACGACGGCGACGTGGGTGCAGTTCACCGCCGGTCCTTATACCGAGTCGCATGCCCACCAAGACCAGGGTTCTTTCCTGATTTATAAAGGCGAGTGGTTGGCTTACGACGAAAATTATAATTTCCATTCCGGCTTGGGCCAGGAAACGCCCTTTCACAACTTAGTCAAGATCGTGCACACGAGCAATGCCCCCTACATGCCCAGCCAGCCGGTACGGCAATGGGAAGGCGCCGTATCGACCGTCCAGGCCGTGACCCAAGGCGCATTGCCGAACGGTGAAAACTGGTTTCACATTGCGACCGACAATAGCCCCATCTATCAATACCGCGACGACAACTATCCATCCCAAGTCACGGCCGCGCAGAGAGAAATGGTCTACATCGAGCCCGACGTCGTGGTCGTCTTCGACCGCGTGAACTCTGTTTCGGGTACGCAGCAGGTTTGGCAATTGAACTCGCCGAAACAACCCACCGTCGCAGGCACGCGCGCGACCTTCACCGGAAACGTAAACACCTTGAAAGTCGACCGCATCCTGCCCACGAGCGGTGTCACGACCAGCGTCTTCAACTGGCACACGTCGTCCTCGGATTACGATGACGGATACCGCCTCGACGAGACGGTCGCAGGCGGCGATAACAAATACCTGCACGTGCTTTCGATCAATAACTCCGTCTCTTCGGTTGCCGCTTCGGACGCGGGAGGCTTGGTCGGCGTCGAAATCACGCTCGCCGACGGACGGACCGCGACCGTGCGTTTCTCACCTCTGTACAACGGCACCCCGGGACAGCTCATCATCCAAGGCGGGGGCATCACGACGGTCAGCACGACACTGTCCCGTACAGTGCATACGCTACCGGAACAAAGATAAAGACGTTCCCTTGTCGTACCGCCGATTTTTCTGCTAACCTCCGGCGCCCTATCGCCCTCTAAAGGAGACACGCTTATGAAATGCCGCCGCGCTCTCGCACCGTTGCTCTTCGTTCTCGCTTCCGCTTTGGCCGCCTGTTCGTCGACGAGCTCTTCGAACGGAAACTCGAACGGCGGCGGCATCGGCACACCAGTTTTCGCAGAGGATCATCCACGCATCTACGTCACGGAAAATAAATCCCGCCTGCAGGCCCTGATCGCGGCCGAAGATCCCGCGGCGACGCGCTTCGTAAACGACCTGAACAACCGCGTAGACTCCGACTTCGACGACTTGATGAGTTCCGGTTTTCACATTTGGTATTTCGCGCTGATGGCTCAACTGAGCGGCGATTCCGAATACTGCCGCGTAGCGATCCGCCACATGGACGATTTCGTCTCCTCCGAAGAGGCCCTGATGCCCGATACACCCGTCATCGCGGGCGATTCGTACCTTGAGGTCGGCTTCTACCTCGCGGACGTACTACTCACCTACGACTGGTGCTTCGACCATCCGGACCTAACCGAAGACATGAAGACGCGCTGGCTCGCGTATGCCGATCATGCGGTCTGGAATGTCTGGAATCCCGACGATGCAACTTGGGGCGGAGCTTGGGACGCCGGATCGCAAAGCTGGACCGGTACGCCCCAATCTTGGTCGGGCTGGTCGATCGACAATCCCGTGAACAATTATTATTATTCCTTCCTACGCGCGACAATGCTTCTAGGCCTCGCGGCGCACGGCGAGTACAGTGAGGCGGATAAATGGATCGATAAATTCAGGGATGACAAGATCGGCGATCAATTGGTCCCGACATTCAACGAAGACCTGATCGGCGGCGGCTCGCGCGAGGGCGCCGGCTACGGCACCGCGATGATGAATCTCTTCGAAATTTATGATTTCTGGAAGAGCTCGACCGGAGAGGACATCTCTCAGCTCACGTCCCACACGCGGTCTTCCCTCCTGAACATGATCCACATGGTCGTACCCACGCGCGACCGCATCTCGCTCACCGGCGACCATGCGCGCGATCAGACCGCGGCGTTCTTCGATTACCATCGCCATTACATCCAGACACTCGCTTATCTCCTGGGAGACGACCCGCTCGCTGCGCGCGGTTACTGGCTCATCGAGCACAGTTCGCTGCCGGAGATGAGTAGCGCATTCATGTTCATCCACGACTTCCTCTACGCGAAGTCCGACGCGGTTACGCCGGAGCCGCTCGACGGTTTGAACACGGCGTATTACGCTTCGGGGACGGGCCAGACCTACTTGCGCTCGGATTGGGATACGGACGCGACGTGGGTTCAATTCTCCGCCGGCCCTTACACGGAATCACACGCTCATCAGGACCAGGGGTCGTTCCTTATCTACAAAGACGAATGGCTCGCCTACGATCCGAACTACCATTCGCATTCCGGCATCGAACAAGAGGTGCCGCTGCACAACCTCGTCAAGATCGTGCGCTCCGACGACGAAGTCGTCCGTCAATGGGAAGGCGGCGTCTCGGAAGTTACGGCGGTCACGCAAGGCGCATTGGCGAACGGCGAAAATTGGTTCCACGTCGCCGCGGACATCACCCCCGTCTATACCTACCGCGAGGAACAATACCCGTCGGATCTCACCAGCGTTCAGAGGGAGCTGGTCTACGTCGAGCCCGACGTCGTCATCGTCTTCGACCGCGTGAATTCCGACGCGGGCACCGACCAGGTCTGGCAGCTCAATTCCCCCTTCAACCCCACGGTCGTAGGCACCCGCAGCACGTTCACCGGCTCGACGAACACGATGCGTGTCGAACGAGTCATACCAGCCTCGGTGTCCTCCACGAGCGTGTTTCACTGGACGGCGGAAGGCTTCGACGACGGACACCGGCTCGACGAAACGATCGCCGGAGGCGGCAACAATCAATTCCTGCACGTGATCTGGATGAACACCGCCGTGACCTCCGCCACGCGGTCGGATGCCGGAGGCTTGGTCGGCACCAGCATCGCGCTAGCCGACGGCCGCACCGCGACGGTTCGATTTTCCACCGCGACCAACGGCACGGCCGGCCACCTGACCATCACCGGTGGCTCTGGCGGCGGCGTGGACACGGATCTCACGCACACGGTGCACGCGCTACCCGAAGAGTTCTGACGGCTTTTGAAATCTTAAAAAATTCGGAAACTAATAAATATGCTCCGCGATAAGCCCGGTCATGACCATCCATGGCTTTACGGCGCCCATTCCGACGCAATCCCTCGCTCACCGAATTTTGCGAACTCTTGCCCTAGGCGACGGAACAAGGCGCGAACAGAAACTTGCGGACCTCGCGAAAGACCTGCACCAACGTTCGAAGGAAATACTGGCACTCGTACGGAGCACCAATAGCACCACTCCCCGCGCGGCGAAGGTTCTGCCTTCGCATAGGACCGTCGGAGAATTCGTGGGAGACCCCTTGTATCCCGCATTTCTCGCCTATCTTCATACGCCGACCACAAGGCAGGTTCAGGCCGGCATCTGCCGCCAGATCGCCGCCATGCTCGAAGGCGCCGGCGCGGTCATCGCGGAGATCACGCTTGGAGAACTTCTCGATCGCCTGGAACCTACCCAAGAAAAAATGGGGACGGACATCCTTGGTCAGGGTGATCACGAAAATTTCGCCAGACGTTTCGGAAAATACATTTGGGAAGATCCGCGAAAACCGATTTTCGCAAAAACTCCCGCGCAGCACCTGAAAGAATGCCCCAAGCATCCCAGCGTCAGGCAAGGCGAGGGATTCGAAAAAGCCTGTATGCACCGGGTTTTCAAGACAGTCGTGCGCGGGGACAACGCCTCTCAAGGGACTCAATTGCGTCGCCGGATCGAAAACCTGATCTTGGCGGCCGCTCCTAAATCCAAGGACGGCACCCTGTCTCTGAAAGATCCGGATTCGCTCCGCCTGTGGATCCTGAACGCGTTAGGGACTAAAGAAGATGTTTTTCAAACATGGCTTACCGAAGCGCAAACTCATGGAGAGGGATTGGACAAGAAGCTACTCGATCAATTTAAGAATTTAAAATTAGACGATAAAAACAACTTTTTCACGATGGTCATCCTGTCGAAGATCGAAAAAATCTTCCAAGGCGCCAAAAACAAACTGGGATCGCAATGTACCCGAAAAAGCTTCCTCGATAACGTCTACCAATGGACCCGCCTTCCCCATGAAGAGATCTTGGCCTGGGCCCTACATTTAAGACTCATGGGACGCAGCTTTATGCTTCCCAATTGACCGCCAAAAACCCTCTTAACTGAGTTGAATTTAACCACATTTTTAAAAACACTCCCTAATATTTTTGTAAAAACATTTAAATATCAATTACTTAACATATTAACGTACCCCTGGATCATTTTGGCACACAGAGTGCAGTAATTTTTATCCATAGTGATAAAAAAGAGCCTCATAACATTGTTCTGGGCCGCCTTCTTTTTAATGACCTCCATGGGATGTCAGCGCGGCCTGCGTCTGACCGGGGGAAACACGCAGACGATCGGCGGCAATGGACCCGAGGCCCAGTGCAGCGTCGCCGGGCTTTATTATGCTTACAAGCATTTGGGCTATACCGAGGGTTCGGCGCGCATCACGTTAAGCTTACTGGAATCCCACTTGGGCAGCCTGCGTCTCGAAACCCAAAAAGGCGGCATTACGAATTATGATCTCGGCTGGCAGCAAGCAGCCGAGCTCCTGACTATGGACTTCGGCAGTTCGAGCCCCTGTTCTCCCACCGACGGCTTGGTGCGTTTCCAGATTTCTTTTCAAGGCTGCGACAACCTGACACTTTCGCTTCAGCAGGAAGATTGCGCGGTGGATTTTTCCAACGTGGATTTTCAGGAAACGGAAGTTTCCCTGCCGTCCCCGGAATCGGTCTGTGACGACGGATTGGATAACGACGCCGACGGCGTCGCTGACTGCGCGGACGACGACTGCAATACTTTCTGCGACTCGGGACTTCAATGCGGCAATAAAAACTGCGACGCGGGAGAGACCTTGGCGAATTGCCCCGTGGATTGTCCTTTGGGTACCGGTGAAGACGGAGGCGGCGGGTCGGCGTGCGCGGCCTCCGAAACAAATTGCGCCGACAGCATCGACGACGACTGCGACGGATTTGACGATTGCGACGATTCAGATTGCGCGGCTGCTCTCGAATGCATACCGGCCACCCTCTCCTGTGGAGACTCCATCTGTAACGGAGAAAGTTACGCGACCTGCCCGATGGATTGTGCCCCTGTTTGTGGCGACAGTATCTGCGAGGGACCGGAAGATTCCTCTAATTGCCCGTCTGACTGCTGCGCTCTCGTGGAAACAGATTGCAACGACGGCATCGACGAAGATTGCGATACAGTCATAGACTGCGCCGACACCGATGATTGTTCGGGGGCTCTCGAGTGCGCGCCGGCATGCACACCTATTGGCGCAGAAGACGGTGATTACGGAGATGGTGTACCCAACGGCTGCGTCGACGGCGTCGACGACGATTGCGACGGCCAGGTGGATTGCGGCGACTCGGACTGCGGTGCCACTTGCTATTGTCCCACGGGCGGCGCCGGCGGCGAAATCTGCTGCAACGGCAACGTCGACGACGACGGCGATGGGCAAGCGGACTGCAGCGATACCGACTGCGCCTGGATGGGATGCACCTAAAAAATCCTACTTTCTTCCCAAGTGGCATGATACCCAAGCGCCCCTATGAAAAAGAAAATATTTCCCGTCGTTACGACCATTCTCTTCGCCTTTTTTTCCCAGAATGCATCCGCCGTTTCGGCAAAAAAAGAGAACCCACCCTCTTCCTCAAAATCTGAATCTCAATCAAATCACCCGCTTCGATCGTCGTCCTCCGATACTATTCCGGAATCTTTAAAACCCTGGATCTCTTGGGCCCTCTATGGACACGAACAAGAGCTCTGTCCTTTTTTGAATAGTGACTCTTCGAGGCAATGTGACTGGGCCTCGCCGATGACTTTAAATTTGGAGGATAAGAAGGGAAGCTTCTCCTTTCATGCGAGGCTTTATGCCGACGGATGGGTGTCGTTACCCGGAGATGAAAACTATTGGCCTCTCGATGTCACTTTTTCCGGATCTTCTTCTGCAGTCATTTTACATAACGGAGTTCCCCAGGCCTTTGTTCCGAAAGGCGAATACACCGTCTCCGGCCGATTTTCCTGGGACACGATGCCTGAGTCTCTCTCAATCCCTGCAGAAGTCGGCGTCGTGAAAGTCACAATGCGGGAAAAACTTCTCGAGGACATTCAACGCGACGAAGATGGGCGGCTTTGGATGAAGGGCGAAAGATCCGTCTTGGATACGACACTGAGCGAAGATAATGTCACTCTCGAAGCCTATCGCTTGCTCGTCGACGATATTCCGTTTCAGTTGGTGACACGGCTCACGTTAAAAGCTTCGGGGAAGACGCGGGACATGATCCTCCCCTCACCGCTTCCCGAAGGTTTTGTAGCCATGTCTCTGGCAAGCCCCTTGCCCACGCAGATCGAAAAGGACGGCTCGCTGAAAATCCAGATCAAACCTGGAGACTGGGAAATTACTTTGATCGCCCGACATCAAGGACCCGTGACTTCCCTCAAAGCACCCGACATCCAGAAAGACAAAGACCTAACATGGCCGGAGGAAGAAATTTGGTCCTTCCAGCCTCAAAATCACCTGCGGCTTGTCGAAGTTTCCGGTACGCCCGCTGTGGACCCCTCTCAAACGACGCTTCCCGCTGAGTGGAAGCAATGGCCCGCCTATCGCGTACGCGCGGGAGAGACGATCCAACTCGAAGAACGACGTCGTGGAGATTCCGATCCCGCTCCGGATCAGATCTCTTTGCGCCGCGATCTCTGGCTGGACTTCGACGGAAAAGGCATGACAATCCGGGATACAATTTCGGGCACCTTGGTCCGCAGTGCACGTCTCGACATGAATCCTCCTTGGCGCTTGGGGCACGTCGCGTCTCAGGGGCACGATCAACTCATCACGAGCCTAGGCGACGACGACAAGACAGGTTTCGAAGTGCGACAGGGGTATCTCAATCTCACCGCCGAAAGCCGGATGGATCAACGCAAGACGACGCTCTCCGCGACTGGCTGGAATCATGATTTTCTCAACGTCCGCCAGATCCTGCATCTTCCGCCGGGATGGAGACTCTTCGCGGCATCCGGGGCGGATCGCGTGCAGTCCACGTGGCTGAATCGTTGGACGCTTCTGGAAATTTTCTTCGTGCTGATCTTATCCCTGTCCTTCGCCAAACTCTGGGGAACTCAATGGGGCATTTTGGCGTTTCTCACCATGGCCTTGGTCGTACCCGAAATGGATGGAAGCGTCTGGATCTGGATCTCATTCCCTATTTTTCAAGGACTCTTGAAATTAATCCCCGAAGGCCGCTTCAAATCCTTTTTACGCCTCTCCCGAATCGCCACCTTTCTCGCTTTGGTCATTGTCACGGTGCCGTTTTTAGTGGGGCATCTGCGTGCCGCCCTACATCCATCGCTCGATCCTATTTCGGATCGCGGGAATATCCACAAACAACAGCCGTCAGCTATATACCGTTACCCTGGCGTAACATCCCTCGATGCCGTGCCGGAGCCGGAGATGGGGCGCGTCCCTGTCAACGCCGGAGAAATGGACTATCAATACCAAGATAACAACAAAGGAGCGGCCCTCTCCAACAACATGATCAACTCTCTCAAAAAGGAAAACTCCAAGAAACTCCGCGGAAAATTAAAGAGCCAAACGAATCAACTCTCCGCAAACCTCGAAAACGAATCCGAAGCCCGCCTCCAGACAGGCCCCGGAATTCCCGAGTGGGACTGGCGAACGGTGCAAATCGACTGGACGGGTCTCGTGCAAAAAAGCGAAACTTTAAAACTTTTCTTCATTCCTCCATGGCTCAATATGTTCCTGGCTTTTGTCCGCACAGGACTGATCTGCCTTCTCATGCTGTGCGTTCTGGACCTCCCTCAAAGTCGTTGGCCCAAGAGACTCAAACGCCTAGCTCCGCGTGGAAACTTAATGATCCTCATCGGACTTTTTACATCTCTATGTGTCCTGCCGGGAGCACCGGCACAGGCAGCTGAATTACCCAGCCCCGACTGGATTCAAGCCCTGCAAACGCGACTTTTAAAAGACCCCGAATGCTTCCCGAACTGCACCGCAATTTCACGCATGAAGCTGGATGTGTCCCCCACGCAATTGACTGCACGCCTGGAGGTTCACATGGAAGCGGCGGGCGCCGTCTCTCTGCCGGGACAGTTAAAAGAATGGACGCCCCGCGATGTGATGCTGGACGGAAACCCGTCGTTTGCAGGCCTCCTGCGCACCGAGGACGGCCGTCTATGGATCGATCTGCCCCCCGGAGTTCACCAAGTGATTGTGAGTGGACCACTACCGCAAAAACGAACCGTACAAATCCCATTACCAACCAAACCATATTTCGTCTCCGCCAGCGTAAATGGTTGGACCCTCGAAGGGCTTCATGAAAATGGACTGGTCGACAGTAACTTAAGGCTCGTTCGTTCTCAGTCCTCTCCCGAGACGGCGTCCACCTCGGCCAATAACAACCCTTCTGTCGATATCGAATCTCTTCCATCGTTTGTGCGCGTCGAACGCCATCTGATCTTGGGACTCCATTGGGAAGTCGAAACACGTGTCGTCCGCTTAACGCCTCCGGGAACGGGCGTGGTCTTGCAAATTCCCTTACTGCTCGGGGAATCCGTCACGACGCCCGGAATGCGCGTGGCCGATGGGCAGGTCATGGTCAATCTCGGTCCTCAATCCTCCGAAACGTCCTGGAAATCGACTCTCCTCGAAGCGCCTTCCGTCTTACTCAAAGCTCCCGACACGACACAGTGGACCGAAGTCTGGACCGTCGAGACAGGTCTCGTGTGGCATCTTAAAATGGAAGGCATTCCGGCCATTCATCATTACGAACCCACGGAAGATCATCGCTGGATTCCGGAATGGCATCCTTGGCCAGGAGAAGAAGTCACCCTTTCCGCGCTGAAGCCTCAAGGAATCGAAGGGCCGACGGCCACCATAGACCGTAGCGATCTCACGATCATTCCCGGTACGCGGACAACCCGGTCGGTCTTGAAATTTGATCTCAGAAGTACCTTGGGCAGCCAGCACACAATCACGCTTCCAAAGGACTCCGAACTTCAATCTGTCTCCATCAACGATCAGATCCAACCGATAAGACAGGTCGGTGACTCCGTTTCGATTCCCCTCTTGCCTGGACAGCAAACGATCCAACTCACCTGGAACGAACCGGTCGGAATTAAACCCGTCTTCAAAATCTCCGCCGTGGACTTAGGTCTTCCCAGCGTGAACTCTCTCGTGCGCTTCCAAAATCCGGAACGCTGGATCCTCTGCGTCAAAGGCCCACGCTTGGGTCCCGCCGTCCTCTTCTGGTCGACGTTGATCGTGATTTTCCTGGCGTCTTTAGGGCTTGCCCGCACGCCTCTGACGACGATCAAAACCTATCAGTGGTTTTTATTAGGATTGGGACTCACCCAGATTCCCGTGGAGCTTTCGCTCATCGTGGTGGGATGGCTCTTGGCCTTAGGCTACCGACGACGGCAACCTTTTGCGGGACCTTTTGCTTTCGACTTGATCCAGCTGTGCCTCGTGGGCCTCACGATCGGCGCCATGTCCGTACTGGTGTTCTCGATCCAAAAAGGCCTCTTGGGACTGCCCGACATGCAGATCACAGGCAACGGATCGTCCAACGAAGATCTGATTTGGTTCCAAGACCGCGCCAGCAGCCTGTTACCGCGTCCGGTGATTTTGTCTCTCCCCCTCTATGCTTATCGTCTCACGATGCTCGCGTGGGCCCTATGGCTCGCAATGGCCCTGATCCGCTGGCTGCGCTGGGGTTGGGACTGCTTCTCCTCAGGAGGATTGTGGAAACCGATGTTGACCGTCCGCAAAACGGAACCCCAAAATAAAGACTAAGTCGCGTCTTTTTGAGCAACCATCCGGTGGCGCCGACGAATGGGAAGCATGCGGCTGATTAAAGCTATCGCCCCGTTCACTCCGACGTCGCTACTGGAAGGGCCCCCTCTAAGAGCCGATGGAACGGGTCTCATCCAACTCGCACCCGCAGGAACGGCTCTCCGGGAACTGACGGCCGTCCCAAGAGACTTGGACCGACTGGCGTACGAAATATTCGCGAGGCCTCCCCGGAAAAAAGATCGGATGCTTTTGACGGTCGGGGCACGCGTGCCGGCCGACAATATCCTCCCAGGAGCACTCATGCTCTCCGAAACCCTTCCACCTGATCTCGATCCTCACTACAGAACCGGCGTTTATTTATGCCCGAAAATCTGGATCGAACGCGGACAGGGATGGTCGGTCGGCCTCAGTCAATTCGGTGATAAAACAAAAGTCATCGCACTGGTGTACGATCTCTTCGAAATTCTCCCCTGGAACTGGCAGCTCCGGTCTCCCGCCGGGAAAAAATCCCAAAAGTCGGCGGCGTAATCTTCATGACTCCCCTAAAGCCGACTATCAACGCATTGTCCTTAATGACCCATGCTGGGAAACGCCCGCAAAGCTTGCAAGGCGCGGCGCAATTCATTCTGGAAGAACGTCCCCGTAAGAACGTCCCCGTAACCTTCTTCTGCCTTTGCGCGCCCTGCAAGAGCGCTTGCGTCCCTTGAACAACCGGGCCGCGACGGAGCTAGAGCGGCTTATCGAAGATCTTGAAGCGAAAATCCTGTCTGGCGAAAACAATCTCCGCCTCGAAGCCCAGCAAAGACTATCGACTTTCGTTTTCAGTATCCCCACCCATACGTGGGCGCAGTTGGTAAACGGGAATTCCCCGAGCGCAGATACGGCTTATGCCGCACGTCTTCAAAGCACTCCCGGTATCATCCATAACCAGGCGCAAGCTGCGCTCTCCTCCGCCATAGCAAGGTGCGAAAAGACCTTCGGCGACGCTTGCGGTTTTCCGCCTTGGAGTGTGATCCAGGCCGCTCCGAAATATGCGAAAGAAGTGTTTTTACATAACCTGCAAGCCTCTGAAACCCCGTCCCAAGTCCAGACTTCGATCCTGTTTTTCCAA
This sequence comes from Myxococcota bacterium, assembly GCA_052033505.1. Taxonomy (GTDB): domain Bacteria; phylum UBA10199; class UBA10199; order JACPAL01; genus JBPOJN01. The sequence goes on along the minus strand of JBPOJN010000002.1, from coordinate 6,971 downwards.
AAAAGATGGATGGTCTCCGGGAGAATTTTCATGGCTTACGGCCGCGAACCGAACGCCAAAAAACTTCAGCGAACGGTCTCGTTTTATAAAAAAAATCTGGCCTCCGTAACGACTTACGGGGAGTTAAGCCCTTTGCAAAAAATCGCTTTCTACCTCGCTTGGATCCAGACTTACGCTCCCAGAAATCCACCTCCGTTTCAGAAGTTTTGCCGATATTTGGTTTTGAAGGAAAACTTACGCACATTGGCGCGCGACCTGACGGCGCCACCAGAGCCCGTCGCATCCGAGTAAAAACATTTCAATTCGCACTGAGTTTCGGTTAGAGACTCAGGCATGCAAAAATCCAAACTTCACCTCTTCTCCCTAACTGCGCTTCTCCTGTCAGTCTCCGTGTCCGCACAAACGCCTCAAGACTTGGGTCCCGGGGCCGCCTTATTCGAAAAGGGACAATTCGCCGAAGCGCTCGGCCCGTTGAAGGAAAAAGCGGAACAAGGAAACGCCGAAGCCCAATATCGCGTCGGCTGGATGTACCAAACCGGCAAAGGCACAGAAGCAAACAACGAGGTCGCGATCGTTTGGTACAAAAAGGCGGCGAACCAAGGCCATTTGAGCGCCCAAAACAATCTCTGTTCGGCCGACTTGAGCGCCCAAAATTTCCAGGAAGCCGCCGTGTGGTGCGACAAAGCCGCGAATCAAAACCACCCGAAAGCGCAATTCCTGCTCGCCATGATGTACTTGAACGGCCAAGGCTTCGCGAAAGACGAAGCGAAGAGTGCCCAGTGGCTCCTGAAATCCGCGCAGCAAGGCTATGCCGCTTCGCAGTATAAGCTCGGTTTTTTCTATAAAGAAGGCGTCGGCGTCGCGAAGGACAGGGAAGCGGCCAAGAAGTATTGGGAACAAGCAGCGGCTCAAAACTACAAGAACGCCGCCGATCACCTACGTTGCCTAAACAGCAATGGCCTCCCCGAGAGCGAATGTAACCTGCCGATCTATTGATTTGCCGACCGATGCACCGATCACCCCGCCGCATTGAGTCGCTAAGCGTCTGAAATCACTAATTTTCTCCGAAACGTTTTCATTATCTCTCCGATTCTACGATCATGGCCGTCGTCGCCGCTCCTTCGCCCATTTCTTTGCGCCATCTCGTCGCTGATTTCCTTCGGGCGACGGACAGATCGCGCCCGCACACCGACGCACGGGCCGCGCACCAGCTCCTGGAGACCGTCCGAGAGAAAGGCCCCGAATACGTCGCGAGGTTCCTCGCCGCTGCCGCCGCTAAACTCCATCGCCCGTCCTCTCAAGAACCAAGGTCCGCCCTGCTGGCGCATATCGAACGTACTTTTGCTTCCGTCCCCGGCGACAATCCTTACCTGCTTTCGCTTCGTGTCTCCCTAGGCGCGACGCCGCCCCCATCCGCGCGTGAACAAGGCGTGGCTCTCTTGAGGGAAAAAGGCGTCAAAGAAAAATACATCCAGGCCTTTCTGGCCAATCCCCATGTCCGATTGGGGCGGAATTTGAGCGTGGAAAAAATATTAAGACGCATCGTCTTTCTCCACCAGGCCGGCGTGCGGAATGTGGAACATGGGTTCATTCCTCTAGAAAAAAACGAAAGGTTTCTTTCGAAATACCAGATAGAAATCATTTCCCTATGGTGCGAATACGAAGAAGCCTTTTGGCGTGTTCAGCAAAACGAAAGCCTTATCCATCTAGACAAAAAATTCAGTGTGAATTGGGTTGTTCTTCCCGAAACAGCACGGCTTTTCATTGAGCAATATCTCGCACCTGACCTTCCCCCGGAACTAGCTCTAAATTATTCACTGCAAAACAACACCTACGTCGATTTGAGCGTTGGCAATAAACAGGATACCCACATCGTCGAGGTCAAGACCTCCAGAGGGGATCCCGATCCCAGTGAAATGGCAAAAACTGCCCTTCAAGCCTTTCGTCATGCCTTAGTTGTCCAACAGAATGGATTGAAGGGAGTAGAATACGTTTTTTATGGGGCCAAAATTTCATCGAAACTCCTAGAGACCTTGCAAACCATTCTTAAGGATATCATGGGGGTGCCTTTCCGCATTTGGCAAACCTGTGGGGGCCACCGCCACTTGAAAGACGAATATTCGTGGCCGATCGCCAGGAGTGAGACTTCCGGTACCATGAATATCATAAGCCGCACCGACCCTACGGACCCGGCCGAAGAAAAAGTTTATCGCGAACAAACCCGAAAGCTCATGGCGATTCCGGTCTCCCCGGCTTTTTTGGAATCCTTTCCGGAATGCCACGGCAACGCGCTTACTTTCCTCACTTTCCTCGATCAGCTCCCCGAAATCGACGCGGCTTTTTTCTGCGAAGAAGGCCGTAGCCTCCTCACGCTTCTCGCCTTTTTAGAACGGGACTCAGACCCTTCCTCGAAAACTCTCGCGGAGGAAATCCGCCTCACCATCGAGGCCTTCGTTCCCGGGGATTCCGTGGCAGAGATCGCCAAAATGGCGACATCTCATTATGCGGAAATAAGGCGCGTCTCCCCGAAGGTCGCTTATTTCCCCGAACTCGAGAGCGAGTCCCTTCCGATTTTTTTGAGTCGAAAGGACCTGCCCCCTAAGACGATCGCGGTCTTCCAAGCTCTGTGGAAAAAATCCCAAAAATTCGAAGACCCGGAAGCGGCCTATACTCATGAATTAGAAGTTTTTTATCAGGAGCAGAGACGCACCTTGCTCTTAACCCCGTCCCTTCCCGAATCCCGCGTCGTTTTTTCAGAAGAGGTGGGGCTGATGCTGGACGCGTTCGAACATGACCTCGAGCCTCGCGAAACGATGGCCAAATATGCCCGTTCGGAGGCCACTCACGCTTTCTGGGCCCAAAAAGAAACAGCTCCGCTCGTAAAATTTCATACCTTTCTGTCCAAAATTTTTCCCTCTCCGTGCCCGGGAACCATAGGCGCTACCATCTTCAAGGACATAGACGATCTCTTCACACAAGCTGCCTTCCTCGCGGATCGCGGCGCGGATCTAGCGGCCCTTGCGTGCTGGACACATCGGCGCCTGACGGAGCTCGCGTCCAAATATCATCCCAAAATCGTCGATCACACTCTGAGGGTCCTGGATACTGTGCAGGCCGAGAAAATCATTCAGGGTCTGCCAGAGATTCTCTCTCAAGACTTGGCGCCGATTCCTCAAGAGACGTCTCCAGAAATAGCCGCCTTATGGAAACGTTTCGAAACCACCGCCCGCGTTCTCAAAAAAGTCTGGGGCTCTTGGGCGAGAGATGAATTCGAAAATATCATGAAAGAGACCGAGGTCCCGTCCTCCGACGAGCTTCATTTGGATTTTCTGGATTCGATTTCGAGGGAAATTTTAAAACGCTACCTGGAGTTAAGACTCAAGCGCACCAAGGACATCAATCAACCCCATAAAAATCCTTCCAAGCGCCCTTCTCTGGTGGATCTCTCCTCTTTTTACGAACTGACCCCGGAAGTCGCCGAGCATTTTCTCCAGGAATCACAACCCGCCGAGGAATTTTCAGATTCCGATGACGCCTACACACGCATGAAGAAATGGATTTTTCAAAAACTTTCCGACCTGGAAAAAGTCTATCGCATCCATGGGTACGCCCTTAAAAAGCCTTTTCAAGATGCCCGGCGCATATCAGCGCACTGGCTTTTTTTAAGCCCAGAAGAAGACTGGACCGAGAGCGTTCTTTTTTATTTCGCACAGAGTATTTTGCATATTCACTCACAGCATGCACCCCACTTGTGGCTGGACTTTTCGAAATTCCTGGATCGCTTCCCAGAATTAAAAGCCGTCCCAGAAGAGCAGCTCTCCGTCTGCCGTCAATTTTACGAAATTTCCGGCCGCAAACCGCATTCCGATATCACGCTGAGGATGATTTGCGTTTTGAACGGGCTATGCAGGCAAGACAAAGCGGTCATGGACGAATACAAAGCGTTGGCAAAATCAAGCACGCACCAATCGTTCGAACAGAAAATCGTTTTGTTTTATTTAAAACACAGAAAACAAATCTCCGGGCTTCATCAAAATCTCAAACCCTCCCCGGAATTTTGACCGATCGCAGTTTACGGTCTAGTTTTTTATAGAGCGCATACGCAGCGCCCTTCGCGCCAAAATGTTTTATAAAAATCTCCCGCGCTTCTTCCTTATCCACGACGTTCTCGATCAATCCGTAATACAGCCGGTCGCCCAGCATGTATCCAAGCCCGTGCGCAACGTTGAACGCAAGATGCGGATGCGCCGGAAATAACGACTTCGGCCGTGCGGCCGACCCTCGACGATCGAGATCGCGGTGCCTTAAGATCAGCCGAGAAACCGAATCGTCCCGCCGGATCGGAGAGCGGTATTCCTTTTCGTGGAAACATTTCCGCTTGTGGTTCACGATCTTCGATCCAAAAAACCCGAGCGCCTCCTCGATCACCTTCGCGTAAAAATCGTCCTCGCGGCCTTTCGTGCGGATGCGCCCCGAACAGAGATATTTCAGGTAATGCGCCGCCTCTTCGGCGACGTGGTTCACCGAAAGATTTCCCAGATAAACGTAATTGCGGTGAGGGATGCAGTAACTCTCGGAATCCAATATCTGCCGCTTGATCTGCCTTAAATCCTTAGCCGAGATCTCGCCGTCTTCTTTCAACCCGTCCAAAAAGCTCAAATCCCCGGAGGTGAAGACTTCGACTTCTTCGGACTTTTTCAAGGCCTTCTCGGGTATGCAAAGGTCCAAGAATTCCGCGATACGCGCCATCATATTCAGGAATCCCGGACGCGCGTCGCCGAACTCGATCTCACCGTCCTCGGGATCAAGCCAGTTTAAGAAGCTCTGCTGCCAGAGGATCGGGGGCGTGTTGATGATGCAGAATTCCCGGTCCGAGATTTTTACGATTTCGACTAGATGCTCCATTTCGGCTTCCGCGAGCTTCCAGTAGATCGCCTCGCTATTCTGATACAGGATCAGGTCGGAGGCGACGACATCATGCTCCGCTAAGACGGTCGCGACCCGATCCGGCAAATGCGCGGGCGCCACGTGCAGATCCCCTACGAAAACGAAGAATTTCTTGTCGTGGTGCTTCTCGATCAAGCCCGCAATCGTGCGCGCGGTCTCGGCGTCGCGCTGGACGAGCGGCACTTTTCCGCTCAAAGAATATTCGACGCCGAAGACGGGCACGCGGTATTCGCGCGCGAAATCCAGGATGGGCTTGAAATTCTTCCAGAGGGCCAGGGACCAATTCTTCTCGAAACCAATCTTTTTTAAGAAAACACCCTCGGAAATCTTTCCGCAAAAATAATCGTCCAGATGATGCTGGTGCCGGCTCTCGACGATCTCCACGCAGAGGGCCAAGTCGGGATCGATCGGGATGGTGCGCTTCAAAAGCCGCAGCAGCGTGCGCTGCGACTGGGGATTCGTATGATAGTCGCCGACGTAGACCACTTCGGCGGCCTTGATGAGGGATACGAATTCTTCGAGACTCGCGGGGCGCTCGAAGTCGCGGACGCGGCGGAGGTAGCTTTTCTCGTAGGCATCGAAGCCTTTTTCCGCCACCCGCGCCTTGTGGTGGATGATCTTCTGGTTACGGGCGAAAATTTTCCTCTGAAGTTTCAACAGTTCTTCGCGGGGTGAGAGATTTTTTTGGTGACGGCCGGTCGCCATGGTATGTTAGTAACACAGGACATCATCAATTCAAAGGAGCCGTCATGGCGGAAAATAAATCGGAAACTTTCAAAGCGGGTCTCGAAGGCATCGTCGCCGCGCAAACCAAACTTTGCGATATCGACGGCCAAAAAGGGGAACTGATTTATTGCGGCTACGACATCAAGGACTTAGCCGAACACGCGACGTTCGAGGAAGTCATCCATCTCCTCTTGCACGAAAGGCTCCCTAACAAGCGCGAATTGCAGGACCTGCACGCGGCTCTCGAGGAATACTCAGAGATCCCGCACGAAATCGCCGAGATCCTGAAAAAGCTCGCCCCGCGCTTGTCCGGCATGGGCATGCTGCGTACGTTCGTCTCCATGCACGCGCACTTCGATCCCGAGGCCGGAGACCGCGCGATGTCGGCCAACGAAAACAAGGCCCTGCGCATCATCGCGAAGATCCCGACGCTCGTCGCCGCTTTCGACCGTTTCCGCAAAGGCCATCAGTACGTGGCTCCCAAAAAAGGCCAATCGATCGCCGAGCGTTTCCTCTATCAATTGACCGGTAAAGATCCTCTGCCCGAAGCCGTCAAGGCCATGGACGCCGCCCTCGTCCTGCACGCCGAACACGGCTTCAACGCCTCGACCTTCACCGCGCGCACCGTCGCGGCGACGCTCTCCGACGTCTACTCCGCCGTAACTGCCGCGATCGCCGCGCTCAAAGGCCCGCTGCACGGCGGCGCCAACGAAGAAGTCATCAAGACGCTCCGCGAAATCGGCCGCATCGAGAACGTGCGGCCCTACGTCGAAGCAAAACTCGCCGAGAAACAACTCATCTTCGGATTCGGCCACCGTATTTACAAAACGATCGACCCGCGCGCGGCGCACTTAAAGGACATGTCGGAAAAATTCTGCAAGGCCAGCGGCCAGACGAAGTGGTTCGACATGAGCATCGAGATCCAGAAAATCATGAAAGAGATCAAAGGCATGGATCCGAACGTCGACTTCTTCTCCGCGACGCTCTACCAGACCATGGGCATCCCGGTGGATCTCTTCACGGCCATCTTCGCGATGTCCCGCTCGGCCGGCTGGGCCGCCCACATCCTCGAGCAGTATCGCAATAACCGCCTGATCCGCCCGCTTTCGGAATACATCGGCCCGCGGAACCTCAAGTACGTACCGATCGACCAGCGATAGTCGTTTCAAATATTTGTATTAGTTCCACACATATCGGACACGAAGGTGAGTTGATCAAGCAGCGACGCGGTCGGGATAAAGCTTCAAGCGTTCGATAGCAAAGGCTCCCGGTCTGTTTTTGGCGATACCGGAGTGACG
>JBPOJN010000029.1:0-6779 GCA_052033505.1 Myxococcota bacterium | reverse complement strand
TCATTACCTATTGGTATCCGCGCATGAGTGCCAATGATGTGAGCTACGTGCGTTTTTTATTTAACGAAGACTGCGACACCTACGCCAAGATGACCGTTGTCCCGCAGCCGGATCGCGTTTTTCGCGTTTATATGTTGTGGTCGAAGGCGGACCATGCGGAAAAAGCGGGCTTAAAAGAGCAAGTCTTGCCTCGATTCCAACGGGAAGGTTTTTCCGTCCTGGAATGGGGCGGTTCGGAAATTAAATGAAACTCAAAGGAGATCTTATGAAAAAAATCTTAATCCTTACCTTAGCTATCGGAGCCATCGCGGCCTTCGGTACGATTATCCCGTTCGCGCAAGCGGGCGAAATGGAAGACACGATGGCGAAGAGCTATTGCCCCATGATGGCCTCGCAGCATGCCCAGGAATTGGGGCTTTCGAAGAAGCAAGAAGCTCAGCTCCAAAAAATCAAGGACGAGATGTGGGCCCAGGTCAAGCCTTTCGCCTTGAAGGCCAGCGCGGACACCGAAGCGGTGCTGACCGCGAAACAAAAGGCGAAATATAAAGATCTGTCGGCCAGCCAGGCTTGCGAGAACCGCGGCGGGCGGACGGACTAATTCGATTTTATGTTTAAAAAATCTTTTTTTGCTTTTATGGCGGCTCTCCTCATGTCGTCTTCCCTCCAGGCGCAAAACCATCTGATCAGTGAGGCTTTACGATCTTCGAAGGAAGTCACGTTGAATCAATGGAGATCTCGAACCGCGCCTTCGAACGGGTTGGACTACCTGGCTGAGCTAGGGTCCCAACCTTATCCCGTGGCTCCCAAGAAAGATTATCAGGAAAAATTTGATGCCTTGCGCGCGACTTGGGGCGAGGCGAGGGGTTACGATCTGGTCGCGGGTAAGGTTCCGTTGGATTTGACCCTGATCGCGCCTTCGGTCTCCGTCGAACGGCCGGGCGCTTCTTATGTGACGGCGGCCAATCTTCTCTATACGACGCCTCGGGATGTGAAGCCGGATGGCCTCGATAACACGCCGAAGGAGCTATACGCCGTTCTTAAAGTCGTCGCGCAGACTTGTTTTGGGGAAGACGAGAATTTTGCGAGATCCTTGGAGGAGCGGGCGCGTGCGACTATGGTTTTCTCCCACGATACGGGCCACGGTTTGCTGAAACGACCGATCAATGGAAAAAATACTATCGCCGTCATCGACGCGAGGGCCGGCCAATACGGCTACTTGAACGTGCTCTTCATGAGACAGGGACGGGGCGTGTCGACCGAAGGTAAGGTTTACTGCGATTTTAATAAAGAGCCGCTCGTTTCCTCCGAATAAGGCTTAAACCTGTTCCAGCTCCGCCCAGCGCGCGTAGAGGCGGCTGATTTCCTGCTTTTGGGTCTCGATTTCCCGCTGTAATTCGATGAGTTTTGAGGCGTTCGAAGCGTGCTGCTCCATTTCGGTATTGAGACCTTCCAGCTTTTGCTCGGCTTTGTGAATCGTCGCTTCCATGCCGTCGAATTCAAATTGGTCTTTGAAGCTTCGCTTCTTCTTTTTAGGAGCGGGAGCGGTTGCGCCGGATGAAGATTTTGCGGACGGATTCCGCATGAGGCTTTTCTGCTCGTCTCTCCACGTTTCCCACTGCGCCAAGTCCGCAAAGGTCAGTAGCTGTCCCTCTCGCTGCGATTCCAGGGGAAACGCGACGATCTGATTCGAAACCGCGTCCAAGAAATAACGATCATGAGTGACCAGGATCACCGCGCCGTTGAAATCTTCGAGGCAGCCTTGAAGGATATTCAACGTCGCAAGATCCAAGTCGTTGGTCGGCTCGTCCAAAATCAAGACGTTCGCCTCGGTCAGCATGAGCTTGGCGATCAGGAGCCGGCTCTGTTCTCCACCCGAGAGCTGCTTGACCGCCATATCGGCCTGCGCCTTGCTGAATAAAAAGCGGTCCAGATAGCTGCGGATATGGATTGGCGTCCCGCGATAAATAACTTGGTCGCTGTGTGGAGCCAAGGTCTTCGCGACGGTGGTTTCCAAGTCTAAGACCGAACGATTCTGCTCGAAATAAGACGCGATCAAGGACTCCGAGTGAAACACTGTGCCTTGGTCCGGCTTTTCGTGACCCAAAAGCACTCGAATCAAGGTGGATTTTCCGCAGCCGTTGCGGCCCAGCAATCCGATACGCGCGCCCGGCGAAAGCGTGAGATTGAAATTCTCGAAAAGTTGGCGGTCGCCGAAGGCCTTGGAGATGTGCTGGGCTTCGAGAAGTTTTTTGGGAAGCCGCTGGCTGTGCTGAAATTCAATGCCGGCGGTGCGGCTTTGGTTGCGCGACTTGATGTCGTCCACGTCTTTTTTAAGGTCTTCCGCGCGGTCGATACGGGCCTGCTGCTTGGTCGTGCGCGCTTTCGGCCCGCGTCGCAGCCATTCGGTTTCGCGCCGCAGCGTATTTTTCAGGGACTGTTCTTGTTGCTCCTGGGCGGAGATCAATTGCTCTTTGGCTTCCAGGTAGTCCGCGTAAGTGCCTCGTACGCTTAAGAGGCCTTTCGGGTTTCTACGGTCCAATTCCAAAATGCGGGTCGCGATTCTTTGTAAAAATAACCGATCGTGCGTGACCGTAAGGGTCGCGAAGTTCGAACGGCTCAAAAGATCTTCCAGCCAGTAAATGCTTTCGACGTCCAAGTGGTTCGTAGGCTCGTCCAACAGCAGCAGGGCGGGTTGCTTGACCAGTTCGCGTGCGAGCGCGACGCGTTTACGCCAGCCGCCCGACAGGGTCTCGATGGACTGGTCCGGAGAAAATTGGGATAACGACAACTTGGCAATCTGCTCGGAGACGAGAAGTTCTCCCTCCCAGTCGCTCAAATGACCTTCCGACTCCGTGCCTTCCAAGCCCTCCAAAATCGCCGACGCGATCGTAGCTCCGTCGCGAAAAACGGGGACTTGTTCTAAAAAACCCAAGCCCACGCCTTTTTGAAAGATCACGTCCCCGCGGTCGGCGGACATTTTACCCGCGACAATCTTGAGCAGCGTCGATTTGCCGGCGCCGTTGGGGCCGATGAGACCGATATGCTCGCCGTCTTCGATGGAGAAACCGATGTCTTCGAACAGGGTGCGATGCACGAAGGATTGGGAGAGATTTTTGACGCTGATCAAGGGCATGGCGGGAGGGTGTAGGAGAAAAGAAAGTGCAAGTCGCGCTAAATTTGATTAAAAACGCTTAAAAGGATTCCCGTGAAACCTCTTTCGAAAAGATTCGACTCCAAGAAAATTTTTCTGACTGTGCTTTTTTTCGGATTCTCGCTGTTCTTGCTCTTGAACCATAACTTATTTTCGCGCCCCGCTCAGGTCTGGGAGCCGGAGGCCGCAGGGCCGGAGACGAGACCCGCGCCGGCGGAGTCCCGCCACGGTGAGCCGTCGATGCGGCTTTTCAAGACCGATGCGACCGGAGAGTACGATGCGGAAGTTTGGGTCAATCCCGGAGAGGCGGGAAAAATCTACATGAAAGCCAAATGGGTTAAAAAAAGACGTTACGTGATTCATGGGCTGGAGTTTGAGACTACGGCGCAGGCTGCATGGGCCCCCGATCCGGCCGAGTTGCTTCCTTACAAGGCTCATATGAATCTCGGAGCCGGCGAGTCGGGCGCAGCGCCTGCGCGCTTCGAGGTATGGTTCACGCCGGACTCCGGCGGGAAACGCAGGAAATTATACGAAAAAGTTTTCAACGTCGAACACAGCTACGGCCGCGGGAAGTGGATTTACTGATTTTTGAGCACGTTTTTGAAATCGAAGCCTTTGCACATCCAGGCATCGCTAGAAGTTGGGAGCCGTCCGAAATTTTTGCGTTCGTAGGCGACCAACTCTTGGTCCCGGTAGACGGCGAAACAATCGAAATTTTGTTCCGGGAACGTAAAGACCACGTAGTCGGATTGGACCTCGTCGACGATGTTGTCCAGGGGCGTGATTCGAAACCGGCCTGATTGCGGGTCACCTTCGGGGCTGACCGCGATGAATCGCAGGTTTGCGGCGATCTGTCCGGCGTCGTATTTTTCCCCGCTGTTTTTGTCGATCCGATAATAAAGATGAGCCGTCCGGAATCCGTCTCCCTGGACGAGCTCGAACGGGGATTCCCGGAACTTCGGCCGGTAGTCGGTTTCATTCCGTGAGCCGTCGGAGAAGAAAAAGAAGAAGGCGACGATCGATCCCCCGAAGATCAAGAGGGCTGCGGAAAAAAGAAGGAAGGTACTCAATCGTGGCTTTTTGGGCATGAAACCATTTTCTGGTGATCAGATACAAAGAAGTCAAAGGATATCCCGTAAAGGAAACACCCGCGGCCCGGTGATTTTTTTGTGCTGTTCGGAGAGCGGCAGGACGCTCGAGACGACGACTTTCAAGGTTTCGTCGTATTCCTGTCATCAGCCGCCAGGGAAGCTTCGATGAGATCTGTGGTGAAAACGACTTCGATCTTCTTGGGATCAGCCACAATGCGAGCTTTTTCGGCGATGTCGTTTAAGAGAGAGACTAAGTCGTCGTGGGTGATGCCTTAGGGTGTCGAACCCCTCGTTCCACACGTGCTCGGAAATCATCGTGCGGGTGACGACTTGGTTCGCGTTGAGCATGAGGTATTGGAGCAGGGTGTACTCTTTGCTCGTGAGAGAAATGTCTTTTCCGGCGCGACGGACTTAGTGCGAGAGTCGGTAGAGTTCCAGGTCTTCGATTTTAAGCGTCGTTTTCGCAATGTCAGGAGATGCGTTTCAGATCCTTTTGCGAGGAAATGCGTAGGTCGAGTTTGGTCAGAAGCCCGTCGTGAAGATCGTAGATCATGCCGTGGATCGAGAGAGGCTGGCCGATTTTCCAAGCGCGCTGCACGGTCGCGGTCCGGCAGATGTTCAAGACCTGCTGGTGGATGTTCAGTTCGCAAAGCCTTTTTAAGCGTTCTTCGAAATCGGGTATTGTTTCAAGCTCGGCGCAGTTGAGGCGAGCGAGTTTTTTGATCGGTTTCAACCAGCGGTCGATCAAACCCATTTTTTCATTCGATGCCGCCCCGCGCACGCCGCCGCAGCCGTAGTGGCCGCAGATGATGATGTCCCGCACTTTCAGGAATTCCACCGCGAATTGGATGACGGACAGGCAGTTCAGATCGCGGGGAGGGACTTGATTGGCGATGTTGCGATGGACGAAGACTTCGCCGGGATTGAGTCCGATGATCGTGTTCGCGGGCACGCGCGCGTCCGAGCAGCCGATCCATAAATATTGCGGACGCTGGATCGCGGCCAGGTTTTTAAAATAACGGGGATTTTTCCGCGCGAGCCCCCGGGCCCAGGATTTGTTGTTGGCGAGTAATCGGTCGATGGATTTCATAAGTGGTCTCGTTTTCCGTTCTATTTCTGGCAAACTTCAATAGAAAAGGGAACATGTCACACGAGGGCGGTTCTTGAAACAGCGATTTCCTAAGATCAGCGTCTACATCCGTTGGGGGGGGTTAAGCGTCCTCGCGGGAGTCTTGGCCGGACTGGCGGCCACGGTTTTTTTGGTCTCGCTCGCCTGGGCGACGGCCGTGCGTTTAAGTCATCCGGGATTGATCTGGTTTCTGCCGTTAGCGGGCTTCGGCTTGGGTTGGGTTTATTTACGCTACGGACGCGACGTGGCCGGCGGCCATAATCTGATTTTGGACGAAATTCATGACCCCAAAAAAACGCTGCCGCTTCGCATGTCGCCGCTTATTTTGCTGGGCACGCTGGTCACGCATCTTTTCGGGGGATCGGCCGGCCGCGAGGGGACGGCGGTGCAGATGGGAGCGTCGCTCGCCGATCAACTGAATTCTTTTTTCCGCATCGGATCCGAAGAGAGGAAAATCCTCCTGGTCGCGGGGGCGGGCGCCGGGTTCGGAGCGGCGATCGGGACGCCTTTAGCCGGGGCTGTTTTCGGCATGGAGGTCGTTCATATCGGGAGACTACGGCCTTTCGCGTGGTTTCAATGCCTCCTAGCCTCCGTCACGGGATATGGCGTTACGATCTTATTGCGCGCTCCGCATTCGGTGTATCCCGGCGTCGGATTCGTCTCTTACGAATGGAAAGCTTTTGTGATCGTCGCTCTCTTCGGCGCCGTTTGCGGGATCGCGGCGTTTTCTTTTTCGTCTGTGACCCATGCCGTCGAGCGTGGTTTCGGGTCCTTCGTCCGCTATCCGCCTTTGAAGCCGATGATCGGCGGTTTCCTGCTCGTGCTCTTGTACCAATGGGAGGGGTCTTACCTTTACACGGGTTTGGGTATTCCGGTGATTCAAGAGGCGTTTTCTCAAGTCTCTCCGGGACGCGTGCCTTTGCTGAAGGCCCTCTTTACCACGCTGACGGTGGGATCGGGATTCAAGGGCGGCGAGTTCATCCCCTTAGTGTTTATCGGGACCACGCTGGGAAGTTGTCTCTCGACCGTTTTCGGTGTCGCCACGCCGCTCCTGGCGGCCTTGGGGTTCGCAGCCGTCTTCGCGGGAGCCTCCAACACGCCGATCGCCTGCGCGATCATGGCCGCCGAAATTTTCGGATGGGAAATCGGCGGCTACGCGCTGCTCGCCTGTCTCGTCAGTTATTATTGTTCGGGGCACCGGGGAATCTACAAATCCCAGCGGGTGACGCGTTTGAAATACGAGGGGCTGCGTGGGTTTTGGAAAAAACGATAATGAAAAACTGTGCGCCACCTTTGAACAGATCCGAACTTATTTCCAGGCAATTTCTATAGAAAAATATGACGGGACTGAGAAGGACGATTTGGATGGGGAATAGAATTTCTTCACGCTGAACCGACGGGACAAACG
>JBPOJN010000053.1:0-11931 GCA_052033505.1 Myxococcota bacterium | reverse complement strand
CATCATTAGGGGTCAAGTATTGCTCGGCGTAATTACGGAGTTCTTCATTCGGGTGTTTCAATGCCGTTTCGGCGATCGCTTCGTTGAGGGACAGGGAATGATCTTCGGAAGTGACCAAGCGTTCACGGACGTCCGTAATCAGCTTTTTCTCCAAACCCTCATCGAATCGGACTTTTATTTTGCCCCCGCCGATCGATGGCATCTTGAACTCGCCGGTTTTCGCAATCTTCGCCTGTTCGTCGACGATGCCTTCCCAAAAATCCAGGGCCGCCAAATGAAAAGAGCGGGTCTTGTCATCGCTCAACCTTTTAAGTTTGGCGGCGGCTTCCAAAACCGCGGGCGAAGGCTCTTCGGTATAAGGATGGCAAATGCGGATCCGGTATTCTCCTTCGCGTATGAGATCCTCACCTTTTTCGACTTGTCGGGAATCGCCGGCACTCTTTCCGGTTTCGATCAAGTCACGGCCGCGGGCGACCATCGCCTCGCCTTCTTTTTTCCCGATGATCCGGTCTAAAGCATGCTTTCCTTTTTCGACCTCGGTATCGCCGATATATTGATTGCCGTACACGAAACGCGGAGCGGCGGTATCGACGACGGCCTGGTAGGTTTGCTCCGCTTTTTCCACGTTCCCTTCGGCGGCGTAAGAATTCGCGAGATAAAATAAGGCTAACTCCTGGGCCTTGGGGTCGGGAGATTTTTGAAGCCAATCATGGAGCGCCAGATAAGAGTCTTTGGCGAGGTTCCCATAATGCTCTCCCAAATCTTCGGCGTCTTCGGGACGGCTTTGGGCCAAATTCCCCAGAAAAAGAAATTCCTGGGCTCTTTTCTCGAGCGCCATCGCCTTACGATCGTCTAGATCCGTGGAGAGACTTTTCAGTTCTTCCCGATCCGCGGCGGGATTCAAGAAACGAAGCATCGCCCGGTCTTGGACGATTTCATATTGGACCTGGTTTTGAATTTGATCCGGCAAAAACGAGGCGCCCGGAGACCGTATGAGATTGATTTCCAGCCGTGCGGTTCGCGCCGCGGCGCTTCGCGAGTCGAAACGCATGTAATCCGCATAGACGTCATGAGCCTTCGCCAGTTCCCCCATCATCACGTGGCAACGACCCGCGCCTAAATAAGCCCCTTCGGTCATTCCCGCGGAAATGCCCGCCTCATAAGCCTTCAAGGAGCTCGTATAATTTTTATGCGAGAAGAAATGCTCCCCCAGCGCGACGTATTCCGCGGAGTGTCCGGGCCGGTAATGGACGGCCAAAGCAAGAAGCTCTTCTTTCTTGCGTGCGTTTTGAGTCTGAGCGGCTTTTTCCGAATAATGAGCGGCAAGAGCCTCGCCGAACCACGCGCCTTTTGGCTTCGATCCGATGACGTCCTTCGGGAGGAAATCGACGGGAATACCGGCCGATGCCAAGGCCTTTCGTACCGGGGCTTCCTGAAAATGTTCGCCGACGTAATTCCAGATGTGACGCGCCCTGGAGGGGCCTTTTCGGCTTCCGTCGATCGCTTCCCGGGAGATACCGACCCTCAGCAACGACTGATACAGTTTGCTCGAAGGGCTCGTCGCCGCCATGAAGTATTGAGGACCACCATAACCCAATTTCGAAACGATAGAGGCTTCTTCCGGACGGTTTTCTTTTTTCAGCCGGTCGATCACGAAATCCCAACCGTTGCCGATTTCAGGGTCTTGGATCCGTTGGGCCAAAGCTACGGTTTTTCTGAAACCATCCGGATCTTTTTCATAAGTCACGGCCAGAGTCAGATGTTTCTTCGCTTGCCGCTCTTCTCCTTCCAACAGCAATAAATCCGCGAGTTCTCGTTGCACCGCCGCATTGGAGGGATCGGCTTTCAGCGTTTTTTGAATCCAGGCGATCGCTTGCCGACGCTCGGCGGCCGCCAATCGATGCGCTTCCAACGCTTCTTGACGGAATTTTAAAACCAGCTCTGGTCGGTGCTGCCTGTCCGCTCTCTTCTCCGCGAGCTGCGCTTTGGCATCGTATTTTTCAGCTTGCGACTTATGCGCTAGACCTTGGAAGAGGGCCGAGTTTTTCTCGGAAAATGGATTCAAGAAACGTAAAGGATTCCAAGAAGAAGACTGACCTATGTCGATTGAAGCTTTCGATTTCTTTTTAAACGGACCGTCACGAGAAGCCGCCGCACGCGACGCGGTAGAAGGCGAAGGAGTCGGACCGTTGGAGATCTTCGGGTTCTGCGAAATTCCGACGTCCTTCGAAAGCGTAAAGAATGGACGAAAAATACTCTTCATTCCTCCTTTTAAAAGCAATCAAGGTGCCAACTTTAAAATGCGGACAATGCATTGAAATTATTATGATTTTTAAGGAGACACGTTAAAAATAAGACTTACCCCCCTCTTTTCAAAGGACAAAAGTCTCATTTTGATAATAGTGGCTTCGCGTGATCCCTTACCGAAACTTCGCCTCGAAAAAGCGTTGGCCCGTCCTGACCTTGATGCTCGTTGCGATGAACGTCGCGGTTTTCTTGTATCAAATCTTCCTGCCTCAGACCGAGCTGGACGCCTTCGTGATGCGCTACGCCGCAATCCCTTTGGAATTCCGCCGTGGCGCGAACCTGCCTTCCTCTCCCGGACTCGCGCCTTTCTGGACTTTGTTCACGTCGATGTTTTTGCACGGCGGTTGGCTGCACCTGATCGGAAACATGCTCTACCTGTGGATCTTCGGAAGCTTGGTCGAGGAAAAAATGAAGTTTCGATTCCTCCTCTTCTACCTGCTCTGCGGGCTCGCGGCGGTCATCGTGCAGATTTATACAAATTTCAGGTCGGACATTCCCATCCTGGGGGCTTCGGGGGCGATCGCGGGTGTCTTGGCCGCGGCTCTCCGGATCGAACCGCGCGCAAAAATCGCCGTACTGGTCCCAATTTTCTATATTTTCCGTTCGGTCGTGTTGCCGGCCTGGCTCGTCTTAAGCGTTTGGTTTTTGCTCCAGGTCGCGGAAGTGTTGCTGTCGCCTCAAAAAAACATCTCCGGCCCCGCCTATTTCGCTCACATCGCGGGCTTCCTCGCGGGCTTCCTGTTGATGCCGATTTTTCTATCGCCTGTGAAACGCAAGTCACGCTAGAGACGTAAACATAAGGACTTACTTTTGGATTTTCAGACTTGGATTCAGGACCATGTCTTCACCGCGAGCGAGCTTGAGGATTATCTCCTTTGTCCGTTCCGTTTTTATGCCGGGGCTTTCCTCGGACTGAAATCGGGATGGCAGCGGGACGTGGAATTGACGCCGCCGGAAATGGGCAATCTCGTTCATCGCATCCTCGAACGTCTTTTAAGCGAGGAAAACGGGCAGGATCTGGGCACCGCGAAAATCATCCTCTCCCAGGAAATGTCTCAAATCCTGAAAGAAAAGCCTCACCTGTCGCCGGCCTTGCTTAAATTGCAGCGTTTGAAGATCGAGCGGATGTTGGAAAATTTCCTGCAAGACCTGGAAGAAGGCCGCCGAGGTCCGGACCCGTTGAAGCCGGCTTTTTTCGAATGGGAATTCGGACGCCGCACGCCTCCTCTGAAACTTCAGGACGCCGAAGGGCGCGACGTATTTTTCCGCGGACGCATCGACCGCATCGACGTGGATACGGTGCAAAAACGCTTCTTAGTCGTCGACTACAAAACCGGATCGACGCGCATCACCGGGAGCCAGATCCTCTCGGGGTCTTCGTTCCAACTTCCCATTTATCTTTTTGCGGTCGGAGACTTGTTGCTCAAAGACCACGAACCGATCGGCTGCGTTTACCATCAACTCTCAGACATGATGAAACAAGACGGTCTGCTGCACGGCGATCGGATTCCCGAGAGTATGGGCATCTCTCCGCGCGTGAGCTCGGTGGTGGTCGGCGCGCTCTGGGAGGAGACCCTTTCGGGATTGCGCACGCGCATCGGTGACTTGGTCTCCGAAATCCGCAACACGCCGGAAAACGGTTTTCTTTCACACGATGAGGCTTGCGAGCCTTATTGCCCGTTTCAAGACGTCTGTCGTCTGAGGACGGTTTCATGACGACCCCGTCGCTCACCTCCGAACAACAAGCCGCCGTCCTCTGCATCGACCGCGATTTGTCGCTGCTCGCCGGTGCGGGATCGGGAAAAACCTTGGTGCTCGTGGAAAAAATTGCCCTCTTGAACGAAAAGCTGCACGTCTCTCTCGATAAAATCCTGATCGTGACGTTCTCCGAAAAGGCGGCCGAAGAAATGCAAACGCGGCTTCAGAAACGCCTCGGTATGGGGGCCCAGACCTCGCGAATCGCCGCCAATACAATCCATGGATTCGCCTCATGGATCTTGGCCGAATCCGGCTCGGAACTTTCGGAGTTTTCGGTGATGGAGGATTCGTTGGCGCGCTTGGAACGCATCCGTTCCGCCCGCGAAGGCCTCTTGGAGGCCTTAGAGGGAGAAGATGCGTCGGAGGCGTTGAGCGCGGTCGAGCGTTTCGGTTTCGGAGGAGCCCAAAAATTTTTCGTCGAGCTTCTCGACCGGCGCATCACGGACGAAGAACACGAGTACGTGCGCGTTTTCACCGCCATCCGCGCGCGTTACCGCCACCGCAAAGAAAGTCTCCGTTTTTTGGATTTCGACGACCTGGAAGATAGGCTCCTGCACCGACTGCGCGAAGATGAACTTTTCCGCGAATCCCTGCAAAAACGCTTTTCCTGGATCTTCGTCGATGAATTTCAAGACACGAGCCCAATCCAATGGGAGATCTTGAAACGCATCCATCACGCTCCGGACAATAAGATCGTCATCGTCGGGGATCCGCGCCAATCGATCTACCGCTTCCGCGGCGCCGATCCTTCACTTTTTCTGAAAGTCACCGAAGACATCTTGAAAAACGGCGGCCGACGCTTCGACCTCAGTCAAAACTTCCGATCGACCTCTCCCGTGATCGACTTCGTGAACGCCGTCAGCTCTCCGTTGTTCGAATCACGCTTCCCGGACCTGGTCGCTTCCCGGAAAGATCCCGGCTACGTGGAACACCTGCCGGTCCCGCGCGTGCGCTCCTCGAAAGAAATGACGATCGAAAAGATACGGACGATCGAGGCCGAAACGATCGCACAAAGGCTGCGGCAATTACGGGAGGAAGGTCACGTCTGGAAATCCATGGCCCTTTTGTTCCGCACGCGGAAGGCTGTGGCTCTCTACAAAGACGTCTTCGCGCGGATGAACATCCCCTGCCGCACGTCGCTGGGCGAGCCGTTATTGGAAAGACCCGAGATTTTATCGGCGCTTTTCCTCCTGAAAAAATACGCCGGGCCTTCGGACCGCGATGCGGGATTCGTAAGCTTGGGTTTAAGCCATTCACCGCTTAAAAATTTTACGGAAAATCTAGCCGAAGACCTGAAGATCGACCCCCTGTCGGTTTTCTTGGAAGCTTTCTTCGAAAAAATCCGGACTTATTTTCCGGAGGAAGTTCACCCGAACCTTTCGGCGTTTCAGAAGCTCACGGGTCAGCTGATGAGCCTGGGCGTTAACACATTGAACGATCTCTTATCGGCGATCGACATCCTGCGCGAAGAGGGCCGCGTGACCTGTCCCCCGGTAGAAATTTCGGAGGACGCCGTGCGTTTCATGACGGTGCATGCGGCCAAAGGCCTAGAGTTTCCCGTCGTGGCCCTCTGCGATCTGCAGGCGGGTCCGGCGCGGCCCATGAAACGTTTCCTTGTGACCCCGGAAAGACGTATCCTCCTAAAAGAGCTCGACGAAGAGTCTTTAGGGCTTAAAAATAAGCTTAAAAAAGGCGAAGATTTCTTGGAGGCCGAAGCCGACGAACAGGACGAAGAACGGGAAGAATCCAAGCGGCTTCTCTATGTCGCCATGACGCGGGCGCGCGACCGGCTCCTGCTTCCCTTGCCGGCCGAATCCGCGGAACCGACTAAAAAAGGCAAAGTGAAGAAACCCGATACGTGGGGCGAATGGCTTAAAAGAGGGGAATAGCCTTTGAACACAAGAGAGAACACAGGAGACTTGGAACTCGCTAAAGTCCAATGGGAAAGGCTTAACCCCTTCCTCTCGGAGGACATGAAACGTCACGCGTCTTTCGGCGTGTTTTCGTCACTGGCGGGAAACTCGCGCTTCTTGATCGATTTCATTTTAAAAACCGAAGACCCCACGGAAACGATTTCGCGGACGCTCCATTCTTTGGGCCCCAAACCTTTCGACGTAATGGCTCGCGAACTTGATCAAGCCTATCTGAAATTCGACGGCAGCCTAGCCTCCATCCAATCCCTTCTCCGCCGCTATAAATACCAAGAGTATCTACGTATCGCCGCGCGCGACCTCTCGGCCGGGTGTCCTTACGAAGAAACGGGCCACGAATTGGCCCAGCTGGCTTCTCTCTCGTGCGAAACGGCTCTGAAGGCCGCACGCGTGATTATCCAAGACGGACATCCAGAACCTTTCGTCGTCTTAGGCATGGGAAAATTAGGCGGGGATGATTTGAATTTCAGCTCTGACATCGATCTCATCTACGTCCACAACGCCGCCAATGGCGCCAATACCGCTCACGCGCAGGACGCGTTGAGACGTCATACTTTGCTTTCGGAAACGTTGACCCGCATCCTTCAGGAATGCACCGAAGAAGGTTTCGTCTTCCGCGTCGATTTGGATTTGAGACCCGAAGGCAAGAGCGGCGTCTTGGTCAATAGCCTCGAAGCCTTGACGGGCTACTACGAGATTTCGGGAGCGCCCTGGGAACGCGGGGCCCTGATCAAGGCCCGGCCCGTCGCCGGCGATTTTGAGTTGGGCGAAGACATCTTACGGCAAGTGGAACCTTTCGTTTATCCGAAACACACGGACACGTCCTCGATCCGGCATTTGAAGGAGATGAAACAAAAAATCGACCGCGAGCTGATCCAAAAAAAACAAAAAGGCTACCACGTCAAACTTGGCCCCGGCGGCATCCGCGAGATCGAGTTTTTCACGCATGCGTTTCAACTGATCTACGGGGGCAAGGTGCCGGCGCTGCGCGAGCGGAACACGCTGAAAGTTTTGGATCTCTTGGAAAACCTCAAAATGGCGCCCGCCGAAGACATCCGGGGCTTAAGCGAGGCCTATCGATTTTTACGGCGCATCGAAAACCGCCTGCAGATGGAAGAGGAACGCCAGACGCATACGTTACCTTTGGATGCGGTGTCGCTGGAGTCGATGGCCAGACGCATGGCGCTAAAAGACGGGGCCGAGCTGGAAACACTTTTAAAACGGCACACGGATTTCGTCACCGCCTGTTTCGAAAGGCTGGTCGCATGAAGACACGTGAGGATTATTGGCGAGAGTGGGTTTCGTTCGCTCAAGACGTCAGCTCCGAGGAAGAAACCCTCGATCGCTTGCGTGTTTTCGTTCACCAAAACAAAGCCCTCCTGACCGAAGAGGATTTAAAAGGCGTCCGGAACCTGCCCGAGACTTTCGAAGCTTTGACCGATCTCGCCGAGACAGCGCTCAAGGCGGGCGTGGACTGGGAGCTTCAAAACTTGCGCGAAGAAGGCGCCGTTTCGCGAGGCGATTTCTGCGTCGTCGCGATGGGAAAATTCGGAGGACGCGAGCTGAATTACCAATCCGACCTGGACCTCATCTATCTTTACGAACGCCCCGAAGATCAGGAGTTTTACTCCCGGCTCGGCGCGAAAATCATTCGTGCACTGACGTTGTTCACGAAGTCCGGCTACGCCTATCACATCGACACGGCCTTACGCCCTTCCGGTGGATCCGGGACCTTGGTGTCGTCCCTGAATTCTTTCCTGGATTACCACCGGACCGTGGGCCGGACCTGGGAGCGTCAGGCCCTCATCAAGGCGCGGCCGGTCGTCTCTTGTTCCGGGGAAAAAACATTCACCGTGAGCGCGTTTGCGGAAAAACTGAAAACGGTCTTTTCGGGTATTTCCTACCGCGACATCGACGCTTCGGCGGTGGCTTCCGAAATCGATCACTTAAGGGAACGCATGGAAAAGGAGATCGCACGCGAAAAACCAGGCCGTTACAATCTGAAAACCGGTTACGGAGGTTTGGTCGACATCGAATTCCTCACGCAGTTCCTCCAACTTCGGCACGGCAAAAACCACCCGTCTCTGCAAACGCCGAACACGCTTGAAGCCTTGAGAGCCCTGGCGCGTGAAAATATTCTTTCCGAGCCCCTTGCCGAAGAGTTGAAGGCGTCTTACCTTTTCCTGCGCCGGCTTCAAACCCGCCTGCGGCAGGAGCTTCAGCAACCGACCGACGAATTTTATGCGGGTTCGGCCGTCGCGAAGAAGGTCGAAGAGGTTTACTTCCCGGGGGAAGCGGTACTCCCGCGCTTTTTGGAGATCCGTGAAAACGTACGGCGTCTTTACACTCTGTATTTGAGAGATTTCGCGAAAGGATAAGGAATGACCGACGGCAATCTTCAAAACGGCGAACCGGGTCACGGCATGATCCACGAATTGGCGGCCGGTTTCCGCGCAAAGGCCGCCGCGCTTCAAAAGTGGTATGACAGCACGCTCGCGAACTTAGCCGGCGCGGAGCCCCCCATCTACAGCTCCGTCGACATCCGGAATTCGGGCTTTAAAATCTCCGTCGTCGACACGAATCTCTTCCCCGCCGGCTTCAACAATCTTTGTGAAACCTTTTCCGAAAACGGCGTCTCCGCTCTGAAAACCTATTTTGCGGCCTGGCATCCCGACGTCCGTAAAATCCTGATTTTCCCGGAAGAGCACACGCGCAATACGTTTTATTGGAAAAGCGTTTCGGCCTTGAAAAAAATGCTGGATGGCGCCGGCTTCGAAGTCCAGGTTGGTTCGACGTCCGCGCTTTTCACCGAAGACCCCTTCGTGGCAGTTTTGGACGAAGGGGATTCCGTGTCCGTGCGCAAGGTTTTCCTGAAAGACGGAGTGTTAAGGACCGAGGACTTCGTGCCGGATTTAGTGCTGTTGAACAATGACCTCTCCCAGGGCGTTCCCGATTATTTCAAAAACCTAAAACAACTTTTGCTTCCCTCTCCACACTTAGGCTGGCATTGGCGCAAAAAAAGCGTCCATTTTTCGTATTATCAAGAACTCACGGCGCAGGTGGCCGGTCTTTTAGGCATCGATCCGTGGCTCTTGGCCCCGATGTCCGAGGTCGTGACCGGCGTGGATTTGACCGACGAGATCTGCCTTAAAAAACTCAAAGAAACCGCCGACCGCCTGATCATGAAGATCCGCCAGAAATATCTCCAGCATCACATCGCTCGCGAGCCGTATCTTTTCATCAAGAACGACTCCGGCACGTACGGCATGGGCGTGACTCACATCCAGTCCGGCGAAGAGCTCGAAACCATGAATCGCCGCCTGCGCAACAAGCTCTCTTCGGCTAAAGGTGGACGCGTCGTCAGCGAATATATCCTGCAGGAAGGCATCCCGACCGCCGACCTCTACCGGGGCAAGCCCTTGGAGCCCGTGGCTTACCTCATCGGCGGGGAACCGATCGGAACGTTCTTCCGGATCAACGAAGAAAAAAACGACATGGAAAACCTCAACAGCCCGGGCATGACGTTCGGCTGTCTCTGTCTCCACAAAATGGAACCCTTGCCGCCGCGGAAATCCAAACAGCTTTCCTACGAAAACACCGACGATCTTTTTTTGGTCTCCGGCTGGCTCGGGAAAATCGCGTCGCTCGCTACCGCCTATGAACTCAACGAAGCGCGAAAAGCCTCCGTCTCGCACACGACTTAGGACCGCCGCGATTTTAAAGATCTTAAGCGAGACCTATCCCGCCGCCGCATGTGAGCTGGTTTTTAAAAATCCCCTCGAGCTTTTCGTCGCGACGATCTTATCCGCCCAATGCACCGACAAACGCGTAAATGAAGTCACGAAAACGCTCTTCGCCAAATATAAAACGCCAAAAGACTATGAAAGCGTGCCTCTCGCGGAATTGCAGAACGACATCCGCTCCATCGGTTTTCACCGAAGTAAGGCGAAGTTCATTCAAAGCGCGGCTCGAAAAATACAAAGTGATTTCGGCGGCGTAGTTCCGAAAACGCTGGAAGAGCTGGTGACGTTGCCGGGAGTCGGTCGCAAGACCGCTAATGTGGTGCTGGGGAACGCCTACGACACGCCCGGTATCACTTGCGACACGCATGTGATCCGTCTTTCGGAGCGGCTCGGATTTTCGAAAAATACGGATCCCATCAAACTCGAACAGGACCTGCAAAAATTGATCCCTCAAAAGGATTGGACGCTGGCGTCCCACCTACTCATTTTCCATGGAAGGCGATGCTGTTACGCCCGAAAACCGGAATGTCCGCGCTGTCCCGTGTCGGACCTTTGCTCTTACCCGCACAAAACGAAAATGCTTTAAGTCATTCTTCGGCGTCGAGACCGAAGAGTTTCCGCAACATCTCGGCGTACTTCGATCCTTCCTGCTTCGGGCTTTCAACGCTTTGTTTGATCTGGATGATGGGTTCGTGGAGAATCTTGTTCACGATCGCTTTCGTGCAGGCATCGAACAGCTCTTTTTGTTCGGGCGACAAAGACTTCAGGCGGAAGTTGTATTTTTCCATTTCGGAAATCCGGATCTGTTCGAATTTTTGCGAGAGCTGCTGGATCGTCGGCGTGGCACGGCGCGATCGCAAATAATCGCCGAAGACACCGACTTCTTCTTCGATGATGTGCTCGGCTTTGCGCGACTCGCGCTCGCGTTCTTTCAAGTTCGAAGAGACCACGCCCTGCAAGTGGTCGATGTCGTAGAGATAGACGTTTTCGAGGTCATTGACCGCAGGATCGACGTTGCGCGGCACCGAGATGTCGATCACGAACATCGGGCGGTTCTTCCGCTTCTGCATGCAGTCACGCATCACGGGTTCGGTCAGCACGTAGGTCTCGGAGGCGGTGGAGACGACCACGATGTCGACCTGCTCGAGTTCGCGGAGGAAATCCTCATAGGCCACGGTCTGGGCCTCCAACTCGCGCGCCAAAGCCTCGGCTTTTTCTCCGGTCCGGTTCGCGATCACGATGCGACGCACCTTCCTCTCGTGAAGGTGCCGCGCGGCCAAGGCGCCCATGTCGCCGGCGCCGAGCAAGAGAACTCCCGTGTGCGAAAGATCGCCGAAGATTTTTTCGGCCAAGAGCGTCGCCGCGTAACTCACGGACACGGGATGTTTGCCGATTTCGGTTTCCGTACGGACCCGTTTTGAGACCGAGAGGGCTTTTTGGATGAGCTTGCCCAGGGTCGTTCCCGTCGTTCCCGCATCGACAGCCTGTTGATAGGCGTCTTTGACTTGGCCGCTGATCTGACTCTCTCCTAAAACCATCGAATCCAAACCGGAAGTGACGCGGAAAATATGACCGACCGCTTGGGTTTCCGTTTGGGAGTAAAAATATTTTTCAAATTCTGCGGATTTCTTGAGAGAGTCCAACGCATCCCGGACGGCCGCGGAGGCTAAGTCGGGAGATTCGGCCACGACATAGGCTTCAAAGCGGTTGCAGGTGGAGAGCACCAACGCCTCGGAAACGCCGCTCGCTTGGAGACTCGCCAACAGGGACTTTTGTTCGTCTTCCGAAAGGGCCAGTCCTTCCCGCACTTCGATGGGAGCGGTTTTATGAGAAAGTCCTATGACGCTTAACCCCATCACATCCCTCGATGGTCCAGGGTTAAGAAAGCCAACACGACGCCGACGAAACCCAATATCGAAAGCAGGATGCCTCGGCGCCCGCGCCATGCGGAACTCAAACGAACGTTCAGGAAAAAGGCGTACAAGGCCCAAGCGCACACGGCCGTGATCTGCCTCGAATCGCCGCTGAAGAAGCGGCCCTGGGAGGTCTTCGACAAAAGAGCCCCGGCGATGATACCGACTGAGAGCACCGCTAAACCCACGGTCAAAGCCCGGTAATGAATGATTTCTATGGTCTATAAAGACGGCTGTTTCAAAAACGCACGGCCGGTCTGGCGGCTTTTCAGCTGAAAC
>JBPOJN010000088.1:0-19055 GCA_052033505.1 Myxococcota bacterium | reverse complement strand
TACGAAAACATGTACCGCGCGTCACGCCCCGGCGACACCGTGACCATCATTGTCGCCGAAAATTCGCAGGCCCTGGGCTCGGGCGCCACGAAGAGCAATCGCAAGACCGATCACACCGCGTCGGTCGACGAATTGGGCGGCATCATCCAAAAAATGACGAGCTTGATCTCCGCCTTCAATCCGGCTTCCCTCATCAAGGCGAAGACCGAGAGTAAGTTTCAAGGCGACGGGTCGACCGAGCGCAAAGGCCAGTTGAACGCGCGCATGACCGCGCAGGTCGTAAACGTGCTGCGTAACGGCAACATGGTCCTGCGTGGCGAACAACACATCAAAGTGAACAAAGAAGAGCAGGTCTTGGTCGTCGAAGGGCTCGTCCGCCCCTACGACATTCTTCCCGACAATACCGTCCTGTCGAGCTCGCTCGCGGACGCGCGGATCTCCTACACGGGATTCGGCGTGGTCGCGAGCCGTCAGTCGCCCGGCTGGTTGGTGAGGGTACTGGATAAAGTATGGCCTTTCTAAAAATCAAACGTGCGGCCGCAGCCGTCTTATTTTTGCTGATAGGAACCGTATCCGCGGAAGCCTCGCGTTTGAAGGATATTTCAAATTTCAAAGGCGTCCGCTCGAACCAATTGATCGGCTACGGCTTAGTCGTGGGCTTGGATGGATCCGGCGACAGCGCGAGCTCGGACGTCATGAAGAGATCTTTGGGCGAAGCGTTGGCGAAGATGGGCTTGGGCGCCGACTCGACGCGGTTCCAGGTGAAGAACGTCGCGACCGTCATGGTGACCGCGCAGTTGCCCCCGTTCGCGAAGCTGGGCTCCACGATCGACGTCATGGTCTCGTCCATCGGCGACGCGAAAAGTTTGCAGGGCGGGACGCTGCTCATGACGCCGCTGAAGGCCGCGAACCAAGAAGTGTACGCGGTCAGCCAAGGGCCCCTCTCCACCGGCGGCTATCAGGCGGAAGCGCCTGCGGGCGGTTCGTCGATTACGAAGAACCATCAAACTGTCGCCAAGATCGCCAACGGGGCGACTATCGAAAAAGAAATCGACTTCGCGCTGGAAGGCAAAAAAGAAATCGACCTCTCGCTGAATGAACCGGATTTCACGACTGCCGTACGCGTGGCGGAAACGATCGATAAATTCTTGGACGGTAAATACGCCGAAGCACCGGACTCGGGCTCGGTGCATATCCGGATCCCGGCGAAGTACGAAAGCCGCATCGCGAACTTGATCGCGAACATCGAAGTCCTGGAGATCCAACCGGACATCGCCGCGCGTGTGATCTTGAACGAACGCACCGGCACGATCGTGATGGGTGAAAACGTCCGCATCTCGACGGTCGCGGTCTCGCACGGAAATTTGAGCATCCAGATCGATCAAACCTATGAAGCGTCGCAACCGAACGCGTTATCGCAGGGTAAGACCGAAGTTCTGCCGTCGACGGATTTTCAGGTCAGCGATGACGGACACGATCGCAAACTGGTCTTGATCCCCGAGGGCGTGAATATCGGCGAAGTCATCCGCGCCTTAAACGTCATCGGCGTCGAGCCCCGGGATTTGATCTCGGTGCTCCAAGCCATCAAGGCCGCCGGCGCGCTTCAAGGAGAGTTGGTGCTGATATGATGCCCACTATTGGAAGTTTATTGACGCCACACGTGTCCGAGACACCCGAGTCTCAAAAAGCAACAGAGGGTCAGACGGCACCTGGTACAGAAGCGGTCAAGGCCGCCAAGGATTTTGAGTCTTTTTTTGTAGGTACTGTTTTTCAAGGGGTTTTTGAGTCGGTGCCGAAATCGGAGTTCATGGGAGGCGGGCCTGGTGGCGATTTATACCAGTCTCTTTTCATCCAGGAAATTGTCTCAAAAGCGGTCTCCGGATCGGGATTGGGTCTCTCGGAACAGATTTCGAGGCTTTATTCTCAACCCACTGAAAAAGTGGGGGATTTTACGAAAATTATTTAAGTTTTTGGGTGTTTATTCCGTTGAGACTGTCAGAGGAGTCATTTGTGAAAATTATAGATCAAAATTCAATGCGTCCCGCCCGCTCTGAGGTCAAAAAGACCGAGCACGCCAGAGTGAAGCCGGACGCTGAAACGACCCAGACCCCGAAGTCGGCGACGCCCCCCTCCGCCGTGACGGATCATCTAGAACTGTCCACCGGCCGTGAACAAATGGAAGCTTTGAAGGGTGGGCTTGAAAGCACGCCAGACATCCGGGAAGACGTCGTGGCTTCGATGCGCGAAGAGATCGGTGCGGGCACCTACTGGGCTAAGCGTACGCCGCAGGCCATCGTCTCTTCGATGCTCGAACACTTTAAGAAATACGAGTGAGGAAAAATATGGCGTCTCTGATGGACGAAATGGAAGCGATCATTGCGGAGGAAGTCGAAGTCATGGGTGGCGTGATCGAAGCATTGAAAAAAGAACGCGAAGGCATTGTCGCTTTTCATTTAAAAACCATCACGGAGAGCGCAAAGAGCAAGCAAGAACACCTGATGCGCATTGCGACCCTCGAAGCCGCACGAAACGAAATCCTGAAAAAAATGCAGCGCCCCTTAAAAGAAGAGCTCGACCACACGGCTCGGCCGCAGGCGGAACGCGTGAGGCATCGCTTGTCGTGCCTAAAATCTTTGGCGCAGGCGGCGCAGGAATTTAACGAAATCCAGAAAAACTACATCGCGCATTCCCTGTCGGACGTTCAGACGTCGCTCACGTTGTTGGACAGCCTACAGGGAGGCCGGTCTTTGCTGTACGACCAAAAAGGCTTCCGCAACGACGGGACACCTGGGCTCGTCACCAACAGCAGCGTTTGATGCCTCAAGGGAGATTTTTCCATGGGAAGTAATTTTACCGTTTTTCAATCCGCCATCAGCGCCCTTTCGGCGAACAGCCAATCCTTGAGCGTCGCCGCCAATAATATTTCGAACGTCAATACCAAGGGCTATGCGAGACAGGACGTCGTTCTATCGGCCCGCTCTCCCCAGGTCATCGGAGGTTTGGAATTGGGTTTGGGCGTTTCCGTCACGGCGATCCGCAGGATCGTGAACTCTTTTGCCGAGACCCGGCTGGCCGACTCCGCCGGAAGTAACTCTCAGACCCAAACCTATTTTCAACAGCTTCAGCAGGTCGAAAGCGTTTTCAACGAGATTGGAAAAGATGGGCTATCGAAATTTCTCGGTGATTATTTTAACGCCGCTCAGGGTGTCAGCACGGACCCGTCTTCCCTGACCGCCCGGTCGGTGCTTTTGAGGACGGCCGAGACTGCGATTGATCGTTTTCATACTCTGGGTCAAACCTTGCGTCTCAACCAAGATTTGATGGACGACGATATCGCCACCCAAGTCCAACAGATCAACGTCCTGTCCGCCGACATCGTTGATCTCAACGAAAGAATACGAAATGCCGGAGGCGAAGCCTTGTCCCTGGTCGATCAAAGGTCGTTGAAGGTGCAGGAGCTGTCCAAGCTCGCCGATACGAGGGCGGTCGAAACCTCTCAGGGACTTTTTCAGGTTTATGTTTCCGGATTGCAGCTTATCTCCGGGGCGACGCGTTCCACGCTCTCGACCCTGCCCGACCAGTCGAACGACAACCATCTTAAAATTCTTTTCTCCGTCGGCGAGGGCTCGACTCCGAGTGACATTACCGACCGGATCGGCGGAGGCTCTCTGCAAGGGCTTTTAAAGATGCGCGATCAGAACATTCCTCTTTATCGAGATACTTTAAACGAACTCGCTTACGAGTTTTCCCGTCAGGTCAATACGCTTCACAGCGCGGGCTTCGATTTAAACGGAGAGACGGGCAATAATTTTTTTACCGATCTCGGAGTTTCTGCGATTGGCAGCGATCATGCCGCCACCTTGCGTTCCGGAACGGGAGATCATTTAGGCGTCGAGTCCGGAGATGTGATCCAATTTTCCGGGACCCTCGGTACGGCTTTTACCGCAAGTCTGACCGTGGACGCCGATACGACTCTGGATGACATCGCGTCCGGACTACAGGCCGCTTTGCGAGCGGCGACGGGAGCGAGCGGGACTGAAACCGTCACCGTCGATACGGACGGTTCTTTACTGGTCACTTCGGGATTGAACGCCATCACCGGTTTGAGCGTTTCCATCACGGGAAATACGGCCTTCAATAACGAATTTGCCTTGCCTGCTTCGATTGCGGGCGGCGGCGCGACGGGGTCGTCTTCCGAGCTTACGGTCGTTTCCATCTCCGCCGCTGAGAGCATCGATCTCGATCCGGCGGTTAAGAACCGGCCCCAAGGCATCGCCGCAGCCGGATCGCTCAATGAAATTCCCGGTGGTAACTCAGCGATGCTCGCGATCGCGGAATTGGCCAATGCGAATCTTTCTTTCGTGGGATCGAACGGCACCTTTACTTCTTTTTATGGAAACCTTCTGTCGCGGATCGGTGGCGATACGCAGAGCGCCAAAAATCAGGCTCAGTTTGCCAGCGATCTCTTCGAGCAAGCACAGGTTCAGAGAGAGAGTATTTCAGGGGTCTCTTTGGAAGAAGAGCAATTGAATCTGATCAAGTATCAGGCGGCTTTCCAAGCAGCGGCGCGGCTCGTGGGCGTCGGCGACGAAGTGCTGAAACTGTTGGTTAATTTAGGCTAGGGGAGGCGTCCATGCCCGTCGAGCGCGTTTCTTTTACTTCGAATCAACTGGTCATGCGCTCGAATATCACTCGCGTTCAGCTTCAGTACCAGGCCGCTTCCACACCTGCGACCACAGGCCTAAAAATCAATCATCTCTCGGACGACGCCAGCGTTATTTCGCGTATTTTTTCCGTCCGCAACCAGGTCTCCGCCAATGAAACGTATCAGAAAAATATCTCGCATGTGGAATTCGAACTATCGTTCGCCGACAACCAATTAAGCCAAACCTCCGACACCGTTCAGCGCATCCACGACATCGCGCTCAATGCCGCTAATCCGGGTATCGACGGCAGCACGCTTGTGGAAATAGGGAATCAATTGGACACGTTGAAAGCCGAGATTTTAGGTTACGCCAATTCCCGCAACAACGATCGGTACGTTTTCGCCGGTTCCCAAAATACGACCCAGCCGTTTACCCCAGGCTCCCCTGTCGTTTTTAACGGCAACAGTCTGGATTTTTTGGTCAATATCTCCCCTGCCGTCCAAGTCGATGCCAATCTCGACGGCCGCCGGATTTTTCTCGGCAATGTCGACACGGCCGCTGGTGGCGATCTCGCGACGATTTTGAAAAGTTCCGACGGCGTGCCTTTGGGCCTTGCCGCCGGGGATGTGATCAATATCGGCGGCTCCGTCGGATCTGCCCTTTCCGGAACCTTGACCGTCACCTCCGCGACGACATTGGACGACATCGCGGCTTTTATGCAGTCCAGCCTGAGGGCCGCAGGCGACAACACCGAGACCGCGGCCGTGCAGCCCGATGGGTCCATCCTTGTGACCGCGGGTGCGACGGCGATCTCGAATCTCAATCTAAACGTGACCGGAAAAACACAATTTAATACCGCTTTTACGTTTCCGACGGCGATTTCGGGCGGAGGAGGGGCAGGTTCTTCCGACGCCTTGAAATCGGGAGAGGGAGAGGACATCTTCGACGTCATCGACGACCTCAAAGCGGCGCTTATCTCCGGGAACACCGACAATATTCAAACCCACATCTCAAGATTGGAAACGGTCAGTCATCAGATCAGCGACGGCCGCTCTCAAGTGGGTACCCGCATGCAGCAAGTCCTCGCGGGGCAAAATTTTTTAGAGGACGAAGGCGTCCGACTTTTAGGGTATCTCTCCGACCTTCAGGATGCTGACGTCACTGATGCCTTCAGCGATCTAGTGTCTCGCGAAACCGCGCTTCGTCTGGTCTTGGAAAGTTCCACGAGATTTTTAAACACAGTCAACGGGATTGACCTTCTCTCATGATGACGAAGAGTGAGGCCATTACGCGCACAACGCCCGCCCGAAAATCCTGGTCCGAGGATATCGCGTGGATGGCGAGTATTTACTGTGAGGCCTTGAGCGAAGAGATCATGCTCAATGAAGGCCGCCAGTGGCGCCGCGTGGATTCCACCAAAAAAAACGAGGTCGTCGAAATTTTGCGCCGCATCTTAGAAAACGAAAATGTGGGCTGTCTTTTCATAGCGAAACACGAAGGCCGCCGGATCGGTTATTTTTTAGGCATGATCAAAGAATGCATGGCTGAAGAGCCGTCGCGCATCGGCTACGTGAATGGACTCTATATCGTTGAGGAATTCCGAAACTCCGGTGTGGGACAGCGCCTCCTAGAAGCAGGTTATGGCTGGTTTCGGAGCTTAGATCTGACTTTAGTCGAGATTTACACGGCCTGGGACAATGAAATAGCCAAGAATTTCTGGAAAAAGAACGGCTTCAAACCGGCCGAAATCGTCATGATTGCGCCCATTTCATCTTCTTAATGCTTCCTTCGATTTCCCTTTAGGAATTTCCCCAAAGTTCCGTCTTCAAACGATGGAATGGATCTATCGACAATCATCGGATTGGTTTTCGCGACCCTAGGTCTTTTGGGCGGGCTGATTTTGGAGGGTGGAAACATCACCCAGATTCTCAAACCCACAGCCGCCATGATCGTCCTGGGCGGCACCATCGGCGCCACGATGGTGAGTTTTCCGTTGTCCACCTTCATCGATGCGTTGAAAGGTCTGATACAGGTCTTTTTCCCGAAATCCCACGATCCCAGCCACCTCATCGGACAGATGATCCAGATGGCCAAGAAGGCCAGAAAAGACGGCATGATCGCGCTCGAAGCCGACGCGAAAGAAGTCAAAGACGAATTTTTGCAAAAAGCGCTGATGATGGCGATCGACGGCGCGGATCCGAAGGAACTGCGCGAGACGCTCGAATTGCAGCTGCATTACTTGGACGAGCACGAAGCCGTCATGCCGAAGGTCTGGGAGGCGGCCGGCGGTTATGCCCCGACCATCGGCATCATCGGCGCCGTCATGGGACTCATCCAAGTCATGGGTCACTTGGATAACATCGAAGAAGTCGGCCACGGCATCGCGACCGCCTTCGTCGCCACGATTTACGGCGTCGGTTTTTCGAACATCCTCTTCCTGCCGTCTGCGGGCAAATTGAACTTGCTGCACAAAAAACACGTCGCGATGCGTGAGATGATCATCGAAGGCGTCGTCCTGATTATCGAAGGTACGAACCCGAAGGTCATGAAGGACAAGTTGCAGTGTTTCTTCGCGGAGAAGCTGAAGGACATCGAGGAAGGCGACGCGAAAAAATAAAACCCATGGGTAAGAAACATAAAAAACACGAAGAACACGCAAACCACGAAAGGTGGCTCGTTTCTTACGCGGACTTCATCACCTTGCTGTTCGCGTTCTTCGTCGTCATGTTTTCTTCGTCTCAGGTCGACCGCAGCAAGACTAAGAAAATAGCCCTGGCAGTCGAAGCGGCTTTTAGCGAATTCTCCATTTTCAAATCCGGCGGCGGCCAGATGAATCTGCTCGAAGACCCTTATAAGGTCACCGACAGCGCGCAGAACAATGCTCAAAAAACCATTACGTCTCAGGGTCAGGAAATATTCATGCCATCTCAGGTGCATTCCCCCACCGATGAGCTTTTAAGCAAGGTCGGCGGCGACCCCGCGCTTAATGAAAACGTCGGTGTTTCGACCTCTGAAGAAGAAGCCTTAGGCCGTGCACAGCGCGACCTTCTCGACATGATCAACCGTAAAAAACTTACGGGATCGGTCTTGGTCAGCCGGGATACGCGCGGCGTCCTGATCAGTATCCGCGAAGCCGGATTTTTTGATTCGGGTGCCGAGACGCTCACGCCGATTTCTTGGGACGTGTTGATCGAGATCGGTAAAGTCCTCTCACGCCTCCCGAACCAGGTGCGCGTCGAAGGCCACACCGATAACCAAGTCCTCAAAAGCTCGGTCTATCCTTCGAACTGGGAGCTCTCCGCCGCGCGCGCGTCCGCGATCCTGCGTTGGTTCGTCGAGAACTTCACGTTGAATCCGCAGAGATTTTCTGCGGTCGGCTATGGAGAATTCCGTCCTGTGTCGGACAACCGTACCTCTGAAGGGCGTTTCCGGAACCGCCGCGTCGACGTCGTCATCCTCTCCGAAGAGTCCGCGAAAAAAGAAGCCCCGATCTTAATCCCCGAGAGCGCCGCCTCCCACGAGAATGATTGACATCGTCCGGGCGGGGTAAGAGTAAGGTCTCGTGTCCGCGCTCAAAAACTACATGGAAACCGTCGTCGAAGAGATGCTCGAGATCTGCCTCAAAAAAGGCGAGACATTTTGCGGGTGCGACCGGTGCCGCCTCGACGTGTCCGCGTATGCGTTGAACCATCTCCCGTCGAAATACGTCGTCACGCCGAAGGGCGAAAAATACGCGCAGATGGAAAGCTTAGGCCTTCAGTCAAAAACCGAAGTCATGGCCCGCGTGTTGGAGTCCATCGAAGTCATCACCAAGAACCCGAGGCATTAAACACGGGAAGTTAAGGTCTTAAGCCCGCGGACAAGTGCCAATTCCAAAAAAGGGAAAACCATCCCGTCAGGTCTATCGCCAGCACGATGCCACTGAAGACGATCGCCGCGACGTAAGGGCTTTTCGTCTTTTGACCGCGGATGCGGGTGACGCCCAAATATAAACCTCCGCCGCCGATCACCAGCAGCAGAACCAAGATCAACAAAATTATCGGAACGTTTAACGCCATAAATGACTCCTTAAGAGTGTTTGAAAACTGCTCTGCATACAAGGGATTAGCAAAGGAAAGTCTCAATAAATCAATCGCTTACAAGGTTTTTCCGGGTTCAGCCTATTGCTTATCTATTGCTTATCTTCAGACTTATTTAACAAGATCCATTTTGAAAACCTTCGACCACCGGAATTACGAATTCTTTTTTGGCCATGGCTTAGCTCATACAAGAGATTATGAATCTTCTGGAGCTTCTGTTTCTCAGTTAAGACTTCAGGCAGTTTATCGAGGAGCATTTGATCGATGGTCTCGCGGGTCACAGGTTGATGTTTGCGGATCAATTCTAGAATCAGGTCTTGATAGTACTTATTATCAAAACCTTTGTCGCGGATATGCTTAGCTTTCTCGCCGGTAAAAGCGGCAATATGGGCGGCAACAATGAGATTCGGAAAACGTCCTTCCACGAGCTTAGCGGCTTTAAGCTTCCTATGTTCTTCTGATGTAATTTTCTGCCGTTTTTGTACTCGATCCAAGAGGATGATGGTTTCCAGGCTGAGGTCTGATCGGCTCATTAATAAACGAGCGTACCGTTCATCGAGAATGCGGCCGGCTATTTTTACCATCACTCGCTCAGGCTGTGACAGATCATAGTCGGGCATGGGAAAGAAACGACTTCGTTGCTTTTCAAACATTCGTTTGATTCCGCCGCCTTGTGTATCGATAAGGTTCAGATTGACCATCGCTTCAGCAAGAAATGGATTCCGATAGAGTTCTGAAGGTGCATCCTGGCGGATGACAGTCTCTACCTTACCTGGTAAAAAACTACCGACGTTGGTTAAAAGCAAAGAATCCGGAGTCTCGACGATCTGAATTCGCCCACCGAGATTATAATCCTGATGGACAATGCAGTTATGCAATGCCTCTCGAATCACCCACGAATCATATTGATGCATTTCGACAGGAAAGAGAGTGCCTCCGGGCAATTCGCGTATTTTTAGGTTTCGAATGCGGGCCAGGATTCGATCACCATTTAATAAAAATGGAGGATAAAAGTGTTCGTAATCTAAATCTTGATTTTGATCATTTTTTAGAAGCCAGCTCATTCGTGCAATGGATGGATTTAGAAGAGTCGCTGATTCAGGTTTGCCTAGCAGCAATAACGCAGTGTTGGTAAGGCGGCCCTTGATCGCTACTTTTGCTTTGTTTAAAAAAGTTAAATCATCCCATAGGGCAACCATCTCGGCTTGAGCTGGAAATTTTGCACAGAACTCTTTCCGTGCCTTTGCTAAAGCGGTTTCATCTAAGTCTGCAAGGGAAGCTCGTTCACAGATTTTAGCACTCCAATCAACCTTGTGACTCCAAAGTTGACGTTCTTTTTCTGGGTAGTTGTCTAACTGAGTTTTAGAGGTTCCATCCCGTATATAAGCCTTTCCGTTAAAGTTCACGGGACGGTCAGGAGCAGGATTAATTTCAAATAAAACTATGCGTTTACTCTGATAGTAAAATGAATGGATTTCAAAGCCGGGACTGGGATTAAGGTTACGGGACAGCCATATTTGCAATGGTTGATTTCCATTTCCTTTTTCTGCTCCCGGATCAAAATTTGTGCCCGTGACTGCGTGTGTGCCATCCTCAATGCCAAAAACTAAATATGCACGTGATTTTCCTAGCAATCTGGCAGAATTGGCTAATGCAGAAAGGTATTCGCCAAGCATCTGAGGTTCATGGCGGTTGGTTTTAAATTCCAACCATTCCGCTTCGCGTGGTTCTGCTCGTAAACGGTCCAATAAAGCAGTGAGTTGGCTGGAGTCCATACGATGTCTGATCGAGCTTTCTTAAGCGAACATAACTAATCCAATCAATCTTTCATCTCCGTTTATTACCTTTCATTGGGTTTGTCAGAGCATGAATCCATTCGTCGAAAGATGATAATATTTTAGTTCAAATAGAAGATGCCTTTTAAAAACGTAAACCCTCTAAAAGTCCGCTGCGGCAAATTTTGCCCATCCTTTTCTGCCGGGCATGAGACCGTTTTTACCCTATCCGCTCCTTAAGCCTTTGAAATAACTCGATTTCAGAAACATTTTTTGATGGCACGGTGATTGCTCCAACGGGAGGCATGGCTCTAGGTCCGTTACATTCCATGGGTGCTGCGAATGCTGCCGGCGCGCCCAGTTCTATCGAAAAGCAGGCCGAGATCGTGAAGCAGTATCTCGACCAGCGCATCGCGAACCACACGATCCGCGCGGCCAATATCGCGAATTCCGAAACGCCGAACTACCGCGCGCGCGTCCCTTCCTTCCAGACCGTGCTCGCCCAGACTGCGGGCGGCGAAACCGAACCCCGTCTCGAGATGAAGGTCAACGTTTCCAACGAAACCCCGCGAGAAGACGGCAATAACGTCAATATCGAAAAGGAGATGTCCGCCCTCTCCGAAAACAGCCTGCAATACCTCTCGGCGGTGAAAATTCTGACACGCGAAATGGCGATCGCCGCCTACGCGGTCAATACGGGAGGCAAATAATCATGAGCCTTTTTTCAGCCTTGAACATCAGCTCCAGCGGACTGTCGGTGCAGAGGGAGCGTCTCGAAATCAGCTCCCAGAACGTTGCGAACGCGGATTCCACCCGTACGCCCGAAGGCGGACCGTACCAAAGACGTTCGGTCGTCGTTTCGTCGTCGCCGGTTTCTTTCGAAGCCAGTCTTTCGGAAGGTCTGTCCGGAGCGAACGTGCAGGAAGCGAAGGTCTTGGGCGTCGTGAAGGACGCGACGCCGCCTAAAATGATTTACGACAAAAACCATCCCGACGCGAACGAGCAAGGCTACGTCGCGATGCCCGACATCAACACCATGGAGGAAATGATCGACGTCATGTCCGCCTCGAAGGCGTACGAGGCCAACATCACGGTGCTCGACGCGGCGAAGTCGATGATCATTAAAACCTTGGATCTGGGGTCCGTCTAATGGCGATCGCACCCGTAAACGGTTTATCGCAGTCACTGCCGCAGGCGAGCGAGATCGGCTCGGCCACGCGGTCCCAAGACGCGAAAGGCACGTCTGCGAATTTCCAACAACTCATCACGGACGGCGTCGGGTCCGTGAATCAAAAACTCAACGACGCTTCGCAAATGTCTAAGGAATTCCTGACGCAGGGCAAACATGACCTCCATGAAGTTATGATTGCTCTCGATCAGGCCGACTTATCGTTCCGCTACATGGTTCAAATCCGAAACAAGGTTCTCGACGCTTATAACGACGTGATGCGCATGCAGGTGTGAGGGTAGATTCGCTTATGGATAATTTCATGAACCAGTTCAAAGACATGATCGCCGGTCTTTCGCTCGTGCGAAAACTCACGATGGGTATCGTGCTCGCGGTCGCCGTGGGTTCGATCTTCTATGTCATTCACGCCTCCGGCATGGCCTCAATGGAGCCGCTCTACACGAACCTGAATTCGCAAGACATGGGTTCCATTCTCACGCTCTTGGACAAGCAGGGCGTGCGCTATCAAGTCGATCAGGAAAAACGAGTGATCTCAGTGCCGGCTACGAGCGTCTTGGATATTCGTTTGAAATTGGCCGCGGAAGGCCTGCCGCGTTTCGGCGGCGTGGGCTTCGAGCTTTTCGATAAGAGCGGTTTTGGGATGTCCGAGTTCGAGCAGAGGATCAATTACCAGCGCGCGCTCGAAGGTGAATTGGCGCGCACGGTGGGCGGCATCCGTGAAGTGGAAAGCGCACGCGTTCATTTGGTGCTTCCCGAAAAATCGCTTTTCAACGACAGCCAACAGGCCGCCAGCGCGTCCGTAATTCTGAAATTGGGCGGCTCGGGCGGCTTGAATCAGTCCAAAGTCAACGCCATCACGCACATCGTCGCGAGCGCGGTTGAAGGCCTGGAAGCCTCCGACGTCTCTGTCATGGATACGGCTGGAAACCTGCTTTCCGAAGGGCGCGGCGATCCGGCGTTCACCGCGAGTTCTCAGATTTTCGAACAAAAACTCCAGATGGAGCGTTCGTTGGAAAAAAGAATTTCGGACCTCCTAACCCCTGTCGTGGGCTTGGGCAAAGCCATCGTCCACGTCACGGCGAACATTGATTTCACGAAGATGGAAAGCACCGACGAAGTCATCGATCCCACGAAGACCGCTGTCGTCAGTGAATCGCGCACGAACGCGAAGAAGAGCGCCAGCGCCTCCGGTGCCGGCGGCGCCGCGGGTGCGGCAGCGAACCAAGCGGGCGGGGCAGGCGGCGGGGCGGGCGGCGGTGAGGGCAGCACGTCCGACGAAGGTTCCGAGCAGATTTCCTATCAAGTCAGCAAGACCATTCGTCACTTGGTGTCTCCGATCGGGGCTTTAAAGAGCCTCTCGGTCGCGGTCTTGGTCGACGGCGCTTATACGACGGCCAAGGATGGCAAAAAAGCTTACGCCGCGCGCACTCCAGAAGAGCTGAAAAAATTCGAAGATCTCGTCAAATCTGCCATCGGGTTTTCGACCGACCGCGGCGACCAGATCAAGATCGAGAACCTAGCGTTCCAAACGCCCGAAGAATTCTTGGAGGGGGCGGACGCCTGGTACAAGAAAAAATCCCTCTACGGTCTTCTGGGCACGCTCGCCTCGAACCTCGTCATCGTCATCAGCTTCGTCTTGATCCTGCTCTTCGTGCTGCGCCCGCTGATGCGTCAGTGGCAGGCGGCGCGTGGAGCTCCCGGTGGTGGCGGCGAGAACGGTCTGATCCCGGGCTCACCGCAATTAGTCGGAGCGGGCGGTGGATCGGAAATGAAGCTCTTGGTGCAATCAAACCCGGCGGTCGCGGCAAATGCGATCCGCGAGTGGTTGAAGTAAAAGTTAAGGATAGGGAGAGGACTATTTATGGCGGAAGCAGCCGTGAAAGCTCTGACGAAACAGGAAAAAGCCGCGGTCATCCTGCTCTGCATGGATGAGAAGACCAACGGCCAACTGTTCAGCAACTTAAACGACGAAGAAATCCGCCGTGCAGGAAGCGCCTTGCTGAAGCTACAGAACCTGCAGGCGAGTCAAATCCAGGGTGTCATCGAAGAATTCGCTCAGCAGCTGACCAAGAAGAGCGCAGGCAAAGACAAAAAAGGCGCCGAAGAAGGCATCTCCATCGACGGCCGCAAGGCCGCAGAAAACCTAATCGTGAAAACGATGCCAAAAAACCGCGGCCAAGGCATCCTTTCGCGCTTGGGCCAGGCCGCCATGGTCATTCCGTCGGGCCAAAAAGACTTGGCCGCGTTGATGGGTGAATGCCCTCCCGAGATTCTGTTCGATCTGTTAAAAGACGAACACCCTCAAGCGATCGCGATCTCGCTCTCCTACGCGAAGAAAAAAACTGCCAAGGCTGTTTTGGAAAAACTGAGCCCCGACCTCCAGACCGACGTCATTTTCCGCATGGCCTGCTTGAATAAAATCGGCGGGAAGATTTTCGAGGACCTGGGGAACTTCATCTCCGACCGTTTGATGGAGCGCGGCACCGCGCCTGAAGAAGAGGCGGCGACGGAAGAAAAAGTATTACAAGAAAAGACCATCGAAGGCATCGCAAGCACGGTCAAACTTTTGAAGAGTATCCCGCGCGACAAGGCCGCAAAATTCATCGAAGACATCGAAAAGGTCGACAAGGATCTGGCCTTACGCCTGTCCAAACTCATGCTCACGGTCGAGGACTTGGAACGCGCCGACGATCCGGGCATCCGCGAGCTGCTTAAGAACGTCAAAAACGAAGATCTTAAAATTTGTCTGAAAAACGCCCCCGAAACCGTCAAGGAGCGCTTCTTCAAAAACATGTCCGAGCGCGCCGTTTCCATCCTGAAAGAAGATATGGAGGTCATGGCCCCGATCAAGATCGAGGACATGGAGGCTGCTCAGACCAATCTTCTGCAGCAGGTGTCGCGGTTGATTAAAGAGGAAAAATTAAAATTGGTCGAAGTCCAAGACGAAGGGGACGAGGGATGAGCATGAAAGGCTCCTTTCAAACGCAGAATTTAGGACAAGGCAAGACGGCGCCTCCGCCGACGCTGCCGCCCACGACCTATAAAAAAATCGATCTCAAGGGCTTCGCCCTGAAAAGAGACGTACACGAGTTGAAGAACGCGATTGATTCCAAATCCTCGCATCCGGTACTGGATGAATTCGAAAAACAGAAAGCAGCGGTGACCGAAAAATTAAACGCCGCCGAAAATGCCATACACGCCCTTTCCGAAGGCTGGAACGAGCTGAAGTCCTCCGAAAAAACGCGTTTGGAAAACCTTCCCCGCGAAGTGGCCGAGACCGCGCTTTTCTTAGCTGAAAAAATCATCCAGCAGGAGATCCACGTCAATCCCGCCGTCGTCGTCAACACCGTGGAAGCCTTGGTTGCCGAAACGTCGGGAGAAAAAGACAGAAAACTTTTCTTAAACCGAGAAGATGTTGATTTTCTTAAAGCCGAAAAACCCGAAGTTTTCTCGAAGATCGAGGCGTTGCCGAATCTGACCATCGTCGTCGATCAAATGCTGCCGCGCGGAAGCTGCCGCGTGGAAACCCCGGCTTCAATCGTCGACGGGAGTTATTTCAAAAGACTCGAATCCCTGTGGAATAAATTCATGGAGGGCGGGGAATGAGTTTTCTCTCCTCCAGGGAATTTTTAAAAGACGCCGTCGACCGGTTGCCGCGATTTTTCTATTCCGGCAAGGTCCAGCGCGTCGTCGGTCTCATCGTGGAAGGTCACCTGCCGAATGCACCGATCGGAGCGTCGTGTCAGATCCGTTTGCAAAACGGCGGAGCGCCGGTGCCCGCGGAAGTCGTGGGACTTAAGGGTGACAGTGTCGTGCTTATGCCGATCGGAAGTACGGTGGGCATCAAGAGCGGCGACGTCATTGAGCTTTTACGCGAAAAAACGTCTGTCAGCGTGTCTTCGGCGCTTCTGGGGCGCGTTATCGACGGCTGCGGCCAGGTGATCGACGCGGGCCCGCCGATCATGCCCGAAGAAGAATATCCTCTTTACAGCCCAAGCTTGAGTCCCGTCACGCGCCAGAAAATTTCTAGACCGATTAGTTTAGGCATCCGCGCGATGGATGCGTTCCTGACCTGCGCGCACGGACAACGCATGGCCATCATGGCCGGTTCCGGCGTCGGGAAAAGTACGCTCATGGGCATGATCGCGCGCAACGCCAAGGCCGACGTCAACGTGATCGGCTTGATTGGTGAACGCGGCCGCGAAGTCCGCGAATTTTTAGAAAACGATTTAGGCGCAGAAGGTTTGAAACGCTCCGTCGTCGTCGTCGCCACTTCCGACGCGCCTCCTCTCGTGCGTATGCGCGCGGCCTTCGTCGCGACCTCGATCGCTGAATATTTCCGCGACCAAGGCTTGAGTATACTTCTCATGATGGATTCTCTGACCCGTTTCGCGATGGCGTCGCGGGAAGTGGGACTGTCGCTGGGCGAGCCTCCGACGGTCAAAGGGTACACGCCGTCTTTGTTCAGTACGTTGCCGAAGATCTTGGAGCGGGCCGGCACGACCGAAGGCAAGGGCAGCATTACCGGACTCTATACGATTTTGACAGAAGGCGACGATCTCCAGGATCCCATCGCCGACACCGTGCGCTCCATCGTCGACGGCCACATCGTGCTTTCGCGCAAACTTTCGACGATGGGCCACTATCCGCCGATCGACATTCTGCAAAGCATCTCGCGCGTCATGAAAAACGTGACTCCGGAGGAACAATACAAGGCGATGACCATCGTGCGCCGGGCAATTTCGCTCTACGAAGAGATGGAAGACTACGTGAAGATGGGTGTCTACGTGTCGGGAAAAAACAGCGAGCTTGACCGCGCAATTTCGTCCATCAAGGCGATCCAACATTTCTTAAGACAGGGCGTCGACGAAAAAACCAGTCCCGAGGAAGTCTCATCCTGGCTCTTCCGTATGGCGAAGGAGCTCTGGGTATGAAGAAATTTCATTTCCCTCTCGAGGGCCTCTATCGCTGGCGCAAGGAAGAAGAACGCCAGGCGGTGCTTCTCGTCCAAGGGTTCCAGATTCGTGAAAACCAGATTTTAAAAAGCCTTCACGAACTCGAAACCCTGCGCGGGGAATGGGTCGCGGCCTATAACGAGCGCTCCATGAAGGAAGACTCGCAGACGGATCTCTTCTTGATCGAAAATTACCTCGCGGTGTTGGACCGCAACAAGGCCCATGAAGAAAGTGTGCTGCGCAAGGTCCGAGAAGATCTGCGCGTCGCGACCGAAGCCGCGCGGAAAGTCTACCGTGCTTTGAAACAGGTCGAACACTTGCGGGACTCCCGCCGCCGCAAGTTCGAGGAAGAACTGCGCCTGCACGAACGCAAGAGCATCGATGAGATCAACTCCCTGCGTTACGTGCCGAAAGACGGCGAGGTTCGGGAGGAACGGACATGAAAAATCGCTACAAAATCGTTTTCACTTTAATCCTGGCTTTAGGAGCTCCCGCGGCTGTCTTCGCCGAGGACGCCCCAGC
This sequence comes from Myxococcota bacterium, assembly GCA_052033505.1. GTDB lineage: Bacteria > UBA10199 > UBA10199 > JACPAL01 > JBPOJN01. Next base: position 1,889 of record JBPOJN010000088.1, on the reverse strand, counting down.
GGCCCAAGGCACTCAAAGCCTAGAAACCCAGTTGGTTCCCGAGGCCCCTGAAACCAAAGCCACGAAGGAAACGACGGCCCCGGCTGTGCCGGTGACAGCTCCGGCCCCGGCCACAAAAACCGCTGCGACTGATCAGCCCGTTTTCTTGGATCAAAAACCCGCTCAGGACGAAGTCGCTCAGGAAAACGAACGTTACATTCGCCTCACACGCGAAATGGAAAAGGCCCAACAGAAAAAAACCGAAGAAGAGACGTTGAAACTGCTCACAGAGGAATTGGCCGCCCGCCAGGCAGAGTTGGGGCAAATTCAAAAAAACTTGTCGCAGACGGTCTCGAAGAAAACAGAAGATAACGAAAATTTACGTCTGCTCATTACACTATACGAATCCATGAAGGCTGACGAAGTCTCGGCTCTCCTGAAAAGACTCCCCATGCCTCTGACCGTCACTATCGTCAAAATGATGAATCCCAAAAAGGCGAGCAAGATCATCGCGGCGATGGATGCGTCCATGGCGGCCCAGGTCAGCCGCCTTCTCATTCAACTTCCTCAACCTCAACCCCAAGTAGCCTCTAAAGGAGTGAATCCATGAGCGTTGCGACTATCGGACTTCCCGACACAGCTTCCGCCATAAAGGCCTCCGCATCCCGATCTCCCCGATTGGATCGGGAGGCGAAGGTGGATGGCAGTGAAGTGCAGGATGAATCTTTTGAGAATTCCCTCACACGCGCCGACCGGCCGTCGGTGAAGGAAAAACCGAAAGAGACTCCAAAAGAGCCCAAAGAGCCTGCAAAGGCGTCCAAGAAGGAATCCAAATCTGCCGAAAAAACGGGAGAAGAAAAAACTATCTCCGCGAAGCCGTCCAAAAAAACGGAGGATGAAGAAAGTGAAGAGACCAAGGAAACTCCTCCGGAAGCTGAGGCAACCGATTTCGTGGTGGCCCAGAGCTTGGTTTCGGCGGTGGCAACGGAAGAGGTCATGATTCCTCAGACGGATTCCGCAGGAGTTTCTGAAGAAAAAAGTGAGATGGATTCCGTTCCGGAAGTTTCCGTCGAAACGGGAAGCAAAATTTCCGATCTCTTGAAGACACAGGGATTGCAACCGTCTCCGAATACAAGCGCAGAGGCCGCATCGCGTCCTGAAGTGGCCGGACAAAATCAGGATCTTGCGCTGGAAAACGCGGCGGGAAAAAACCGTCAGTCTGAAAAAATCGCCGGAATCCCCCAGGCGGCCTCTGAAGCTTCCGACGTCCCGGAGACTCAAGACATAAAGGCACCGAAGGATTTTTCGAAAATCCTTCAAGCCCCCAAGCACTCTTCGGAAACGTTGACGTTAGAACGCGTCTCCGGCCTGCCCGTGAAAGAGACCGGGGTGGAATCTAAGGCGGCACCGAAAGTGGCTGCTCCCGTCACTCCTTTTGATACGTTCGTGAAAACCGCTTCGGTTCAAAACAACATTTCTTCGGTTCGCGACGTCGCCCGGGCCGCCGATTCCTTCAGCGAAATCCGTTCCGTCGCGACCCAAGTGCGCGAAGCCTTAGGCCCCGCGCTGCACGAAAAGAAAAACGAAATCAGCATCCGCCTGGACCCCGCCGAATGGGGACAGGTCGATGTGAAACTGCGTTTCCAAAAAGACGAAATCCAAGTCCAGTTCACCGCGCAGCATTCGTTCGTGAAGGACGCGTTGGAGCGGGGTTTAAGCCAGCTCCGCCATTCTTTCCAAAACGACGGTCTTTCGTTGGGCCAGGTCAGCGTGGGGCTGGGCGGCGAAACGGGAGCGAAGGACAGATCCACTGACGGTGATGCGGCTTCAAGTGGGTTGAGTGAAGAAGTTGCGGCGAAGACGAAATCCGCCGGTGTCGCATCGCGGGTTAAGAGCTCACTTCTCGATAT
>JBPOJN010000022.1:0-72961 GCA_052033505.1 Myxococcota bacterium | reverse complement strand
CTCACCGACTGCTTTTCGATTCGATCCTTTAAAATTCCTTAAACCTATTCCCGATGACGTCTCGACTCTCTCGGTTGGCAAGTATTCACGAAACTCCGAAAAGATTATATGGGAGACGTTTCTTCGTATTACGGATCTCTGGTGTCATCCCGACTCCTTAGATCGCAGCAGCGCCGGAGCCCTCTTCATGTGGGGTGGGGTTACCACTTCAGGCAGTATTGCCTACACGGACGAAGGAAAACCGGCGAGGCTTATACTAGAGGGTAACCTTCGTCTCGTTGCCGAAGCTTTCAAAGCAGGAGCCGTCTGGGTTAGAGCCAAGATAGCTTCTACTCGCCCTACACCCTCCAAGGCTATCCATATTCCCGTCAGCTCGCTCGAAACTTGTGTCCAAGCAGAAAGCCAGCTTCCCAAGATCGACTTAACAACTACAGCTATTACACAACCAAGTCGTCGCCGTCGCCCTCCCCCTACTACCGGGAATCAAACCCGCTTTCTATTGTGAATGAGCGAGGAAGCTACCTCTTCATGACAGCTTCCATCCCTCCCACGAGCGCCGCATCATCTCCCAATAAAGCCCGCGAAATCACGACTGCCTTCGCCGTTTCTTCGTAAGTCCTCTGGGCCAATTCCTTCCGCGTGGATTCGATAAAAAAATCCCAGGCTCCGGAAATGCCGCCGCCGATCACGAAGCGTTCGATGCCCAGCGTGTTGACGAGCGACGCGAGTCCGATCCCTAAGTAAAATCCCATTTTCTTGAAAACCGAATTCGCGAAGATATCCCCGTCCAGTGCAGCTTCGTGCAAGTCCTTGACGGTCAAGCGACCCAAGGGCTTGCCGAATTTTTCCATGAGCTTTTCGCGGCCGTGCAGATCTTCGGGAGAAACGACCGTCTCGACCGTTGTCAAAATCCCCTTCGCCGATACGAACACTTCCAAACAGCCGCGGCTGCCGCAAGCACAGAGGGGGCCTTCCGATTCGATGACGATGTGACCGAACTCTCCGGCAAACCCACGATCGCCAGCGAAAATTTTTCCGTCGATGATGATGCCGCCGCCCACGCCGGTACCGAGCGTGAGCATGCTGAAGTTTTTAACGCCCTTCCCCGCGCCTCTCCTCGCTTCGCCTAGGGCCGCGAAATTCGCGTCGTTGTTCGCAATCACGGGCCAGGGAAGTTTTTCGGCGAAAAAAGACAGGATGGACAGGTCTTTCCAATCCGGAAAATGCGGGGAGCGGTAAACGATGCCTTTGACCGGATCGACGATGCCCGGAAACCCTAAGGCCACACCGGAAATTTTCCCGCCGCCGGCCTCGACCCGTGCGGCGACGGAATGGAGGGTTTCTAGGACGTTGGAAAGGACCTTGAGGCTTTTCGAAGACGCTTCCGCGTCTTTTTTCTCGCGGAACGCTATCGTCCCGTCCTCGAGAACCGCCGCGACGCGGAGGTTCGTGCCTCCCAGATCGACCGCCAATACATAGGACGAAGCCATGCGTCGCGATTACTCGAGGAAAACAGATTTGCCTAAGTATTTTTCTGCGCTACAACGCCTTTTATGCCCCTCTCTTGGTTGTCTCAACCCGCGAACGCCGGCGATACCGTGCTCCTCGATCCCGAAGAAGCCCACCACGTCTTAAACGTGCTGCGCCATCAACGCGGCAATGCGCTGACACTCACCGACGGACGCGGGGCTTTTTATGACGGAAAAATTCAGGCGATCACGCGGAAGTCGGTCGAAGTTTATCTCGAAGACAAGCGCGTCTCCCCGGCCTCCGTCCCGGAGCTGACGTTGGCCGCGGCCCTTCTGAAAGGCGACAAGACCGACTTCGTCGTCCAAAAGGCCACGGAATTGGGCGTCTGCCGCTTCCAACCTTTATTGACGCAACATACGTTGGTTAAAAAAGAAGTCGCAGAAGCCAAGAAAGACCGCTGGCAAAAAATCTCCCGCGAAGCCTTGAAGCAATGCGAGCGCGCCCATGAAATGACGGTCCAAAGCCCCGTCGCTTTCCGTGATTTCCTATCTCAAGAAGCCGATTTGAAAATTTTCTTTTGGGAGAACTCAAAAGAGCCGGCGAAGGTCTTTTTCAAAAAAAATACCAAAGAACTCCGTACCGTCATCGTCGTCATCGGACCCGAAGGAGGTTTCACCGAGGAAGAGGCTCAAGCCGCCGTACACGCGGGATACGCCGCCCTCTCTCTTGGGACGCATGTCTTGAAAGCCGATACCGCGGCCCTGGCGGCCGTCGCGGTCGTTTTGCACGAAACTTCGCATGAACCGTAACCTGCAAATCATAGCCCACCGCGGCGATACGGAAACTAGCCTGGAGAACACGCTTCCCGCGTTCGCTTCGGCTTTAAGCTTAAAGGTCGACGGCATCGAACTCGACGTGCGGCTCACGAGTGACGGACGTATCGTGGCCTTTCATGACGACGATCTTAAACGGCTGGCCGGACTCCCGCAGAAAATCGAGACGTCACCTTGGGATACATTGAAAAAAATCCCCCTCCAGCACCCTTCGGGCGAGTTTTCGATCCCGCTCCTGTCCGACGTGCTTGATTTGGCAAAGGACAAAGTAATGCTGAACATCGAGATCAAGACCCAGCGCCACTGGATCTCGCCGATGGAGAGGCCGCTGCTCAAGCTTCTCCGGGAATTCAAACTCTCGGATTCGATCCTGATCTCTTCGTTCCATCCGATCGCCCTTCACCGCATGAAGAGCTTGGCCCCTAACCTCGCACGTGGTTATCTTTTCGAAAAAACGTCATGGCTCCAGCGCCGCATGGTGTCCTGGGTCGCGCCTAAAACCTTGAACGCGCCTTTGGCCTACGCCTCCCAAGTGGCTGTCAACCAAGCGCATAAAGACGGACTCGGGTTTTTGGTTTGGACGGTGAACAGTGAAGATGATATGAAACGATGTATCGATTTCGGCGTCGACGGCATCATCACGGATGAGCCCCGTCGGCTTTTAAAGCTCAAAAATGACAGACGACCTCCCTCATCCCAAATCTCCAGAGAATGAAAACGAACCAACGCGGTTGATGCCTTATGATCCCGCACCCGTTTTACCACCACCGCAACCCTTAAGCACTCCTCCGAAAAAAATCCTGAAGATCGCCTCCGCGGCGGAGCGTTTTGCAGCTTTCTTCACCGACGCCTTGATCTTGTTTTATCTGGGCCTGGGACTTTTGATCGGCATCAAGATCTTCATGAAGACCGATCTCACGCGGCTTTTTACGCTGAAACCGGGAGAAGAATTCCTGTTCGGGACGTCGGCGGCGGCCGTTTTCTTTCTGTACTATCTTCTGTTCGAAGGCGTCCTGACGGCGTCTCCCGGAAAACTCCTGGCCCACTTAGCGGTCCGGACGCGCAAGGGTAAATCTCCGTCTCTCTTCGCGATCGTGATCAGGAACATTTTCCGTGTCGTAGACTACCCTTTGTTTTTCTTAAGCATCGCCCTCATGGAACTCACCTCTCGCCGCCGGCGCTTGGGGGATTTTCTGGCCAACACCATCGTCGTCCGCGTGGAAAAACCCGTCGAGTCTCAAGACCTCTCTAAACGCGGCGGGGCCACACGGCGGGTATTCGCGTTTTTATTGGATGCGGTTTGGATCGTCGGTTTTGGCTATGGCGTTCTTTTGATGATTCCGGCCAACCATCCTTTGCTCGCCCCGATCGGACTGTATGCTTGGCCCGGTTTGGTCCTGCTTTATTTTTCCTTGGCCGAAGGATTATTTCAAACCACCTTCGGCAAGGCGGTCTTGGGGCTTAAACTCTGCCGAGAAGACGGCGGCCGTATTTCCATCGCGGCGGCGCTGTTGAGGAACTTTTGCCGTCTCTTCGACTTGAATCCCTTGGGTTATTTCTACACCTTTGTGTCTTCGCACAAACAGCGTCCTGGCGACATCGTCGCGGGCACGCTCGTCATACGCGGGTCCCGCGGATTACGCGGGTGGATGGCAGTGCCCTACATGATGATCCTCGCGGCGACGGTCTTAAGCTTGGGCTTTCTAAATCCCCAAAGCGCGTGGAGGCAAAAACTCGACGTGCGGGTCGGTCCTTATGTTTTCGATCCGTTTACCGCCCCATTGGAACTCCTATCCAAGGGTCATATCCGTTTCGACCTTCTCTCCGGCATCGAGATCACGTCGCTCGAAATGGGCTCGAACGAACAAGAAGCTTTGCAGGATCCCGCCTTCGAAGCAGGCCAAGTGGTTTATCTGATTTTCCGCGCTTCGGGTTATCGCGTGAAGGCCAATCAAGCGTCTTTTCAGGCCGATCTGAAAGTCGTCGACTCCCAAGAGAGAACGATATTGGACAGCAAGAATATCATCGATGCCGTCCTTTCCATGGATGGACGGACTTCGGCCAAAATGGTCACGCGTTTCGCCCTGAACGTGGCCGCCGTACCCGGTACGTACCAAGCGACGCTGACCTTGCGCGACGCATTCGCCAAAACCGAAACGGCCGAAAAAATTTCCTTCCGGGTCCTGAAAAACCCCAATTTTTAAGGGCTTTGAAGTTGATTTCCACGCAAAGTCGTGAGAGCTTAGACTTCTTTTCGTTTCCATTTTATTTTTAAGGAGAGATTTTCCATGTCCGGACATTCTAAGTGGGCCACCATCAAACGCAAAAAAGGCGCGGAAGACGCCAAGCGCGGCAAGATTTTCACGAAAATCATCCGTGAACTGACCGTCGCGGCGCGCGAAGGCGGCGGCGATCCCGCGGGCAATCCCCGTCTCCGCACCGTCATCGAAAAGGCCAAACAGGCCAACATGCCGGGTGATAACGTCCAGCGGGCGATCAAAAAAGGCACGGGCGAACTCGAAGGCGAAACTTACGAAGAATCGAATCTCGAAGGCTACGGTCCAGGCGGCGTCGCAGTCATTTTAGCGATCATGACGGACAATAAAAACCGGACCGTCTCCGAAATCCGAAACGTATTTTCCAAAAACGGCGGCAACCTAGGCGAGTTGGGCTGCGTGTCTTGGGTCTTCCAGAAAAAAGGCTCGATCACGTTCAATAAATCCGACGTCACCGAAGACGCCCTCATGGAAACGGCCCTCGAGGCCGGAGCCGAAGACATCAAGGACGAAGAGGATTCGTGGCACGTCGTCACCGACCCGACTTCTTATGAAGCCGTGAAAAAAGCCGTGGAAGGCAAAGGCTGGAAACCGCTGGGCGCCGAAGTCACGCTCGTGCCCCAGAATTTCGTCAAGCTGTCCGGCGATCCCGCGCAGAAAATGTTAAAACTCATGGAAGCTCTGGAAGACCAGGACGACGTCCAAAACGTGTACGCCAATTTCGATATCTCCAAGGAAGAAATGGAGAAGCTCAGCGCTTAATGAGGATCTTAGGCATAGATCCGGGCTCTCGCATCACGGGTTATGGCGTCGTCGAAGAAGCCCGCGGCGGCCTCATTCATGTCGACAACGGCTGCTTGGTTTTAAAATCCTCCGACCCGGTCCCGAAACGGCTGGCGCAGATCCATCAGGGGCTTCGTGAAATTTTAGTCAAATACCGGCCGGACGCCGTCGCGGTCGAAGAGGTATTTTTCGCGAAAAACGTCTCGAGCCTGATCAAACTCGGGGAGGCGCGCGGTGTGGCCCTGCTCTCCGCCGAGGAAATGGACCTCCCGATCTTCGAATACGCAGCCCGCGAAGTGAAACAGGCCCTGACCGGTTACGGACAGGCGACCAAGGAGCAGATGCAAAAAATGACTCGCGCCCTTCTGAAACTCCCCGAAATCGCGCAAGAAGACGCTTCCGATGCCTTGGCCGTCGCCGTTTGCCACCTTCAATCCTACCGCATGAGACAGCAGGTGGCGTCATGATCGCGACGTTAAGCGGACTTTTAAGCCAGCGCGGCGCGGACTTCCTAATCGTGGACGTCAACGGCGTGGGCTACAAAGTCTTCACGTCGCTGTATTCCGGCGCGCGCCTGCCCGCCTTGGGTGAACGGCTTTTCCTCTGGATCCATACGGCGGTCCGCGAAGACGACATCTCGCTTTTCGGTTTCGTGGACGAGGAAGAGAAAAAGATTTTTCAAAAACTCATCGGCGTGAACGGCATCGGTCCGAAACTCGCGTTGACGATCTTGTCCGGCATTACCCCTCTCGATTTGGTAGACGCCCTCCACCGCGAAGATCTCGTGCGGTTGACCGCGATCTCCGGCATCGGCAAGAAGACGGCCGAGCGCATGATCTTGGACCTGAAAGACAAGTTCAAAGACCTCCTGGCCTCCGACCGCATCCGCCCCGTCGCCGCCTCCAAGCGGACTTTATTGGAGGAAGCTACTTCCGTATTGGTGAATTTGGGCTATAACCGCTCTACGGCCGAACAGACGCTTTCGCAGGTTTCTCTCGAGGACGGGATCCCGCTGGAAGTCGTGATTCGAAAGGCCCTAAGATCCCTCGAGAAACCCTTATGACGACTGAAACCTCCGTGTCTTCCGTCTTAGTCGGGGACGACGAACAGCAGATTGAGATTTCGCTCCGGCCCAAGACCTTCACCGAATACATCGGCCAGTCGAGCCTCAAAGACAAACTCTCGGTCTTCGTGGAAGCCGCGCACAAGCGCCGGGAGTCTCTGGATCATTGTCTTTTTTACGGCCCTCCGGGTTTGGGAAAAACCTCGCTCGCCTATGTCATCGCGAACGAATTGGGCGTGAACATCAAATCCACGTCCGGCCCCGTCATCGAGCGGCCCGGAGACTTAGCTTCGATCCTCACGAATCTCGAGCCCCATGACATTCTTTTCATCGACGAGATCCATCGCATGAACCGCAACGTCGAAGAAGTGCTGTATCCGGCCATGGAAGATTTCAAGCTCGACTTACTGGTCGGCCAAGGTCCTTCGGCGAAATCGATCAAGCTCGACTTGCCGAAATTCACGCTGATCGGCGCCACGACGCGCGCGGGTTTACTGACGTCGCCTTTGCGCGACCGTTTCGGGATCACCTCACGTTTGGATTTCTATTTACCCGAAGATCTGATAAAGATCGCGACCCGTTCGGCTCAGCTTTTGGGCATTTCGATCGAACCGGACGGGGCGATGGAAATCGCTCGGCGCTCGCGAGGCACACCGCGCATCACGAACCGGCTCTTGCGCCGTGTACGCGACTTCGCTCAGGTCCGCGGAGCCGGGCGCATCGATCTTAAGACGGCGAACGGTGCTTTGGCGCTCTTGGAAGTCGATCACGAGGGTTTTGATACGATGGATAGGAAGATATTAGAGACGATCATCGATAAGTTTTCGGGCGGCCCCGTCGGCATCGAAACGCTTTCGGCCGCGCTCAGCGAGGAAAAAGACACGCTCGAAGACGTCTACGAGCCCTACCTGCTCCAGTGCGGTTACATCCAAAAAACGCCGCGCGGGCGCACGGCAACCGACCTGGCTTACCGGCATTTGCAACGTCCTCTCAAAGCCGCACCACAGGAGAAGGCCTCTTGAAAAAAATTCTCTTCTTGGTCGGTTTTTTAGCGGTACTCGCGGGCTTCGCCAAAGAAGGCTGGGTCAAACTCTATCGTCTTTCCGTGGCTGAGGCCGCGCTCAAAGAAGAAAACCGCGTGATCGGCGAACAAAACGACAAGCTCCGCCGCGACGTGGACAAGCTCAACGACGCGAGCTACCTCGAACGCCTGATCCGCCGGGACTTAGGCTTCATTCACTCTGATGAGATCGTGTTTGAGCGGGTCGAACGATCCGATACTCCTTGATCTTCAAAAACAGCGTCGACTTCGCGATCTTCAAAGACTCCGCCGCCTTCCGTTTATTCCAGCCGTTTTCATTCAGCGCATGAATGATCGCCTGTTTCTGGATGTCGAGCAGTGAGTCCGGCGGTGAAGGCTTATTTTCTTTCTCCGGCGAAACTCCGACAAGACTCCCAGTTTCCCCGGGAAATAAAATATCTTCGGCTTTGATCCGATCTCCTGCCGTAAATAACATCGCGCGCGTCAGGACGTTTTTCAATTCTCGCACGTTTCCCCGCCACCGATGAGCGATGAGTTTTTCCAAGGCTTCCGGCGCCAGGCTCTTCCCCCCACCCGCCGCGAGGAAATTTTCGGCGATTTTTTCGATGTCGTCGGTGCGCTCCCTTAAGGCCGGTATCACCAGCGGCACGGTATAAAGACGGAAGAACAAATCCTCGCGGAACTTGCCTTGGGCCACGTGCGCTTCGAGGCGACGATGCGTAGCCGCGACGATACGCACGTCGGCGGTCAATTCCTGCAACCCTCCCACGCGGCGGAACGTACGGTCTTCCAAGACACGAAGCAGCTTCGGCTGGAGCTCCAACGGCAATTCCCCGATTTCATCCAAGAACAAAGTCCCACCCTGCGCCTGTTCGAAAGCCCCGGCGTGACGCTGGACCGCTCCCGTGAAAGCGCCGCGCTCGTGGCCGAAAAGCTCGCTTTCGATGAGTTGCGGTGAAATGGCCCCGCAATTAATCGCCACGAAAGGCTTGCGAGACCGACGCGACAGATCGTGCACGGCGCGCGCGACTAATTCCTTGCCCACGCCCGTCTCTCCCAAGATCAACGCAGTCGCTTCCGTCGGGGCGACTTTTTGGATCGTCTCGAAAACCCGCTTCATGACTTCGCTCTTCCCCACCATGCCGCAGAAAGCGTCCGAAGGTTTCGTGCGCCGCTGAACCAAGGTCTCCTGGTCGCCCCAGACGCCTTCATCGACGAAAACGACGCGCCAAGGACCGATCATGAGTTCATCTCCGTGCTGGATCCCGGCCTCGCGGACGCGCTTGCCGTTAAAACAGGTTCCATTACGGCTTAGATCCGTAAACCGGTACCCCAGATCACTCTGCTCCAGCGTCATGTGAAAGCGCGAAATCTCCTCGTCGGGTAGCGTGAGGTCGTTCGAGAGGTGTCTCCCGATCCTCAAAAGCGTATGGGAAAAAGGAAACCGGAGCACTTCGCGGTCTCCACGATGAAAAATAAGTGTGGGCATGCTGGGCTATTAACAAACAGCGTGCCAAATCCTGAAATCGGGAACTTCCGCGAATTTGCGAGGGAATTTTTCTAAAAAGAGATACGCCAATTGTAAAAATTTACAGGCCGGTTCACTAAAAACTCAAAGTTTACAGAAATGCGCAACCTCTAAACTTCCCATCCGATGAGGAAAAAATAGGAATATCATGCTCTCTTTCTCCTCGGTTCAATCTCTCTTAGGCCATTTTTCTACTTTGCGCGAATGGGCGGCTCAGGGGCCAAGCGACGTGAATTGCTACAGAATTCCACGAGCGATTGACGCTGCCAGGTCCGAGGCTCGTGCGGCGGGCTTAAACGATATCCTGAAACCACTCGAAGCTTTGCCCCTTAAAACCGGCTCCGACAAAGAATTGGAATCTATTTTCCGCAATATGACGAACTTGTTCCAGGAATTGGAAGACCGCTTCGACGTGGGCCTCATGGTGTATAGAGAGCCCCTGCTCAGTCGGGACAAGCTCCGAGACGTACCCCGCGTCACACGCGACTTAGCGGATAGGCTCAAGGTACCTGTCTTATTGATGATCGCACGAGCTTTTCACGTCCTACCTCCCAAACTCAGCCTCCATATGCTGAACTCTTGGGGGCTTCCCGTGAGCGATCAGGTTCGGTTTCTCGCATCGATCAATTTTGAAGAAAACTCCCCTCTTTTTCTCCAGTGGATCAACGAAACGCATGATTTCTGGAGCAGCAGACCGTTGATCACCCCCACAGATCTCAAGAACAGACAAGACGCGGCCGTTGCTTTCTGGAAGAACAAGGACAGCCGGATCTATGCCTTGAACCGCATTTACGACCAAGAAGGGGGACGGACCCACCTGGCCCATTTAATGGCAAAAGAAATGCAACTTTGCCGGGAAGCGTTGGTCCATATGTCCGTCCTGGAAAAATCCCAGGTTCTGCGGCTCAATGAATATCAGACAAAATGGGAGCCGGTTCTCGCATTCCTTCACTTGGATTTTGCCCTCTCCGTCGTCGACGCGATTTGTCCGGACGAATTGCAGGAAGAAGACGACATCGCGCATAACCTTTGTCTTTTCCTACAAAGCCTTCACGAAATCGATCAGGAAGGTTCCCCCATCACCGCTTCCATCGTCTCGGCCATCGAAAACAAAATCGCCCAAATATTGAGGATCTATTCTCCTCAAAACCCTGCGGAAACGCTTGAAGAAGCTTCTCTTTCTCATCCCTCTATCGATCCCTCCATCGAACCGAGCTTTGGACAGAACGAGGACGTTTTATTGAAACACGGCTCCCCACATCAGAAGCGAAAGGTGGTAGAGATGCTAATCCGGCAGTTACATGGTTTACATCATCTTGCTTTACGTGCCACGCGAGACCATTCCGAAACATATGGCCCCCTGTCTTTATTTGCTGCAATCCAGGAAGAAGCCCATGCCCCGGAGCAAGACAGGCCGGATCCCAGCCGGTTTCACGCGGATGTCGTCTCCTCGGGCATCTTACGGGCCGCCGAGCTTCTTCTCCAGTATGGCTGTCCTCCCTATTTCCATGATGCGACATTAAAAGAAGGGACTCTGGAAAAACTTAAAGAAATGTTCGCGGACAAGCGCAGACTGCGCGGTGACCTCTTTCACGTGGGTGTGGCGCAGCTTTTGATCCAATATGGAGACGCGCAAGAGGTGCCGGTTCTTTGCGAGGCTTTGGGCCTTTGGGCGCGGAGCATCGCTCGCAAACGCCCTGCAACGGCCTTGGACGTTATCATTCTCTTGTCGGATCGCCCTGAGCGGGAGCAATACGAATCCGATATCGAGTCCTGCTTAAAAATCCTTTTGAACGACTATAAAATCGAGCCTTTGATCTTACTGGAGGGGGTCAGACAGGCTCTAAAACTCCGTCCTTCGAATCTTCAGTCGGATATCGACGCCGCATTGAAACGTCTCGTTTTCGTAGGAGACTGCCAGGAAGAGAGGCTCTCGATTGCAATGGAAGCGGCTCATTTGTGGGACGAGTACAATCCAGATTGGGACCGCACGATTACTGAGGCGCTTAAAGCCTCTTCTGCAGAATGGCTTACAGCGGTAATCTGAAATCGCCGATGCGGATGCTGGGTTTTAGCACGCGGCCCGTGATGGTGAAGGGATAGAAACCGTCGGCGCCTTTTTGCTTTTCGATCAAGGCGATGATGGGGAATTTCGTCGCGAAATCCGGGGTGACGGTCAGGCTGCCTTTGAGATTGAAGCGGTAATTATCGAAACGCTTGGCTCCATAGACTTTACCCGTCGTATCCAAACTCAAGTCCCCGCCTAAAAGCTTAAACGTCTTTACGTCGAAATTGCCTTTTGCGATCGAAACTTCGAGCTTCGATCCGGCATCGGGTCCGGCGAGCCTCATCGCGGGAAAACGGTAAGTTCCGTCCGCCAGCACGATTTCGCCTAGGCCTAATTCCAAGATCTGCAGATCGATATTACCCGAATTCTTGGACGAATCCTGGTAGTACACCTCGGTCTCCAGCCGTCCGGTCGCCGCGCCCGTCATCGGAAGGGACGCTGTACGCGCCAGCACCGGAATCCACGACAGATCGAAACGGTCGAGGTCGGCCTGCAAAAACAGTTTTTCGGGACTGGAATAAAAATTACCGATGGCCTTGCCTTGGTTCGAGCGGATGTCGAAATCGATGTCTTTGATGCCGGACATCAGGTCCATTAGGGCGAATTTAAGCTCGGCCTTAGAAATCTTATGAGCCGGGCCGGTGCCTTCGGGAGAGCTTAATTGGACGTTGGTCAACGCCAGGCCGTTGGGCCACAGGATGTCGACGTTACCCAAGGAAAGCGTATAGCCTTCTTTTGCCACCGCAGATTCGATCTCGCGCGAAAACCTTTCCTTCAGGCCGCCGAACGGAAAAAGCACGATGAAAAAAAATCCTAAGCTTAGAAAAAAAACGGCGGGATAAAGGATGAATCTCAAGAGACGCGGCATGGCTTTAGATCTCCTTTTTCACCTGGAACGTAGCGACCTCGAAATTCACGTCCAAAAACTGGCGGCCGTTACGGCGCGGTTTGATTTGGAGCCTGCGCACCCGCATGGGCGCTCCCGGATCGTTTTCGATGTGAAACAAAAGCTCGGTCAGTTGCGCCAGAGTCACGCCGCCCACTTTGACGTCGTAAGCGCGCACGTCCAAGAAATCCGTCTCCTGCAACTTCTCGCGGCCAATATCCCCGATGTTGACGCCGATGCGCTTGGATAACACTTCAAGCCGCGTCGGCACCGGACCTCCGGCGCCCCCGAACATGCTGTCCAAGGCCGAGACCTCTTTCCGGACTTTGTCGTATTCGGCGATCTTACCAACGATCTGACGGTAGCCTTTGCGGCCAGTCTCCACTTCTTTTTTCAGTGAAGAAACTTTCGCGGAAATGAAGAAAACGGGCAAAAAGAGAATGAACAAAAGCACGCCCATGACCAAGGCGGCTGTCCCCAACTGCCTCTTGGGATTCATGGCCAAGAAGGTATTGAAGAGATTGTCCCAGCTGAGTTTGCGCAAGGGAGAATATTTGGTCTTTAAGGCCATGCGTTTTTAAACCCCTTCGTTTTCCGTGGCGATTTCCACGGAAAGCGTAAACCGGACTTCCTCTCTTAAGCCTTTTTTGACGTTTTCGACCGCGATGTTCTTGAACAAACGCGACTTAGATAACGCGTCCTTGATCTGATCGACCGATTCGAACGAATCCGTCACGCCCTGGATGCGCACGCGCCGGGAGGCGAGCGTCAGGTCGTCAACGTCCAAGACGACGTTGGCCCGCGCGGGCAAGACGGCCGAAAACTCTTTCAAAATATCCAGGGATTTGAGCGAAATTTCTTCTTCGATCTTGCGCTTTCTTTCCTGAGCGTCCGAGATTTTACCGCCCAAGGCCGATAAGATCGCGTTGGGTCCGCTCAAATTTTTCTTCGGGATATCGGGCAGCGTCTGCGAGGCCAAGTCGGAGATCCGGGTCGATTGCTCTTTGATCTTTCCGTTGAGCGAGAAGTACCCGATCGAAAAACTCACGCCGGCAAACAAGAAAACCACGCCCATCAACACCGCCGCCTGCTTCGCGAAGCCCACATAGTCCTTCATCTCCCCGCGGTAGGAAAACTCCCCGCGCCGGAATTGAATGTCGCGCACGCCAATGCCGCCGATCCCGCGGTGGGCGACCGACAGAGCCGTGGCGGCAAGAGAACGGCACCACTGGGAGTCGGCTAATTGATTGAAGGGTTGGTCCAAACACTCGAGGAAGCTTACGTTTTTGCGTAGCCTGGAAGACAGGTAATGATCGAGACCCGGGAGGCGTGACGTCCCGCCGCACAGCAAAAGCGCCTGGACGACCTCACCCTGCTCGTCTTGAAAAGACATGAAGGATTGTCTGAGATGTAAAAGCAGACTTTCCAAGACCGCATCCATGGCCCCGAAAATCTTCCGCGTCGTCGCATCCGCGCCCTGCACCTCGGGACCGACGCGTCCGAGCTCGATCTTCATGCGTTCGGCCTCCGCCGCGGGGATGTTCATCGAGTCCGCGATGGCTCCGGTCAGATCCTTACCGCCCATCATGATCGTCCGGACGAAACGCAGTTTTTTGGAGAAAATCAGGACGTTGGTTTTTTCGTGGCCGATGTCGATCAACGCATAGGCCCCTTCGGGCGGATACACGCCCAGGTCGAACACATGCGCAAGCTCGATGGGTTCGCTGCCGACGAAACGCGGATCGACGTCAGCATCCGTCATGAGGTTCAAGAAGCGGACGAAGTCGCCTTTTTTGACGTAACTGACCAGCACCGTGGAACCGGACTTATCCTCGGATTTCCGCGGAGGGAGGAATTCATAATCGATGAGCAGCTCTTCCAACGGAAGCGGTACGTGATTCTCCATCTCGAACTCGATCGTCTGATCGATTTTCTTGAAATCCGAGAACGGGAAATCCAGGCTGCGATGGGAAAGTTCCTGGCCGGGAAGCACCGTATATACCGACTGGGTCGAGAGATTGTATTCTTCGAGGATGCGCGTCAGGGCCTGGGAGGCCGCCGCCGATTTTCCCGAGGGTTCGTAGGCGCCCAAGGGCTGCTCGAAAAAACCGACCAAATGGAAGCCTTTCAGGGTCCGCTCGATTTCCGCGACCTTGACCGAATAGCTTCCGACGTCGACACCTAAGATGGTTTGCATGTTTCCTTAAAAGCTTGTTCGTGAGTACCTTTATTCCACGCGGAAATAAACCGTTTTCCAGAGGTTCGGATCACTTCCCCCGGTGTCGATGACGGCGGAAATGCGCGACGTGGCGTCGCCGGAATTTCCATTCGACTCGATGCGGTAAAAGCGGTTCTTGGTCGTGATCTGGCTCGCCAAGGATCCGGGCGTCGCGGCACCGATCGCGGCCGCGAAGGCTTGGGCCACGGCGGCGGGTTGAGGGGCGGCTTCCGCGCAGGCGGTCCTTAGGCTTTCGAGGATGAAATTCCACTTCGCTTCGTCGTCCTCCGAAATCGGGGGCACGCCGGGGGTCGCCGCGATGAACCTCAAGGCGAAGGCCTTCACCATGTCGTCGGTCGCCTGGCAGAGGTTGATTTTTGCGTCCCCGTAAACCGTGACGTAGGGTTCTAACTTACGGAAAAGGTCGTCACCGACGCCCGCGACCAGAAGAAGTTCGGCCACCGACGCGTACTTGCCGTTTTTGACTTTATAGGATGCCCCTCGGTACTCCGAATCCTCCGAGCCTCCGGAAATACCGGGGGCTTCGTTGATGCGGTCGTCACGGTCGGCCCAGTCGGCGATGGCGTTCACGACCTTGCGGATGTCGTCGGATTTTTCGTGGAAAATATCCTCGAATTCTTTTTGGGAAAGCAACGAAGTGAGCAGGATTTTCTGCGTGTCATAGAGGGAAACTGGCACCTCCGCCGACGAAGTTCCGGAATCGACGGTACCTGCCGGAGCCTTTCCGAAAGGATCCGACCGGAAGACGTTCAAGTTGATCTTCCGCTCTTCCGTATCGCAGACCACGTCGAATCCGCCTTCGAAACTCAAGAAATCCGCGGCGTCGCTTGAAATGGGCTCGGTGTTCCCTTCAGGCTGAGCCGGCGCGGCGGACACGGGTACGGCCGGCTTAGGGACCGCCTCTTCCCCTTCTTCCGTCCCCTCACCCGACGCTTGGGACAAAAAAGAAGGCAGATCGCGAAGCAGTCCCGTCGAAATCGGGATCTGTTTGCACAAAGGATCCGCGGTCACGGCGCCGTCTTTCATTTCCTTCAGCAAGCTCGCGTAGCGTGCGCGCATGTCTTTTTCGAAACGCAGTTCGAGGCGAGCCAATTGATAACCGGACCTCGCGAGATAATAGGCCTTCAACCGGTCCCGTTCGGAGGCCGCGAGGTCAAAACCCACATGCGAATTGTAGGCGAAATCCACGACGAGGGTCGTCAGGATCAACAGCGCACCCAAGACCAACATGAGCGCCACGCCTCTTTCATTTTTAAGCGTCTTCAACATATCAAAAGTCGTTAGGCCCCGGCGCCATCTCCAGGAGGGAGACGGTTAAAAAAGATTCCTCCGCGTCTTCATCATTGGGATCTTGCAAAACCAAACGGATCTCGACCGCGCGCGGCAAGCGGTTCGCGAAGTCCGGCGCCGTCGTATCCCATGCTTCACTGTATTCCAGCTTTTGGGCGTCATAATACCGGAAACTCAGGCTTTTGACGCCTTCAAGCAACGTCACCACGCGGCCTTTTTCGCCCGTTTCCGTATCCGGCGGCGATTTTTCGCGCTTCTTCAAAATAAAAAGCCCCGACGCGCCTTCCTGGGGCTCCAGAAAATAGGTGATTTCGGAAAAATCCGACTCCTTGGTGTCTTTGATGTACCGCATGTGTGAGAGGCTCTGGAACGTCAGCTTGTCCTGCTCGCCTTGATTGACGCCGATGAAAACGCTTTTGAGATTTTGTTCCGCCGAGGCCGAAACTCCCAAGATATCGAGGCTCGTAAACAAAACCGCCGTGCCGAGCTCCTGGGTCATGCGATCGAGCAGGATCGCGACCGAGCGGTGCATGCCGTCCCTTTTTTCGGATCTTTCCTTCGAGCTCGTCATCCCGCCCATCGCGCGCCAGACGAGGATCGAGATAATGGCCAATAACACCACGGCCACCAAGATCTCGATCAGCGTAAAGCCGGCCCGGTCCGAAATTTTTTTTCTCAATGTTTTCGTCATGCGCTTTTCACATCTTCACGATATGGGTGACCAATTCGATACCGACCTCTTCCTCGTCGTCCGCGTCGCGCCAGACGATGGTGAGCTTCACTTCCCGCGTCGAGCGCGAAATCTGTTCCGAAATCATGGAAAAAACCTGAGCCAAGATATCGGCGCCGCCTTCCGGCAACGGTGGCGCGGGGATCTCGACCTTACGCACCTTAAGCCTCCAGCCGTAGTCGGGATGTTTCTCTTCCTCGAAAATCCCGGAGTCTTCCTTGGATTCAGGGAATTCACCCTTAGCCATCCCCTCTTCCAACTGCATCAGGACTTGGGACATTTTCAAACGGGCCAATTGCGTGGCGACGGTGATTTTTTGGGCGCGCGCGGAGCTTAAAAGGGCCGTGCTTTGGAGGTGGAAAATGGCGAGCAGCGAGACCGCCAGGATCGCGACCGCGATCAAGACCTCCAGGAGGGTGAATCCCGAACTGCGAAGTCGTTTCAATGTCCGCCCTCCGGATGCTCCTCGAACTCGGAGGCATCGCGATAATCCGCAAAAACCTTCACCTGCCCGGAGAGCGCGGAGACTTCGACGGAAAAATGATCGTCGTCGTCTTCGTTACGCAGATGGATCAAGGTAGGCGTCGCGTAACCGTCGGGGAAAAAATAAGTGTAGGCCTGGCCCTGCTCAACCTTGCCCTGGCGGTAGGACACCGAAAAATCCTTGAAGAAAACACCCGAGGGTAAGGTCACGGGTTTGATCGAACTCGAGGCGACCAGACCCGAAGAGTCTTTGTTTTCCGCCGTCTCCGAGCCTTCGGGTGAGGCCCCCGGTTTTTCCGCGTTTTGAGAGGACTTATTTTTTTTCGGGAAGGGTTCGCTTTTCAGATCTTCCATCGGCACGAGAAACGAGTCTTTGCTCTCTTCGACCGAATAACGCCTCTCTTCGATGTCGTAGACGACGCGGAGATAGAGATGATCGGTGACGGCTTTTTGCGAAAGATAGCGTAGCGTGGAGGCAAGCTTGCCGGCGGAGGATCTTAAGTTGACGTTGAACGCGGAACGCAAACCCATCGCCGAGAGACCGACGATCAGCCCCACGATCGCCATCGAGACTAAGACTTCGATTAAGGTTAAACCCTTATTCCGTTTTCTCAACGCCGATTTCCCAGGAGTTGATATCCTCGTCAGTATCTTCGCCGCCTTCTTGGCAATCTCCACCGAGGGACGTAATTTCGTAAGGATTATTCCCATGCGTACCGGGACTGAAATAAAGGAATTCGCAGCTCCAAGGATCCTTCGGGATCGCGTTGCCCTTCAGGTAACCGCCCTTGGGATAGCTCGCCGGGATGCGGCCCGCCGTGGGTTTTTCGATCAAGGCGCGCAGGCCTTGTTCGGCGGAGGGATAAAAACCGGCGTCGCGGCGGAATTCGTCGAGAGCGGTTTCCAGATTCTTAATCTGCGTCTTCGCGGCCGAAACCTTCGCCTGATCCAAGCGTCCGATCACGTTGACCGTGACCAAGGTCGCGATGATGCCCAAGATCGTCACGACGACCATGATTTCGATCAGGGTCATGCCTTTCGCGTTTTGGAGTACCCGCATCGTTTTTAAGATTTTTTTAAGCATATTTTCTCCCGTTTTGTCCTTAGCCGCCCAGCTGGTTCAGTTGCAGGATCGGCAGGAGGATCGACAATACAATAAAAGACACTACGCCGCCCATCACTAAAATCATGATCGGCTCGAGAAGCGTCGTCAAGGTGCTCACGATGCCGTCGACCTGCTGGTCGTAGGCGTCCGCCGCACGGATCAACATGGTCTCGAGCTCGCCGGTTTTCTCGCCGATCGCAATCATGTGGGTCACCAGCGGCGGAAAATGGCCGCTGCGCCTCAACGGCTCGGCGATGCTCTCGCCTTCTTTCACGCTCGTGCGCGTCAGCTCGATCGTATCGCTTAAGACGCGGTTATCCACCACATTTTTCACGATATCCATGGCGCGCAAGAGCGGCACGCCGGAAGCCAGCATCGTCGAGAGTGTGCGCGAAAAGCGCGAGACCGCGACCATGCGGAAGAGATTCCCGAAAATCGGCATTCGCAGTTGAAACCTGTCCCAGATGAGCCCGCCTTTGGGTGTCTTGATCCATTTGAAAAAACCGTACCCGGCCGCGGCGGCCACCAATAAGAAAAGATACCAATAACTCTGCATGGTACTGCTGACGAAAATCAAAGCACGCGTGGGCAACGGCAGCGTCGCCTTCGTGTCTTCGAAGATGCCGACGACTTTGGGTACGACGTAGAGAACCAAAAAACTCATGAGCGCCAATCCTACGACCGACATGATGATGGGATACATGAGAGCGCCCAGGATCTTGCTTTTGAGGGCGGCTTGTTTCTCGGTCAAATCGGCCAAGCGCTCTAAGACGATGTCCATCGCTCCGGAGGCCTCGCCCGCGCCCACCATGGCGACGTAGATGTTCGAAAAAACGTCGGGATGCTGACCTAAGGAGTCGGAGAGACGCCCGCCTTGGACGACGTTGTCTTTGACCTGGATTAAAATGGCCTTCAGTTTCGGGTTTTGCGTCTGGTCGACCAAGGCCGCGAGCGTCTGCACGATCGGAATGTGCGCGCCGATCAAGGTCGACATCTGACGGGTCATCAGGGCCAAGTCTTTACCGCTGATGCGCTGGAGGTATTTCCCGAAATTCACATCCGCATTCAGGCGGAGTCCGCCGGTTTTTTTGCTGCCTTCCAGCGAAACTTCGGTGGGAAAAACGCCTATCTTGCGCAATTTGCCGCGCGCGGCTTTTTCGGAGTCGGCCTCGGTAACGCCCGAGACGTCTTTCCCTTGGGAATTCATGCCTTTGTATTGGTAGTTCGGCATTTAAACCAATTCTCGTTCCACGTCTTCCTGAGTGATCATCATGACTTCTTCGAGCGTCGTAAGTCCCCGGAGGGCCTTTTGGACGCCGTCTTCGCGTAACGTCATCATGCCTTTAGCCATGGCAGCTCTTTTAATCGTGTTGGCGTCGACGTTTTGCATGACGAGGTTACGCATCTCATCGTCCATCAGGAGCAATTCGTGGATGCCCACGCGGCCCACGTAGCCAGTGTTCATGCAGTGAGTACAGCCCGTGGCTCGCAGCAACGTGCGTCCTTTGAGCATCTCCGGCGTGACGCCCGCCTGGCGGAGTTCGGTCTCGGAGGGCGTGTATTTTTTCGAACAGTCCTGGCAGACCATGCGGATCAACCGCTGCGCCAGAATCGCCATGACGGAAGACGACACCAGAAACGGCTGGACTCCCATGTCGAGCAGACGCGTGATGGACGAAGCCGAGTCGTTGGTATGCAGCGTGGACAAGACCAAGTGGCCGGTCAAAGACGCCTGGACGGCGATTTCGGCGGTTTCTTTGTCGCGGATTTCGCCGACCAGAACAATGTCGGGATCCTGCCGCAAAATCGCGCGGAGGCCCGTTGCGAACGTCAAATCGATCTTCGGATTGACCGGGATTTGGTTGATGCCGTCCAATTGATATTCGACGGGATCCTCGCAGGTGATGATCTTTACGTCGGGCGTATTGAGCTCGGTCAAGGCCGCGTAAAGCGTCGTGGTTTTACCACTGCCGGTGGGACCGGTCACGAGGACGATGCCGTGATTGCGGCGGATGACTTCGCGCATCTGGTCGAGCACGCGTCCGGTGATGCCGAGCTTCTCCATGTCGAGCACGGCCTTGCTCTTATCGAGCAGGCGCATGACGATGGACTCTCCATGCGAAGTCGGTACCGTCGAAACGCGGATGTCGATGTCTTTACCCGCGATCTTGATGCGGATGCGTCCGTCTTGGGGCAGCCGTTTTTCGGCGATGTTCAATCCCGCCATGATTTTCAAGCGCGACGAAATCGCGGCGTAGGCTTTTTTCGGCGGGCGCATAACGTCATAAAGCACGCCGTCGATGCGGAAACGCACGATTAAGTCTTTTTCGAAGGGCTCGATGTGAATGTCGGAGGCCTTTTGTTTGACCGCGCGGAACATGAGCGAATTCACGAGGCGGATGATCGGGGCCTCGTCGGCGGAGTCCAGCAAGTCCTGCACTTCCTCTAATTGCTGTCCGATCGAGTCGAGATTCCCCTCTTCCAAATCTTCGACGGCTTTGTCCCCCACGTCAGTCACGCGGTTGTAGGCGTTGTTCACCGCACCGATGATTTCGTAGGAGCTCGCGACCACGGGACGGATCGCGCTGCCGTAGAGCATGCGCAAGTCATCGATCACGTGGCAATTCAAGGGATCGGCCATGACGACCAGGATCGTGCCGTTTTCGCGCTTGATGGGAAGGACTTCGTTTTTCTTCGCGTAATTGAGCGAGAGCGGCTGCAGGAGATCCGCCATGATCTCGTCAGATTCGATTTTGTTTAAGTAAGGAATACCCAGCTGGATCGAAAGCGCCTTCAAGATATCTTCGTTCCGCAAGTGTTTGAGCTGGACCAGTACGTCGCCCAGTTTGCCGCCTTTTTCGCGCTGAGCGTTCAGAGCCTCTTCAAGCTGCTCTTGGGTCAGCGTGGAATTTTCCAAAAGAATGGCGCCCAGGCTCCGATCTTCCATAGATGTCTATTAATACGCTAAATCGGTGTCTTCGTCACTCGGAGTTGCGGGGCGCGGCGAGGATTCGGGCGCGTTTTTTTTCGGCGGTGCCTTGCGCCTGGACGTACGGCCGGTTGATTTTTCGGGGGCCAAATCACTTTCGTCGTCCGAAATTCCCGAAGTGGCGGGAGCCAAAACTTCCGAGGGTTTAGACGGCGGCAGAGGCTGCGGTTTTGCAGTCGTAGAGGGTGCAATGCTCATCGGGTATTTCTCGTCGTCCGTCAGAGGGCGCCCCTCCGGGAGGTATCCGCCTTCGCTCGCGCTCAAGAGATAGTCTGCATGCGTCTCCAGGGATTTACGAATCTGCTTCTGCTGGCGCTTACTGAAGTTTTCGGTCACGAAGAGGTTCTGCTCGTCTATCTTGCGGTTCAAGATCGAAATGAAATCGCGGGGCTCGCGGATGATGTGTGGGGTTAAGAAAACCACGAGATTGATCTTTTCCTTGGTTTTGCGCCGCGTCTTAAAGAGGTATCCCAAAATCGGAATGTCGCCTAAGCCCGGGACTTTATCGATTTTCGTCGTGTATTTGTCTTTGATAAGGCCACCCAAGACGACGGTCTGGCCGTTATTCACGACGATCGCGGTCTTGATCGAACGCTCCGTCGTCGTCGGACCGGCCTGAGAGGAAATGGCAGGCTGTTGATCCAAAATTTCGCGGTCTTCCTGAGCGACTTCCATGCGGATCGATCCGCCTTCGCTGATTTGAGGCTTGATCTTGAGACTCAACGCCACGTCTTCGCGCGTGAACGTCGTTTGGAGGCTGCCGCCGATCGTCGTCGCGGAGGCCGCCGGAAACGGGACTTTTTGACCGATCTTGATCTCGGCTTCTTGGTTGTCCAACGTCAGGATGTTCGGTGTCGAGAGGATGTTCGCGTTTGTGTTGGACTGGGCGAACTGAAGAGCCGAAAAAAAGGCCGGTACCTGTAACGCATCGCCGCCTGTGCCGGGCAGGGCCGGAACATTCAACGTCTGATCGGATGCGGCGCCGACGGTGCCGTTCAAAAGCTGCTGCACGCCTCCATCCAAGAAACCGAACGTGCTTCCAAAAAGGGCTAAGTTATTACCACCGACGTTGAAATTTTTACCGCCGAAGATACCGGCGCCCAGTTGCTGATTTTCTGAAATCTGGAATTCGACGATGACGGCTTCGACGTAGACCTGGCGGCGCGGGATATCAAGTTTGGCGATAACTTGTTCGATCAAGGTATTGAAGTCCTTAGCGCCAGCGGTAATCACCAAAGCGTTCGTGGACTCGTCCGCGGTCACCGTAAATTTACCCGAAAACTCCGCCCCGCCGATCAAATTCGCGCTAGAGGCCTGAACCGCCGCCGCGGCCGGCGTACCGGCGGCGGGCGCCCTGCCCCCTGTCGACGATCCGGTCGTTCCTTTATCTTTCGCCACTTGCCCTGACAGCGCGGTCAAGACGGTCGCCATGTCCTTGGCGTTGGCGTATTTGAGATAATACACGTGCACTTCACCTTCATCGCCCACGAGCGGCGAATCGAGTTTCTTGATGAGATTACGGACTTTTTGGATGGCCATGCGGGAGGCCAGAACGATGACGGCGTTCGTACGCTCGTCGGGAATGACTTTTTTCAATTTAGGGACTTCATCCAGTGTGATTTCGGCCGTACCTTGGGCCGGCGTGCGGCGCACAGGCGCGGGCGTCGGCGTCGAAGCCTTGTCGGTGTCGTAAATCTGCGTGATCTTCGCCGCAACGTCCTTGGCGTTCGCATACAGGATCGGGATGATTTCCAGGACTTCTTGCGGGCCTTCCTGATCCAATTCGTTAATGAGCCTGAGTAACCGGTCGATGTTCGTGCCCGAGTCCGTGATGATGAGCGTGTTGGTCACGGGATAGGCGAAGAGATTGCCTTCTTTGGAGACCAGGCCCTTGATCACGTTCGCCATATCGGCCGCACTGATGTTTTTCAGCGTGATCAGACGCGTGATGAAGCGGTCGGTGAACGGCGTCTCGTCCGTGTACATGTCGATGGGATTATTGAGCGCGTCACGCACGGACACGATACGCAAGAGGCCCGCAGGACCTTGCACAATGGTGAATCCGATCACGTCCAAGGCCGACTGGAAGACTTCCCAGACTTCGTCCTTCGTCATCTTACGTTCGCTGATGATCGTAATCTTGCCTTTGAGCTTGTCATCCAAAAGAAAATTTTTGCCCAAGGCGCGGCTGATTTGCTTAACCACTTCGCGGATGTCTTCGTCTGCGATGTTGAAATAAATGCCTTCGGCGTCGACTTTTTTAGCCGTCTCGGAAATCGTTTCGGGCGCCACGGGACGCAGGGGCTGCGAGACTTCGGGCACCGCCGTAGTCGGAGGCGGATCGGTCGGTTTGACGAGTACGGTTTCGGCGGAAGGTCTGAGCGGAGCCGGGGGAACCGGAGATGCAGGCACCGGGAGGACGGGGGGCGACGACGACGGTGGAGTCAGGGGAGCCGAGGGAGCCGTAGGCGCGCTCGATATCGGAGGATAAGTCACTGGATACGTCGGATTTGAGGACGGTTGGCCCAAGGGAACCGGAGGCAACGGCGAAACAGATAAAGTCGAAGGCGAAGCATCGGTAACCGGCGTGCCTCCGCCCGGAACGGAAGAGGCCGGCGGCAACGTCACTGGCGGCAGCGGCTGCATGTCGGCGGCGAACGCCACCGACTGGACGAACACGGACGTCAACAGCATCCAAGCCGTCAGGATCGTACGCGGGCGGAATCGCGAATCATTTGATCTCATATTCGAACGTCTGACTCTTTCCCCCACGTGCGATATCCAGTGAGAAATTTTTCGAATCCTTCATCGTACCGAACATTTCCAAACCGCGTTTGACGTCCAACTCCTGCCCGTTCAGTTTTTCGAGGATGTCGCCGCGGCGAATGCCGAGCTTGCTTATCACAGTCCCCGGCTTGATCGAAATGACTTTCAACCCTGAGATTTTGCCATCCTTGAAATTAGGAACGATACGGACGTCTTGCTGGAGCTTATCCAGGTTCTGGAGGGCTTCATCAATCTCTTTTTGATCCAAAGTGATCTTCCCGCCCTCGGCGGCCGGAGCGGCAGCGTCTTTCGCTTCCGAAGACTTGTCGCCCAGAGCCGCGCCTTTGCCGTGAACCTCTTCCGCGGAGGCGAAAACCGTCTTTTTCGTGGCCCAATCCTCCAGCTCCGCGAATTCCAAACGGTTGTTGTTCAAAAACTCGATGCGGTCGCGCGCGATCTTCGTGAGCCGGACGTTGGAACCGAACGTTTCTTCTTCACCCGGATAATAAGCCTTAGGCGTTTTGCTTGTGCCGCCGGAAATGATCGCGGACGAACGCCGGTCGTTGCCTTCGCCGATCACCAGGGTCGACATGACTTTGATTCCCAGACTGGTTTTGACGGCGGGACCCATTTCCCCCAAAGGCACATCGGGATTTTGATTGGCTCCGACAGCGGTCTCTCCCGTATCGGCGGAATTGAAAATATTGCGTTCGACGATGGACCGGTAAGCCTCCCAGTCCTCGCCCCCCTCCTCGTCGTCGGCATCGGCCGAAGGCGCCGGAAGAGGTTCGGCGGGCGTAGGCGTGGAAACAACCGCAGTCGGAGGCAGGTCGGATGACGACACGAGCAAGCCCTCCAAATACGTCGTCAACGCGGACGCGCAAAAATACCCGCAGAGCGTGATGGCGGCCAGGTGAAAAATCCAATCAAACCGTCGGATCGAAGTCATGTCAGAACACCCATTGTCCTATTCGGAATCGAAAATATGAACTTCGACCCGCGGCCGACTTCGCTTTCGACGCGGATCGACCCTCCCTGCAGGGTCACGAATTGTTTGACCAAGGCGAGCCCCAATCCCGTCCCCTGATACTCGCGCGTGAACGAACTGTCCACCTGCCGGAACGATTCGAAGATCGCGTCCTGATCCTGCTTGCGAATGCCGATGCCAGTGTCCTCGACGGAGACCTCGAGGATTCCCGTCGTTTCGGGAGCCGCTTCGGAGCTCAATACCGATTCGGTCTGCAGTCGCGGGCGGTACGTCACGCTTACGGAGATTTTGCCCCCGTTCGGCGTAAACTTAATGGCGTTGGAAATAAGGTTTAATAAGATCTGCTGCAATTTTTTTTCGTCCGCATACAAAATTGGGAGGTTCGGCGGGACCTGGGCCTCGAAACGGTGGCTCTTCTTGTGGAGCAAAGACGCAATCATGCGCTGCACGCGCGTCAGCAGGTCCGCGAAATCGATCGGCCCCAACGACACCTCCATCTTGCCGGATTCGATCTTCGCGAAGTCCAGCAGGCCGTTGATCATCTGGAGCAGGTTTTCGCCGTTGACCAAGATCTCGCGGAGGCTCTCTTTTTGCTCGCCGTTGATGGCTCCCATGACTTCTTCCAAGAGCAGCTCGGAAAAACCGATGATCGCGGTCAAAGGCGTACGCAGCTCATGGCTCATCGTCGCCAAGAACTCCGACTTCACGCGGCTGACGCGTTCCAGTTCGATGTTCTTGAGTTTCAACTCCGCGATCAGCATGGCGTTATCGAGCGTCAATGCCGCTTGGTCGGCGAAGCCTTCAAACGTCCGGATCGCATCGGCCTCCAACCACCGCTCCCAGCACGCGCCAATCAAGGCGCCGACCACGTGGCCCTCCGCAATCAGCGGCGCCGCGACGAATTTGCGGTAGCCCAAGCGGTGCTGGATCGCCGACGTCCGCTCGACCGTCAGCGCCTGGTTCGCGCCGCGCAATACCTCGGAAAGTTCGTTTCTCAAGATCAGCTTCCCGTTTTTCATCGCCGCATAGACTTGATTGGTCTGATCGTCGATCGGCAAATAAAGATCCGAAGGATTCACGCCCAAGGACTTAAGCTCCTGCACCAGCGGCGTCCCTTCCTGGAAATAAAACTGGATCTTCCCCGTGGGCGGGTCTTGGTACAGAAGAAAACCGTCCGGATAGCCCATGCCATCGTGCACGCTGCGTACGACTTCGTTTTGGACGCGTTCCAGAGTCAAACCGCTCCGGGTCAAGGACGAGATGCGGTTTAACGCGATCAGTTCGCGATTCTTGGCTTCCAGGGCCTTTTCGCGGATTTTAGTGAAATGCGCCGCGAGCCGGATGCCGTAGACAGCGACCCCCAAGAAGATCAGGAGCAAAGCCAGATTTTGGAAGACGCCGAAATCCTCAAAAAAAACCGATTCCGTCAGCGGATGGGAAAACGGCGGGATCCACCCGAAATACAGTCCCGCCGTGAGCATGGAATAAAAAACGACGATCAGCGCCGCCATCGCCAGAGCGACGCGGTCATTATAGAAGAGTCCACCGGCCGCGCAGTACGCGATATAAATGGTAAAAACGCTGCTCTTCGCCCCGCCCGCCGACATCATGTAGACCAGAACCGTCTGGGCGCAGACGTCCGCGGCGAGTTCCAAGACGAAAAATAAGATGGGATACGTCCCCCGAAGCACGAAAAAATAACAAATGGTGGTCGCAACGAACGTCAGACTGATGATCAGGACGATGGGCTGGTCTAAGGTTAAGATCCTCGGATAAATGAATCCACAGAGGCCCCAAAACCCCATCAAAATAACAAGTCTCAGCTTCGCACTGAAGACGTGTCGGGCTGTAAAATCCGCAAACCGGATGTCCAAAAAAGAAGACGCCGAATATTTCGATGGGGCCACCGAGGGATTTTTGGAAGTCACGGACCTTCAGGAATACATAGAGGTCCGGGATGTGTCAATTTTCTGTTGACATTTCGCCGGGTTATTCCTTAGAAGCCCCTCTCTTTTTGCCGCCAAACGGCATAAAACCTTATAAAGGAAGAGCGTAAATCCCATGGCTAGAATCACCGTTGAAGACTGTCTTGAGCACTGCGAAAACCGATTTTCCCTGGTTCACATCGCCGCCAAAAGAACGCGTGAACTTTATAAAGGTATCGAACCCATGGTTCATTGCAAGAACCGCGAGGTCGTGACCGCCCTGCGCGAGATCGCCGCTGGCAAAGTCGGATACCGCGACGATACTCCGGACGAAGATGAAACGTCTTTCGCTCCTGTGGCTCCGAAAAAAACAAAGAAGTCGTCTTGAATTTTCCCGCCACGGTAGCTCAGTGGTAGAGCAGCTGATTCGTAATCAGCAGGTCGGGAGTTCAATCCTCCCCCGTGGCTCATTACAAAATTGACTTTTAAGCCCTTAGAAGCAACAAGGGCCCGACTTTTTCCATGTCCACTTCACTCTCTTACAAAAAATCTGGCGTCGACATCGACGCTGCCGAGCGCTTCATCGACAACATCAAGCCTTTCGTCGCCAAAACGACGCGGCCCGAAGTCGTCTCGAACATCGGCCACTATGCGAGCCTCTTCGCCCTCGACACGAAAAAATACCGATCTCCCCTGCTGGTCGCTTCCACCGACGGCGTGGGCACGAAGGTAAAACTCGCGGTCGAATGGGATATCTTGGAAGGCATCGGCCAAGACTTAGTCGCCATGTCGGCCAACGACATCCTTTGCCTGGGCGCGGAGCCTCTTTTCTTCCTCGATTATTTCGCGACCGGAAAATTAAACGTCCCCC
This sequence comes from Myxococcota bacterium, assembly GCA_052033505.1. Taxonomy (GTDB): domain Bacteria; phylum UBA10199; class UBA10199; order JACPAL01; genus JBPOJN01. Next base: position 45,626 of record JBPOJN010000022.1, on the reverse strand, counting down.
AAGCCACGCGCGTGCTGAAAGGCGTCGCGGAGGCCTGCGCGGACATCGGCGCGGCCTTAGTCGGCGGCGAGACGGCCGAAATGCCAAACATCTACCGCGGCAAGGATTTCGATCTCGCGGGTTTCGTGGTCGGCGTCGTCGAAAAAGACGAAGTCGTCGACGGCTAGAAGGTCGTCAACGGATACGTCGTGATCGGCATCGCGTCCTCAGGTGTCCACTCGAATGGCTTTTCGCTCGTGCGCAAGATCGTAAACGTCAAAAAACTCGACCCCAAGAAAAAATATCCGGGCTTCGACGCTCCTCTCGCGCAAACGTTGCTCGCGCCGACGAAACTTTACGTGCGCACAATCTTGGCCTTGAAGAAAAAACACGAGTTGAAGGCCTTGGCCCACATCACCGGCGGTGGACTTTCGGAAAACCTGCCCCGCGTCTATCCCGAAAATTGCCGGGCCGTGCTCTCGAAAAAATCCTGGCCCGAACCCGCGCTCTTCCAGTGGATCCGCAAATGGGGCAAGGTCAAAGACGACGAAATGCACCGTGTCTTCAACTGCGGCATCGGCATGACCGCGATCGTTTCCGCCGCGGAAGCTCCGGCCGTCCTGAAATCCCTGGCCGACCTGGGCGAAAAAGCCTGGATCATCGGCGAAATGGTCCATCGCAAGAAGGATGAGGATGACATCACCATCCTTTAATTCTCCTCCCAAAAAGTGCCGCGTGGGCGTCTTGGTCTCCGGCGGCGGCACGAACCTCCAAGCTTTGATCGACGCCGCACGTACCACCGATTTTCCAGCCGAAATTTCAGTCGTTTTGAGCAACAAGGCAAACGTCTACGCCCTAGAGCGCGCCCGTTTGGCCGGCATTACGACCGTCGTCGTGCCCCACGGGGATTTTCCGGATCGCGAAAGCTTCGAAAATAAAATGATCGCGGAGCTTGAGAAACATTCGGTCGACTTGGTCGTGCTGGCGGGCTTCATGCGCGTGCTGACGCCTACGTTCATCCGCCATTTTCCGCAAAAAATTTTGAATATCCATCCGGCGCTCTTGCCGTCGTTCCCCGGAACCGACGCGATCGCGCGCGCTTTCGAGCATGGGGTGCGGTTTACGGGCGTCACCGTGCACTTCGTGGACGAAGGAACGGACACGGGACCGATCGTTCTTCAAGAAATCGTACGCGTTGACTATAAAGACTCGCAAAACGCGAAAGAAACTCTTGAATCCCTGACGGAAAAAGTCCATTCCGTGGAACACGCGATTTACCCCGAAGCGGTCCGTCTGTTCGCCGAGGGCCGTTTACAGATAAAAGATCGCAAGGTGATCATCACATGAAAAAAACCGTACTGACGATCTTCTGCCTTTCCGTTTTCTTAAGCCTTCCTTCGTCGAAGGTAGAAGCGCGGCAAGGCTTCTCGATCGGTTTAGGCCCCGCGGGAAATATTTTCCTGATCGATACGATTCCCGTCATGGATCCCGGATTCGGCGGACACGTCTTTTTCGATTACCGCTTCCATCCCCAACTCGCTTTCTCGACGAGCTTCTTGATCACCACGCAGGACGGCGGAAACGTCTCCAGCGGCGACAACGGCATTTTGTTTTTGGGCATGCCGACGTTCGACTTGAAATATTACTTCCTCCAGAACGACCCACGCTTCGATCCTTTCGTGTCGGCTGGTCTGGGCCTTTACTGGCTCACGGAGGGAAGCATCGGAAATTCCAGCGGCGGTTTGGGTTTGGGCGCCCAGCTGGGAGTCGGTTTTGACTTTTACTTGAGCGACAGGGTTTCCTTGGGGTTCCAGGGTGCCTTCCGCTCCATCGGTTTAATCACGAATTTCGGCACCCCCAGCGCGAGCACGGCCATTTTTCCGTATTCCCTCCTGGGCAACGTCGCATTTCACTTTTAAAGGAGATCTCTCATGATCAAATTCACCTACTTCGGCCACTCCTGCTTCCTGATTGAAGGATCCAAGGGCAAGGTCATCATCGATCCGTTTTTGAAAGGTAACCCCCACGTCAAGGTCAACCCTAATGAAATCCTTTGCAACGCCGTCATCGCGACGCACGCGCACGCGGATCACTTCGGGGACACCATCGAAATCGCGCAGAAAAATCACGCCCCCGTCATCGGTGTCTATGAACTGGTCCAATACGCGATCGCGAAAGGCGCGACCGGCCACGGCATGAACATCGGCGGCAGCTACACCTTCGATTTCGGCGAAGTCATCCTGACACCGGCGTCCCACAGCTGCGGATTTTCCGACGGCACCTACGGCGGATCACCCTGCGGCGTCATCATCAAGACGGACAACCGTACGATCTACCACGCGGGCGACACGGGTCTTTCGTTGGAAATGCAGCTGTTAGGAGAACAGCACAACATTGACGTGGCGTTCCTGCCGATCGGCGACAATTACACGATGGGCCCCGCCGACGCCGCCAAGGCCGTTGAGTTCTTGAAACCCAAACTCGCCGTGCCGATGCATTACAACACCTTCCCCGAGATCAAACAGGATCCCGAGGAATTCGCCGATAAAGTTGGGGATTTGGCGCGTGTCAAAATCATGGGCGCCGGTGAGACTTACGAATTGTAAATGTCCCTTAATTTCTGCGACCTCCTAGTTTTAGGCAGCGACCTCTCCGGAGTCATGGCCGCGACGCTCTTGGCCAAGAGAGGCATGAACGTGCTCGTCTTGGACGATGATCACGACGATCCCTGCCCGCATTTAGCCACCGGCATCGGTTCGCGGAGCTTTAAAAGCCTCTTGGGGAAGTTGATGATCCCCGACTCCAAGCTTCAAAATCTCACGGAAAATAAAATCGCGGCCCAAGTCATCTTCCCTAAACACCGGCTGGATCTCTCCAAATCGCGGCCTCATCTGCTCAAGGAAATCGACCGCGAATTCCCACAGGATCGCGCGACGCTCGAAGCGCTTTTCCAGGCGGTCGACGAAGCACGCACCCAGTGCTTGGACGATTTACTCACGTTTTTGCCGGTCGTCGGAACGAAGGAAAAAAAGGCCTTCACCCGCTGGATCGAAGCCTTTCCGCGCGAGAGGATCTTGGATCCGTGGAACCGGCTCTCCCAAGGCGTCAAGAGCCTGATCTTGGCACAGATCCGCTTCCTGTCGCGCGCCCCGCTGTCGGATTCACCTCTTTTATCGCTCCTGCTTTTGCTCCCGACCGAAACGACGGCGAGTTTCTCGATCAAAGGCGGGGTCCGCGAGCTGAAAAAAATATTTTTCGACAAACTCGATTATTTCGGGGGCCTCGTGCATCCCTTGGGCGAAGAACCTTTCGAAGTCGTCACCAAACGCAACGAAATCAAGGCCGTCCAGCTACCGCGCTATAATTTCCCCACGCGGTGCCGTTTCCTACTGGGCAACTTGGACATCCGGAAAATTTACCGCGACCTTCCGAATCCTTTCCTGGCGTTCTTAACCGACCGTACCAAGAACAAAGTCGAGGACTTGACGCCCGTGGAAACGCGCTTTTGCGTCCAGTATGAATTTTGGCAAAAAGACCTGCCCGCGCCGATGAAGGAAAACGTGATCTTGATCCAGGATCCCGCGGCGCCGTTGATCGGCGCGAATTATCTGGAGATCAATCTCCATCCGACGCCGAAACCGCGCGAAAACGGCGACCTTTTGATGACCGTGACCTACATCGTCCCCGGGGATCCCACGCACAAATCGCCCGAAGGCGCTTCCGTGGTCGACCCCGCGTCGCACGCGGCCATCCATGCGGATATCGACGCGCAATTAAAACGACTTCTGGCCTTCTCTTCCCCGCATCGCGTGTTTCCACCGTCCGAAAAACCCGTCGAAACGTCGGGCGAAACCGCGGAACTTTTCCCGGACCACGGGCAAGTAGACGTAGGCCAGGTCTTGACCCGCATGGCCGAGCGCCAGACTTCTTACGCGCCTTCGCTGTTTTTCCCTTCGATCGAATCACCTTACAAAAATCTTTTCACCTTAGGCCCCAACGTCTTGCCGACCTTGGGGCTCGAAGGCAAAATCCTTTCGGCCTTGCGCGCGGTCGAGTTGATCTGGGCCGGAGAGTTGAAAGTCCGGAACCAATCGGGATCCTAAGGAACGGAAACGCATGCCCCATCGTCAAATCGTATTGGATTTGGAAACCCAGAAAACCTTCGATGAAGTCGGAGGCCGGAATTTTTCCGAGCTGGGAGTTTCGGTCGTAGGCACTTACTTCTACAACGACGATTCCCTAAAATGCTTCGAAGAGGCCGAAATCGGAAACCTCGAAGAAATGCTCTCCAGTGCCTCACGCGTGATCGGATTCAACATCCGAAAATTCGATTTTCCAGTGCTCCAGCCTTACTGCAAACGCATTGATCTCAAAAAAATCCCTCTATTCGACATACTGGAAAACCTCGAAGGCTTGCTCGGCCACCGCGTCAGCCTCCAGAGCGTCGCCACGGCGACACTGGGTATCGGAAAAAGCGGCTCCGGCTTAGACGCGATCCGTTACTTCCGCGCGGGTGACTGGGACAACCTCAAACGATACTGCTTGGACGACGTCAAAATCACGCGCGACGTCTATGAATACGGCAAGAAAAACGGCGTGGTTTATTACATGTCCCGCGACGGCCAGCAAAAACTCTCCGTGAAAGTCGACTGGCAAGATCCGGCGCCGCCGGCGAACCTGTCTTTATTCTAAATCCATGGCCGTCTACGACCGCAAAGACCGTTTCTACAAAAAAGCCAAAGAAGACGGCTGGCGTTCCCGCGCCGCGTTCAAACTGATCGAAATCCATCAGCGCTTCCACATCTTCAAAAAAGGCATCCAGGTACTGGATTTAGGGTGCTTTCCCGGAAGTTGGATGCAGGTCGCCCTCAAAGAAGTCGGTCCTTCCGGGCAGATTTTGGGCATTGATTTGGACGAAGTCGTGCCTTTTTCGCAGAGAAACGCCGTCTGTCTTCAAGGGGATCTCCGCGTCGAATCCACGCGCCGCAGGCTTTTGACCGAACTACGCCGGAAAGCTGATCTCGTGCTCTCGGACATGTCGCCAAACCTCTCCGGCATCAAATTTAAAGATCACTTCAACTCCTACGAACTGGCCGAACTGGCCCTCGACATGTGCTTTCATACTTTGATCGAAGGCGGCGATTTCGTTGTGAAAATCTTCCCCGGCGACGAATTGGAGATCTTCAAGAAACGCATGAAGGACAGCTTCGAGCAGATCAAGATATTCATCCCGGATGCGACGCGAAAAACGTCTACGGAAGTCTATTTGGTGGGCAAGGGATTCCAAAATAAAAACGGCCCTGCACCGTGAGGTACAGGGCCGCTTTTAGCGGAGAAAGGAGATGGGGGATTGGAGGGTGAAGGAATGTCTCCTTTCTCCATCCTTCACCCCAAGGTTCAAAACTTATAAGACCTTAGAGAAAATCGATGGAGTCAATCAACCCTTACATGATTCCTTATCGCAGACTGTTGCAAAATGTTGCGACTAAAATCTGCATAGGACTAAAAATTTTTCCAAGAGTATTAAAATCCCATATGGGACTTTTTTCCTCCATGATCATTCTAGTCTCCATAGCCTCCCCTTCTCTTTTTGCTTACCAAAAAGGCATTTCTCTCCTGCTCCAATCGGATCCGGCCCATGATTACTTGCCGGAACTAAGGGAAATCAAAGACACGGGCGCGACGCACATTTCCCTGATCGTGTCTTGGTACCAAGACAACATCCACTCCCAGAGGATTTACCCGCGGCGGAAGATCGTGGGGGATTTTCATACGATTCCCGACGAGGTCTTGGAGCGCGTCATCGATCAGGCCCGGTCTTTGGGCTTGGAAGTTTTCCTTTTTCCTATACTCCGCATTGAGAACCGCGAGGCCAAGGAATGGCGAGGCGTCGTGGCCCCGCGAAACAAGGCCGCGTGGCTTAAAAGCTACCGGAATTTCACGATGTACTACGCGCGCCTGGCCGCGCGGGAAAAAGTCGCTCTTTTTTCAGTGGGCTCCGAACTTTGCTCTATGGAAGACCAGCGCGCTTTTTGGCGGAGACTCATACGCGACGTACGCCGCTTTTATCGGGGGAAACTTCTTTATTCGGCGAACTGGGACCATTACCAAAAAATCGGATTTTGGAAGGACTTGGATTTCTTGGGACTGAACGCCTATTACGAATTGACCGCCAGCATGACCCCCACCGTCGAAGAGCTCGTGGCCAAATGGTGGAATATCGAGAACGAAATCCGGACCTGGCAGGAAAAGAACAAGAAGCCTCTCATCATCACCGAAATCGGCTATCCCAGCGTCGACGGCACGTGCTCGAAACCATGGGATTACACGCGTGAGGCCGCGATCGACTTGGGCGAGCAGGCGCTTTGTTACGAGGCTTTTTTCCGGGCCTGGCTCGCGGAGAAAAAAGAAAAAATCGCCGGGGTCTATTTTTGGAATTGGTATGGACAAGGCGGTCCGACCGATCCTACGTACACACCGCGCGGCAAACCCGCTTTGGACGTGTTGCGCAGCTGGTACCGACAACCTTAAAATCGAAATCTCGGAATCTTTATGACGTCACTCGAAGAAAACATCCGTTGCTTATTGAAAGCGAAAAACATTCCGTTTACCGATTTCCAACTTCAAAAAATCCAAGGCGAGGCCTCGTATCGCGTTTACTACCGTCTGGCTCTGGACGGCGGACGCTCCTTCATCGTCATGCAGATGCCAGCAGGCAAATCGAGCGCCTCGGAAGAAATCACGAACGCCGTCGAAAAACCCGCTGAGCCTCCCTTTCTGATCGTCGCGCGTTATCTTTCGGAAAAATCTCTGCCGGTACCGGACATCGCGGGACATGACCTGGCTCAAGGCCTGATATTGATCGAAGACTTAGGCGACGAAACCTTCGAAAAACGCATCCTCGTTTCCTCCGACGCGGACCGGGAGCTTTGGTATCAAAGAGCCATCGAGCTGCTTTTGAAATTCCAAAAAGAAACGCACCAGACGGAGGATCACTTCCTGCATCGGCGTTCCTTCGATGCAACGCTGCTTAATTGGGAATTCGAGCATTTTTTCGAATACGGCATCGAGGTCAGGCTCGACCGGAAGATAAACCCTGAAGACCGCGCGGCGCTTCAAGCCGAAACCTCGAAAATCACCAATACATTGATCGCCGCCCCGCAAGTGCTCGTGCACCGGGACTTCCAAAGCCGGAATCTCATGGCCATTGGCGACAACTTAAAACTCTTGGATTTTCAGGACGCATTGCGCGGCCCCCTGCCTTATGACCTGGTCGCCCTGCTCCGGGATTCATACATCGCTTTGGACGTGAGCCTGCGCGAACGATTGATCCGATACTACGTCGAACGCATGAAGGCCGCGTTAGGTTTCGAAATGCCGCTCGCGGATTTCACGCGGCTCTTCGATTTGATGACGTTGCAGCGGAAACTCAAAGATGCCGGCCGTTTCGTCTACATCGACCGCGTCAAAGGTAATCCCAATTTCTTAAAACACATTCCGGACTCGCTCGCCTACGTGCGCGAGACCTTCGAGCGATTGCCCGAATACACAAGACTTTTGAACCTGCTTAAAAAATACGTGCCGGAATTCAATTAAATGCAAGCCATCATCTTAGCCGCCGGCCTCGGAACGAGACTCCGCCCTTTGACCGAGACAATGCCCAAAGCCTTGATCCCAGTGGGCGGCAAGCCTCTCATCTACCACTCTCTGTCTCTCCTCAAAAAAAACGGCATCCAAGACGTCGTTATTAATCTGCATTACCTAGGCGACATGATCGAAAAGGATCTGGGCGACGGGTCGCGCTTCGGATTGCGTTTGCGTTATTCTTGGGAAGAAAAAATTTTGGGAACGGGTGGCGGCATCCGGCAGGCAGCGACATTCTTTCCGGGAAAACCAGTTTTCGTGCTTAACAGCGACATCTTGATCGACGTGGACTTGAAGGCTTTGCGGGAGTTTCATGAAACGAAAAACGCCGTCGCCACGATGGTCGTGCGCCCTCTGGATTTATCGGCACTGGACGCGCCAACCGCGATCTCATTGTCTCCGGAAGGCCGAATTCTTTCCATAGGTCAAACCCGCGACATCGAAGGCGCTCGGAGGGTTCATTTCACGGGAGTTCAAATCCTCGAACCCAGATTTTTAAAAAATCTACCCGAAGGTGAATCCTGCATCATCCAAAACGGTTATCAAACGGCTCTCGTAAAAAATGAGGAAATCGGAGGATTTCTCTATGAAGGCTATTGGAACGATTTAGGGACTTATCGAAATTATACGCAGGCGGAAGAAGACCTCAAAGCCGACCTCTTCTCATCTCCCACTCAATAAAAGACTCGCCAGCCCCAAACCACCGATCCATTTTAGGATCGTGCCGCCGTAGCCGCTGTCCTACGAATTGGATGCCTTGCTTTATCGTCTATCCCGCCGCCCGAGTACCATCAGAGACATCCCCCGATACTTTTTTTTCATGGCTCCAGACAAGAGATCCAAGGGATTGACCGGCTGTTGAGGTTCTGCGTTGGTTGTTTGGTGGTTATTTTACCCATTCAAGACATCAATCGCTCTTCGAAGATCGCCGTAAGAATGCGGGGAGTATTGGCGGAGCACCAGTTTGCGCGCGCTCCATTCAATATCCAAGGGGGACTTATCTCCATTCGCTAAGATTTTTTCGACCTTGCCTTGCACCACGTCTGAGACGCTCTTCTTAAGATCGATCCTGACGTAATAATCCTTTTCATACGTCACCCGGTCGACGTTTCGATAAAATCGAGTCACTTCGCGCGCGGCTTCCTGAGGGGTTTTGACAAGCTTGATAAGATCCATGTCCGCCGGTGAGATGTATTGTTTCTTGAGCGTATGCTTCAGGTCTTGGGCCAAATGACTCGGATCCGAAGATAGATAGACGATCGGCAGTAGCGGTGATTTTCCGGTTTGGACCAAGGTCAATATTTCGAAAAGTTCGTCGCGCGTGCCCCACCCACCCTCGCAGGCGATGAAACCCGAAGAAAGCGTCCCGAAGAAAAACTTTCTCACCATGAAATAGTGGAACGTGGCGCCCACACCGACGAAGGGATTATTTTCGGATTCCATCGGCAGCGAAATACCCAATCCCACGGAGTGGCGCGCGAGCATTTGTTTGTAGAAACCCACGGTTCGCGCTTTTTCGATCGATGGGGCTTTTTTGAGTTTCACCACCTGACGTGCGATCTCGTCGGCGACGCCTTGATTGGCCGCCTGCATGATACCACGGGAAGCTCCCGTCACGACGGCGAAACCGGCTTTGTAGAGCAATGCGCCCAATTCCTGGGCCATGCGATAATCCAACGAATGCGGCTGCGTGCGCGCAGAGCCGAAGACGGATATGATTTTGGTATGATCGCGCGTGATTTTCTCGAAGATCTCAGTCGCGTAGAAATATTCCAGCAAGATCCTCAAACCCCGGACGTGCGACGTCTTGCTCTCGTCGATGTACTTCTTCAGATGCTCTTTCATGGATTCCCCCGAACGATTTTTCCTAAGATAGCACTCTTTTTGGCGCCGGTCACACTGGGAATGCTTGAAGGGCGGCCTCGTAAGGTTTCATAGGCGAGCACCGCGAAGCAAACGGCTTCTAAAGCATCCGCCGCGACGCCGAAATCGTCGAACGACCGGATCGGAATACCGGCCAACTCCGCGCGCAGCATCTTCATTAGAGACGCGTTGTGGATTCCTCCGCCGCCCAATATAATCTCATCCGGTATCACCCTCGGAAAAAGAAAACGGCGGTAATTTTCTGCGATCGACGACGCGGTCAAGGCCGTGACGGTCGCGACCAGGTCTTCGCGCGAAAGCCTAAGCGCCCGTGCGCGACGGATCACGTCGAGCACGAATTTCTTGCCAAACTCCTCTCGCCCCGAAGTCTTCGGCGGTTTTTGGCGGATAAAAGGATGTTTCATCAAATCTTTCAGAAGCCTCAAATGAACATGGCCTTTTTCGGCGATTTTTCCGCCGTGGTCGTAGCTGCTTTCGTCGCCGGTCAATTCACGCAACACGCCGTCGATGACCATGTTGCCGGGGCCTGTATCGAAACCGCGGACGTCTTCGGGCGAGGCATTTTTCGGAAGTATCGTCACGTTCGCGATGCCGCCGATGTTTTGAACGGCTCGGTTTTTCTTCGGATGGCGGAATAAAAGATAATGCAGGTAAGGCGCGAGTGGCGCACCGAAACCACCTTCGGCGATGTCCCGCGGGCGGAAATCCGCGACGGTCGTGACGCCGGTGCGCGCCGCGATGACGGAAGGCTCGCCGATCTGCATCGTGCCTTTGCGGCCTAGATGGCAAATCGTCTGCCCGTGCGAACCTATGGCTTTGAGATCTGAGAGGGGTACGCTCGCTTTACGGCACAATTTTTTGACCGCATCGGCGAAGAGTTCTCCGATCTCGAAATTCAAGGCGCAGATTTCACCGACCGGCGGCGCCGCCGGATGCGAAGCGTTCAAGATCCGTTTTTTGAAACCTTTCGGAAAAGGAAACACGGCCCAAGACTTAAGAGAAATTTTCGATTCTCCGCGGATATCGACCAGGGCGACGTCGATTCCGTCGATCGACGTTCCGGACATAAGACCTACGAACAAAGCCATGCTCTTCCTTAGCACGAAACGCGCCAAACCTCTCTCGAATTTTAGGATTACTTTGAAAAATCTAAAAAACTTGTCCCTTGAAACATCGGTCTTTTTAGACGAGCGTTGCGTTTATGGTTTCGGTTCCCGAACAAGATATCATTCATCTCCATCTGTGGGATCTGCGCCGTTTGCGCAGTCTCCTGGCCCCGAAATCCGTGGAAGACCATTTCTCTCCCCTTCTTTCCGACGACGAAAAAGAGCGCTGGAAACGTCTGAGGCTCCCGGAAGCGGCGGAGCAATTCTTGGCGGCGCGCGGTTTGCTGCGCACGTTTTTGGCGAGTTTGCTCCAAAAAAAGCCCGAAGAGATCCGTTTCGGATACGAGAAAAACGGCCGGCCTTTCGTCTTGGAAAATTCGGACAATGTGAAGAATTCGGCACCGCCCGTTTATTTCAGCGTTTCACATTCGGGACCTTACGTCGCGATGGCTTTCGGAAAAGATCCGTCCCTGGGCGTGGATGTCGAAGTTTTGGCTCCCCGCGACAATCTCATGGGACTAGCGCGGCGTTACTTCCATGAAAAAGAATATGAGGCTTTCCTTACCGTACCTCCCGAAGAGCAAATGGCCGCGTTCTATCATACGTGGACGATCAAAGAGGCCTTTCTGAAAGCTTTGGGATTCGGCATGGAGAAGTCGCCGCGCTCCTTCAGCGCGAGCCCTTGGGGAGAAACACCGATCGTTTTGACGGATCTCTCGGAGGAAATCCCCCAAGAAAAAACCCATCATTGGACGTTTCATCGGTTTTTAGTGGAAAACGACGGTTTAGGGACACTCGCCTTTCGAGGAAGCGCCGCCGTACATGAGTTTCGCTAACGGATTTTTGCTTCATCAAGGAGAACCTATGACGACGAGCACGCACCTTAAAAAAGGACTCCTCACGCTCCTGGCTCTCGGCTCTTTCGCCGCTTGCGGGCTCAATCTCTTCAGCGTCGACGACGACATCGCTTTGGGAGCTCAAGTCGACGATGAAATCCAGGCGAATCCTTCCGAGTACCCGATCTTGGACGAAAACGACTACCCGGAGGCCTATGCTTATCTGCGCAGCATCCGCGATGAGATACTGGCGAGCGGTGAGGTGAGCTTCGACGACCGTTTCGATTGGCAGGTCTATATCATCCAGGACGACTCGGTCCTGAACGCCTTCGCAACGCCGGGCGGTTATCTTTATTTTTATACGGGACTGATCAAGTATCTCGACCGCGAAGACGACTTGGCGGGAGTGATGGGCCACGAAATCGCGCACGCGGCGAACCGGCATTCGACGGAGGCTTTGACCGAAACCTACGGTATCACTCTGCTTCTCGAAGTCGCCTTGGGAAATCGTTTCGACATCGTCCAGCAGATCGCGACGGGTTTGAGTGGTTTGGCGTTTTCTCGCGACAATGAATCCGAAGCCGACGAATATTCGGTCATCTATCTTGCCCACACACGGTATGCCTGCGACGGCGCCGCGGCGTTTTTCCAAAAACTCATCGATGCTGGAGAAGGTGGCGGCGGACCGGAATTCTTGAGCACGCATCCAAATCCCGACAACCGCGTCGCAGCGATCGAAAACAAGGCGGCGGAGTTGGATTGCGATACGACGGCTTCAGGACGGGATTACCAGGCGTTCAAGGATATGTTGCCGTAGAACTTATAAAGTTCACTTCCACAACGATTTCAACACGGGCACGCTACGCTTGAGGATAGGTTTGTTTCTTTCTAAAGCCGCCAAGTCCATCATCACCATGCCGTTCCATCCGCGGTCGGAGCCTTCGCGGTTTGTGCTAAAACCCAAAGCTCCCTCGAGAAGATTAAGCTCTACGCCCAAACTCGGGGAGAAAGAAGACGCAGCGCTTTCGGAAACGTTCCACCCGCCTTTTGCGAAGAGACCAATGTCGGCAAAACCTAAAGGATCGCCTAAACTCAACGCGACCTTGCCGTAAACGTCGTATTCGTTTTCAGCGCCGCGCGCGAGACCGCCGTAGAGCCTCAGATTGAGACGGGGTTGATTCCAGCGGTTCAGAACGTGCGCTTGCGCGCCGGCCTCGACCGTTCCACCGCGGTTGCCCAGCCCTAAGCGCAACGACCCGTGCCATTCGGGTTTTCCTTCGTAAGGAACGACGGCATCGGCGACGAGCTTCCGGCCTTCTTCGGCGTAATCTTTTTGCGCCGCGCAGGTTTCCCCGGAAGGGACGCCTTTGGGTTCTCCGAGGACGATCCGCACGTGGTGGCGCAGGCCCTCGGCGTCGATCACGCCTTCCGGCAGGATGCCGTCCAAAACTTTTCTTTCTTTATAAAATTGCATGCGCTGTTTCGCGGCGCGTTGCGTGATTTGAGCCATCAAAGAAGCGACTTCGCTTCCGGGCGGCGCTTTTTCGACAAAATCAACGAGCGCGCGGAAAGACGCGAAACCATTGGGCCGTTTCATCGTCATAAAAGTCTTCAGCGGGGCGTTGTCCGAGCGGAGTTTCCGGTAATCGCGGATCCAGCCGCGGTAATCATTCAAGAACACGCGTGCGTTTATCAAAGCCCGCGGCACGGAGGCGTTTGCCTTTGAGCCGGCGACTTGGAGTTTTCCAATACTTTCATCCAGAGCTTTAAATGCGTCGTTCAATGAAGACCCAGCCGTCAGATCGCCCTTCGAATATTTCTCCAAGAGTTCGACTGAATTCAGATAGGACGTTTCGAAAGCGGCGGCTTCGGGAAGGCTTCGCATGCCTTTCAAGGACAATCGAATCGCGCTTAAAAAAGCGCGCATGTAAAAAGAATTTTCTTCGATTGAGGCGACGACGACGTCTTCGGCGACGATGAGCTCGGGCAGGGACTCGGGCCGGTTCGCGAGACCATGATCGAGATTAAACGACAGGAACGCTTTTTTAGGGATTGAAACCTGAGACGCCGCCATTTCGCGTATCAAAGGATCCTCTATGTGCGCGATCGCATCGTCGTGCAGCAGTAAATAGGGATCCAAGGCCTGCAATTCCCGGCAAACCGCGGGAGAATTCCCGGGCAGTTTGGCCGTATCGAGCTTCAAGAAACGGAATTCAAAATAGGCCTTTTCCGATTTTTTTTCGTCGACTCCGTAAGTCATGCGCAATTTTCCGCCGCTGTCGATGACGGAAGCCACGGTGACGCCCGGAAGCGGCGTTTTGCGGGAAACCGCAGGATGCTTGGAGAGATCGACATAATTCGGCCGATGGTCATGAGCGGCCACGAACGCGATCACCTTTTCATCGGAGAGGAGTCCGGCTAGGCCCGACTTCTTCAAATGAGCAATTCCATCGCCCGTGACTTGCTCCATCGAACCGTGCGCGGCTTGGTAGTGACTGACGAAAATGAATTTCGTGTCGGGATTCTCAAAAACAAGATGATCCATCAAGGCGCGGATCACTTTGACCTGTACCGAGGAAACGTGGCCTTCCAGGGCCCCTCTTTTCATGTCGTCTTCGAGGAAATCCGTCGTGTCCAGCGCGATCGCATACACGGGAACGTCGCCTTGGGACGTATGAAAGTCCTCTATCTTGGCGGCTGCGACCTGAAACCAAGCCTTTTCGACGCGTATGTCGGAGGTGCCGGTGTAATTCACGATCGCGTTCCAGGTCTTGTCAGTCGTTTGCTTCCATAAATTACGAAAGACCTCGGAAGAGTTTCCGAAACTACGCAGCTCCGTCTCTCCTTCCAGGGTATAATAGGATCGATCAAACCGAATCATGCGGACCGGCTCGGGATCCTTGCCGAACATTTCCCTGTAGATCATTTCGATCGTTGTTTTTTTGTCGAGAACGTTCTCCGCCCCCACTTCAGCGGCGTGAAAATCCCTGCGGAATTCTTCGGGGCTGGGACCAATATCCAAAAGCGCTTGAGGCGCTCCTTGAAAATCCGCCCCGGAGGTCATGAATCCATTCTGGCCGAAGCTTTCGTGATTTCCATGAACGAAAAGCAGCAAGCGCGACAGAGGATCGGCGTCCTTCAGGCGATGCAAGGAATCCAGAAAATGAACCAATTCGGTGCGGCTCCCCACTTCCACCGCGTCTCCCATGGAAATCAACTTATGCACCGGCGCGGCATTTTCAGGACGGCGGTCTTGAAACATCAAAGCATCGGAAACAGCCGTGCCTCCGAGCAGGGACGCCGGCGGCCGCCGTGCCGCATAGGCGAAAGCAACCGCGAAATTTCCATGGAAGAAACTGTATTTTCCGAAATAATCCTGAGGGTTCCCAAAACCGCCGGCGGCACCGCCACCGGTGAGACCAGAGGATAAATGACTGACGAACCCCCGATCGACCTGTTGATCCCCTGCGAGATCGACGGATTTGTAGTGGTCTTTAGGCTGTAGGGGCTTATCAGCGCCAGCGGAAGTCTCGGATATCGAAGGCCGCTCGGTCGCGACGATCGAAGGTGCAGCCGTTTCGGAAACGGCGTTCGACGAATTTTCAGAGTCCGAAGGAAGACAAGCTCCGCTACTACCCACTCGTGAACACATGGAAAACCTCCAAGGCATCCCCCCATGAATCTTCGGGAGCATTCGGGAATCGCTTAAGAACCCTTAAGAAACCCCGAATAAGGTCTCACACTCTGTGTATCGTTCAAACTTGCGACAAGTTTCCATAAAACTTAACCGAATACAAAAAATAATTTTTCATATTTGCGTTAAATTTCAACATGTTACCGCAGTGCGGCAAGATATTATTCTTCATTTTACTGGGATTTTTAGGTTATTTTTTTCAGATTGATAATTTTTGACGCAGTGTGAAAAATACGACATTTTTTTTGAGTTTTTTCAATTAGTTTGCCACTTATCCCCAGAATGCATCTCGAACTTAAAAATATTCGCAAAACCTATCCTGCAACTTCGGCCGACTCCGAGCCCTTGACCGTCCTGAGAGGCGTCACCTTAGACATTCCCTCCGGGGAATTCGTCGTACTGACCGGGCCTTCGGGCTCTGGGAAGAGCACCTTGCTGCATCTCTTAGGAGGATTGGATACCGCGGATTCAGGCACATTCTGCGCGGACGGGCTTAATCTCGAAACTTTCGGAGATACAGAGCTTGCGCGCTATCGCTCGGAAAAAGTCGGCATCGTCTTTCAGTTTTTCAACCTGCTTTCGCACCTCACGGTCTGGGACAACGTCCTCATGCCTTTTTTTCTAAAACCTTCTTCCGTACGTCTGCCTTTGAAGGACGCCCAAGATCGCGCCCAGACCCTGCTTGAGCGCGTCGGCCTCTCGGCGCGGCGGTCGCATCGCGCCCACGATCTTTCCGGAGGGGAAATGCAGCGCACGGCCTTGTGCCGCGCCTTGCTGCTGAAACCTTCCCTGGTCTTGGCCGACGAGCCGACCGGAAATCTCGACTCCCGCTCGGGCGAAGAGGTCTTGGGTCTTTTGAGGGAATTCGCAAAAGAAGAAAAGGCCACGACGGTCCTAATCACTCACGACGAACGTTTAGCCCGTCCTACCGATCGCCGCGTGCGTCTCGCGGACGGTAAGATTCTATGAAAACGTTCCGCCTGTTGCGCACTTTAAGCCTGCCCTACCTGCGCGCGCGCCCCGTTAAAATTCTGCTCACGCTGCTGGGAATGGCCTTGGGCGTCGCGGCCTTTACCGCGATCGACCTTTGCCAACGGACGATCTTAGAGTCCGTCGGGGACACCATCTCGCGTATTTCCGGTAACGCCCATGTCTCCGTCGTTGGCGGGAGCCGCCGGATACACAATGAAGATTTTTCGCGCCTCTTGCTCTTACCCGGCACGCACGCGGCGACTCCGCTGGTTCGCCTCTCCGCGAAATGCGGTTCCGGCACTTCGTTCGTAATTTTGGGGATTGATCCTTTAAGCCGAGCGGAATTCTTCGCACCGGTCCTAAAACTCCAGGACCAAACGAATGCCGCATGGAGCTTCGTCGACCTCATGCGCGACGGGGACCGATTCATGATCGATACGGAGACCGCACGAACCTGCGGCATGGTTGCAGATCAGCCCGCGGATTTGATCGTGCGCGGAAAAACGTTTTCACTGCGTCCCGTTTTTTTAGAAAATGCCGGAGACTTAAGCTTCGTCGACATCGCCACGGCCCAGGAAAAATTCGGTGGCGACGAAGAGAGCGCGCAAAGCCTAACCCAAATCGATGTCCTGTTGGACGATCCAGGATCCCTCGCGGTTTGGGTCGAGCGGTTCCAAGCCGACTTTCCCGAACTTGCCCTCACCACCCCCGGAGAGAGCGCTTCGAAAGGCCGGAAGCTTTTAGAAGCCTTTCGCGTAAATCTCACGGCCTTAGGCCTGGTCTCCATGTTTGTCTCGGTTTTCTTGGTCTATAACGCCGCAAGCCTGGCCTTGCTCAAACGGCGCCGCGAAATCGGCATCCTGCGGTCACTGGGACTCGCGCGCAAAAACGTCATTCTCTTTTTCTTAACCGAAAACCTGATCTTCGGATTCTGCGCCGCGGTCTTGGGCATTTTTTTAGGGGAATTCCTGGCCAACGGGATTTCGCAATCGGTGTTTCAAACCGCTTCGAATCTTTACGCGCAGTCACTGGTCTCGTCTCCCTCATTGACCGGACGCACGGTCATTTTCAGTTTGGGATTGGGACTTTTGGGCGTGGCCTTGGGCACCGCCCTTCCGCTCTGGGAAGTTTTGTCGATCACACCGACGGAAGCCGCGCGGAGGCTTTCCTATGAAAAACGTATCCGCGGCCGCTCGACGTGGATCGCGGGAGTATCGGCGTTTTTTTGGGTGATGACGGCGGTGCTGATGAAGGCCGCGACGATTGACCGGCCTTTTTTAAGCTTCGCCGCGGCGCTGACGCTTCTTCTGGGATTTCTATTCGCGACGCCTTTGTTCACGAAATTTTTATTAGTGCCTTTGGAGGCCATTGCGCGGCGTCTACGTTCGGGACTTTTCTTAGTCGCAACGTCCCAAGTGAAGGAAAACCCTTACCGCGCAGGCGTCGTAATCGCAGCCCTTTCGCTCGCGGTCGGTCTCTGGCTGGGCGTAGGACTCATGGTCTCGTCGTTCCGCGCGAGCGTCTCCGACTGGATTGAAGCCTCAATCCAAGGCGACGTTTATTTGATCCTACCGGAAGAAAAAGGCCTCGGCATAGAACGCCCGACACTGCCGCCTTCTTTCCTGAAAAATTTATCGGAGCTTCCGGATGTGCGCCGCCTGGAAACCAACCGCACGGAAACCGTCCGATACGAGAACCAGGACGTCTTACTCTCCGCGGTCGCCTTGGACGCATTAATGGCGCGCGGGACTTTCCGACTGCTCGAGGGGGACCGCACGCATTTCGCGGACGTCACCCGCCTCCCACCTGGAACGATCCGCGCGGCCTTGGCCGAATCGTTCGCGCACCGCCGGCATTTGCGTCTCGGCGATGACTTTTCGGTCAAGACGCCCTGGGGTGAATGGCGGTTAAACGTCGGTGCGATCCTTTATGATTATTCTTCCGAACGGGGTTTAATTTACGTCAATGCGTCCGACTTCCGGAGACTCACCGGAGATGACCGTGTGCACGCGGCCGCGCTTTTTTTCGAAAACGCCGCAGCCACCGGAAAAGCCCTCAACCGGATCTCGGCGTTTAAAAATCTGCCCCCTTCTCTGGAAATCCAGAGAGGGGCAGAATTGCGCGCGAAGATCTTAAAAATATTCGATCAAACCTTTCTCGTGACTGAAATCTTGAAAGGAATTGCTTTGACCGTGGCTTTCCTGGGCGTGTTGACGACGATCGCCTCGCTCGCCGAGGAACGCCGCTGGGAGTATGGGCTCTTGATGGCTCAAGGTCTTTCGCAGCGGCGTTTGGGATTTTTAGGGGTTTTTCACGGCTTCGTGCTCTCACTCCTCGGCGAAAGTCTGGGCGCCTTGATCGGTCTCGCTTTGAGCCACGTCATCATTGCGGAAGTGCACTATAATTTTTTCGGCTGGACGATCTTCTTCGATCCGGATTGGCATCTACTTCCGAAGAGCGCCTTCTTGACCGTCGTGGTCGGGTCGTTGGCCGGACTCTTTACGTTGAGACGCTTGAGGAAAATCACGCCCGCTCAGGCCTTGAGGTACGATGAATGAGGTACCACGAATGATGCAAAAAAAATTTCCCCGATGGCTCGGGATTTTTCTAGGTCTTGGACTGGCTTTGACGCCCTCCCTGCTACAGTCAGCGGACTTTGCCGCCGTGACGCCGGGACGGGTTTTCATTTTTCCACGCGATCACGGGGCGCATCCGGAATTTCAAAACGAATGGTGGTACGTGACAGGCCACGTGAAATCCGAAGGCGGGCGTGAATTCGGATTTCAATGGACGATCTTCCGGACGGCTCTACCAAAATCCGCCGAAAGCTCTGCTCCAGCAAATGCACGCAGCGCTTGGAGAACGGATCAAATTTACCTGGGCCACGCAGCCTTAAGCGATCTTCACGGGAAATCATTCTCCTATTCCGAATCCGCCGGACGCGGTGCCCTCGGAATCGCAGACGCTTCACGGGATACTTTAAACGTGCATCTGCCGAAATTCCGCGCCGAGATGACGGATTTAGGCTGGAAACTCAAGGCGCAGGGCGAGGATTTCTCCTATGAATGCCTTTTGACTTTGCCTGCAAGCTCTCAGAACAGCATCGTTCTCCAGGGCCAAAACGGTTATTCGCCGAAGGCGAACGACGGACGTCATGCGAGTTATTATTATTCCGTACCGCGCCAGAAAACGCGGTGCCGGATCCACCGGAAATCGGAAGTCATCGAGAACGCTTCGGGCGAGGCTTGGTTCGACCATGAATTTGGATCCAATCAACTCTCCGAGACTCAAACCGGCTGGGACTGGTTTGGACTTCATTTATCCGAAGGCCGTTCGTTGATGATTTACCGCCTACGGGACCGCAGCGGCCAAGACTTCCTCTCGGGAAGCTTGACCGACGCCGAGGGAAAGTCGCTGTCCTTGACCGCAAGCGACATCCACATTCAGTCTTCGCGTCCTTGGAAAAGCCCCCGTTCCGAGGCTGTTTATCCGATGGAATGGAAGCTTGAAATCCCGTCGCAGAATTTAAAACTCAAGGTCGAAGCAGACTTCCACGACCAAGAATTGATTACGCGCAAGACGACGCAAGTGACTTATTGGGAAGGCAGCGCCTCCGTGACCGAAGAAAGCGCGCGCGATCTGCCGGTCACGAAAGGTTATCTTGAAATGACGGGCTATGACGCGAAGAACAAGCCTAAGCTGTAAGAATCGATTCCCCTTCACAAAGCGCGCATGAAATATTAGAAACGAATCCCATGAACATCACCCTTTTCTTGATCGGCTTCGCCGTGCTTTTCGTCCTCTGGGCCATCGTCGCCTACAACAGCTTGGTCGCCTGGCGCAATCAGGTCAAAAACGCCTGGTCGCAGATCGACGTGCAACTCAAGCGCCGTTACGACTTGATCCCGAACCTTGTCGAAACCGTCAAAGGCTACGCCGAATCGATTTAACACTCTGATCCAAAGCTTTCCGCGCAATATCCTCGCGGGTATGTTTAAATTCACCGAAGCCCAGCTCTTTGAAGTCGAATCACCCGAAGAACGCAAGGCCGTCAAAGTGCAATTTTAGAGGCTGTCACCTTCATGTCCGATCGTTTTTCCGAACATCTCTATGACCAGATCGCGCGCAACAAGCGCAATTCCGTCCTCCTGATGATTTCCGCTTTCCTCTTACTGACCCTTCTGGGATTCGTTTTCGGCGCTGCCAACGGAGACCCGCTGACCGGCGCCGCGCTCGCCGTGGGCGGAGCCGCCGTTTATTTGGCGATCAGTTATTCGGCCGGATCGCGCATCGTCATGATGTCGATGGGTGGCAAAGAAATCCAGAAAAGCGACAGTCCCGAGCTTTTCAACGTCGTCGAAGAAATGGCCATCGCAGCGGGACTACCGATGCCCCGCGTTTTTTTAATCGATACACCCGCCTCGAACGCGTTCGCCGCCGGCATGAGCCCGGATAAAGCCATGATCGCCGCGACGACGGGTTTGTTGGAGCAATTGAACCGCGAAGAACTTCAAGCCGTGATCGGGCATGAGATGGGTCACATCAAAAACTTTGACAGCCGGTTCTCGATTTTGATGGCCGTGATGGTCGGAGCGATCGCGCTCCTATGCGACATGTTTTGGCGGATTCTTCGAAACTCTCGCCGGTCATCCTCCAAAAATGCAGGCCAAGCTCAAGCCGTCTTTGCCCTCGTCGCGGTCGTCTTAGCGATCTTGGCGCCGATCGCCGCACGTTTGATTCAGTTTTCAGTCTCGCGCAAACGCGAGCTGCTCGCCGACAACACGGGCGCAGAACTGACACGAAATCCCGGAGCCCTCGCGGACGCTCTCCTAAAGATCGCGGGCGATCCGGACGAGCTGGACATCGCCAATCGTGGCACGCAGCATCTTTTTTTTATTAATCCTTTAAAAGCCGCCGAAGACATGAAAGCAAAACTTAAAGGCGGTCCGAAGATGGAAGCCAACTCCGAAAAATCCGGCTGGTTCGACACGCACCCCGCCACGGCGCTGCGCGTGAGACTCCTGCGCGAGATGGCGAAACTTCCGAATTAGGATTTTTTCGGTGCGATCACGATCTCGAACCCGATCTCAAATTCGTCCTTGATGATCTTATCCCCCAAACCTTCGAAGAATTTTCCGGAGCGGTAACGGATGTCGTACTGAGTGCGGTCGACGGTCAAAGTGCCCACGGCTTTCCACGTGTCGCCGGACTTAGAGACCTTCGCGGGAAAAGAGACGTCTCGCGTGACGCCTTTGATCGTGAGTTTTCCTTTGAGTTCCTGCGTCGATGCGTCCTTGGGTTTGGCTTCTGTCAGCACCAGGGTCGCCGTGGGGAACTTCGCCACGTCGAAGAAATCCTCGGATTTCAGGTGGCCCACGAGCTTCGCGTTCGCATCCGCATCTTTAAGATCTTCAGCCGCAATGTTATTCATGTCGATGACCACGCGCGCGGGACGCTCGGCGTCAATGATAGGAACGACATTGAGTTCTTTGGCGACGACGGACAATTCCAAGTCCTTGATCTTCACCGTGCCGTTGTGCTGACCCAGAACTTTCTTACCGACCCACGTGACCTTACTCAAAGACCAATCCATGGGGATGGACTCCCCCGCGTGCAGCAAGGGAGCAGACAATAAAATGGCCATCGCAAACAAAATCGCTTTTTTCATGTGGTCTCCTTTGTAGGTTCTTTAAAAATCAAGAAACGCTAAAAGATCCTTTTGGGAAACACAACCGATAATGGTTTTCGAAGTGCTTTCTTTCAGTTATACTTTGGGTTCGTGAAAAACGAACCCCGGCGAAAGCCACTGAGGCGCAATTTAGGAGTCGTTCTCTCCGGAGGCGGAGCTCGCGGCGCTTATGAAGCGGGGATCCTGCATTACATCCGCACGATGCTGCCGACGAAATTCCGGCAGCGGTCTTTCGACACGCTCTGCGGCTCCTCGGTCGGCGCCATTAACACCTGCTACCTCGCGGCCACGGCCCACGATCTCAAACTCCAAGGAGAAGAACTACGCACCCTCTGGGAATCCGTGCGTTCGGAGCACATCTACCGCCGTGACTTCAGCGCCTTCAGCGATTTCATTCTCCAAAGCGGAAAAGGTATTTTTCGAAACATACTCAACCTCAAAGGCCAAGGCATCCATTTCCGGGGCTTTCTCGACACGGAACCTTTTCTAGCTTTTCTCGAAAAAGTCGTGCCTTGGGCGAGCATTTCTCCCAACGTTCAGGCAGGCTTGGTGCAGGCGGTCTCAGTGGTTGCGACCAACGTCTTCACGGGCCGCATGGAGCTCTTCATCGAAAAGCATCCGGACGTCGAATACACCGGCGAGTATATCCATCATCTCACGCGAATTCAGGCGCTGCACGCCAAAGCTTCCGCCGCTATCCCCATCGCCTTCCCGACGGTACAAATCGACGGCATTGCCTACACGGACGGAGGACTCCGCCTCAACACACCGATGTCGCCCGCGATCCAACTGGGCGCTGACGCTTTGTTGGTCATCGGGCTCCATCACCGGGTTAAACCGGGTGAAAAAATTCCGTCCCACGGAAAAAAGGGCCACGATCCTGCGATGGGCCAGGTCATGGGCCGCGTGATGAATTCGATATTCTTGGACCGCATCCAATACGATTTGGAACAGCTTCAACGCATCAATAAGATCATCGATTGGAGCGAGATGCTGCACGGACGCAATTTTCTCGAAGACCTAAACGACATGCTTGCGAAGAAGAACATCAAAGGCGACATCGCAAACCGCGGATTGAAGCGCCTGGAAGTCCTGCGCATCCGTCCTTCGGAGGACATCGGGGAACTTTTCAACCACATCTTCCAGCGCGGCCGCGACAAACTCTCCGCTTTCGAAAAATTCCTGGTACGCTCTCTCGACATCAATTCTTCCAGCGGCACTGATTTTCTTTCCTACATCAGCTTCCTACCGGAGTACTTAAAGAAACTCCTCGATCTAGGTTTCGAAGACGCGCGCAGCCATCACAGTGATTTGAAAGAATTAATGGAAGACTGAAACACATTCTCCTTTTCCTCCCAGCCACTTTCTTATAACCGCTTCCCTTAAGGAGATTTTATGCCCCTGACCAGCGTCGGCACCCCTGCTCTTTGGATCGGATTCACCGTTTTCGTCGTCCTGATGCTCGTACTCGACTTGGGCGTCTTCAACCGCAAGGCCCACGCGATCACGGTGCGCGAGGCCCTTATCTCCAGCATGATCTGGATCAGCATGGCACTGGTATTCAACGTCCTGCTCTGGAAATTCGTCGGCAAGCAGCATGCCTTGGAGTTTTTGACCGGTTATCTGATCGAAAAAGCTTTGTCGGTCGACAACCTCTTCGTCTTCCTGGTGACCTTTTCCTACTTCTCGGTACCTGCGAACCTCCAGCATCGCGTGCTTTTCTGGGGCATTTTGGGGGCGTTAGTACTGCGCGCGTTCTTCATCTTCATGGGGGCGCTGTTGATCCAGAAATTCCATTGGATCATGTACGTCTTCGGCGGATTCCTGGTCTTTACGGGCATTAAACTATTGGCACAGCAAAGCGAGGACGTGCATCCCGAAAGCAATCCGATCCTGAAATTTTTCCGGCGCTTCATCCCCATGGTCGACAATTACCGGGGCTCGCATTTCCTCGTGAAAGAAAAAGGCCGTACCTTCGCGACGCCTTTGCTGTTGGTCTTGGTATTGATCGAAGCGACCGACGTGATGTTCGCGGTCGATTCCATCCCGGCCATTTTCGCGGTCACGCAGGATCCCTTCTTGGTCTATACCTCGAACATTTTCGCGATCTTGGGACTTCGCGCCCTCTTCTTCCTGCTCGCGGGCATCATGGGAAAATTCCATTTCCTCAAATACGGGCTGGGAATCGTCCTAGCCTTCGTAGGCGTGAAAATGCTGATCATGGATTTCTTCAAATTCCCCGTCGCGTGGTCCTTAGGCATCATCGCGGGCATCCTGACGCTGTCGATGGTCATTTCTTTGCTGAGACCGGAGGAAAAATCGGAACTGCCGGAACCGCATAAGATGAAGGACATCCTCAAAGACGCGGAAAAATAGGGAACCTAACATGGAAATCTTCCTTCACGGCAGTACGTGGATCAGCCTCTTGACCCTCACGGCGATGGAAATCGTCTTAGGCATCGACAACGTCATTTTCATCGCCATCCTGGCCGGGCGTTTGCCCCTGGCGCTTCAAGCACGTGCCCGGCGGCTGGGTTTAAGCTTGGCTTTCATCGTACGCCTGCTGCTTTTATTTTCGCTTTCGTGGATGATGAAGTTAACCACGCCGCTTTTTTCTCTTTTCTCCCAGGAGTTTTCGGGCCGTGACTTAATTCTCTTGGTGGGTGGATTGTTCCTGATCGCGAAATCCACGCATGAAATCTACCACAAGCTCGAAATCGCCGAGGAGGAACACGATCCCGCACGCAAAAAAACGGGGTTGGGATCGGTGCTTTTACAGATCTTGGTATTGGACATCATATTTTCGTTGGATTCCGTCATCACCGCCGTGGGCATGTCACCGCATATCCTGATCATGGTCATCGCCATGATGGCTTCGGTCGTCGTGATGCTGCTCTTCGCCGGCGGAATTTCAAATTTCGTGAACCGCCATCCGAGCATGAAAATTTTGGCTTTGAGCTTCCTGCTCTTGATCGGCGTCTTACTGACGGCCGAAGGCTTCGGACAGCACGTCAACAAAGGTTACATCTATTTCGCAATGGCATTCTCGCTGGTCGTCGAGCTTTTGAATATGCGATTTAAGAAGAATCAAAAACCTGTCACGCTTCACGAAAAATTCGAGTGACGAGGATCGATCGCGTCCCGAATGCCTTCACCGAGGAGATTATAAGCCGTGATCGAAAGAAAAATGGCGAGCCCCGGAAAGAAGGCCAGCCACCAGGCGATGTCGATGAAGTCGCGTGACTGAGAAAGAATCTCCCCCCAGGACGGCGTCGGCGGCTGCACGCCGAATCCCAAAAATGACAGGCTTGATTCGACCAGGATCGACGAAGCGATGCCGAAAGTCGCCGATACTAAGACCGGCGCGAGACTATTCGGGAGTATGTGCCTGAAAATGATACGCCCCGTGCTTCCGCCCACCACTTGACTCGATAATACGAATTCCTGACGCCTCAGTTTCAAAAACTCGCCGCGCACGAGACGCGCGATGCCGGGCCAACTGGTGAGGCCGATCACGATCATGATATTAATCAGCGAAGGACCCACGAACGCCAAAACGGCCAAGATCAGGAAAAAGGCCGGGAAACAAATCATGATCTCGATGAGCCGGGAGACCGCCACGTCGATCCATCCGCCGAAATAACCAGCCAGGGCTCCAAAAAAAATCCCTATCGCAATGTAAATCGCGACCGAAAGAAATCCGACCGTAAGTGAAATCTGCGACCCATAAACCATGCGCGCCCAGATATCGCGCCCTTCTTCATCGGTCCCCAGCCAGTGGGCGGCCGAAGGCGGCAAAAGAGTCGCGTCGAGATCGTATGTCGTGGGCGAATACCGCGAGATCCACGGTGCCAGCAAAGCCATCGCGAAAAAAAGCAGGACCACCACGAGACCGCAAACGGCCATGCGATTCTTCGAAAAACGGCTCCAAAAGATTTTAAGACTCATAGTTTCAAGCCTTTTCGAATGAAATCCTCGGATCGACGACGACGTATAAGATGTCGCTGACCACAAGACTGATCAGCGTCAGGAACGCTTCGATCGCCGCGATCGCCATGACGGTCGGATAATCGCGCGAGAGCACGGCCTCGAAGCTTAAGTTTCCCATGCCCGGGATCGAAAAAATCTGTTCCACGATCACGCTGCCACCGATCAATGCCGGCAAAAGAGTCCCCACCAGCGTGATGAACGGGATCAACGCATTACGCAGCGCATGCTTGAAAATCACCGCCCTCTCCGGGACACCCTTCGCCCGGGCGGTGCGGATGTAATCCTGTTTCACGACGTCCAAGATCTGAGCACGCGAGAACCGCGACAGGAACGCCAGTCCTCCATAAGTCAATACGATGATGGGCAGCACCATATGCCAGATCACGTCCCCGATTTTATAGATCCACGACAATTGATCGAAATAAGCTGAGGTCAATCCCACCACGGGGAAGAGGTTCAGATAATCTCCTCCTCCCAGATACATAATGAGCAGCATCGCTACCCAGAAAGAGGGCAACGAATACAGGAAAAAAAGAATCAACGTCATCACGCGATCGAAAAGGCTGCGTGGATGCAAAGCGGAATAAAGCCCGAGGGGAACGGAGATCAGGTATATTAAGATCAACGAACAGACGTTCAAGAGCAACGTCGCCGGCAGCGCCTCGCGGATTTTTTCGATGACGGGACGGTGATCTTTGTAAGAATCCCCGAAATCGAGTGTGACGACGCGCTTCACCCACCGGCCGTATTGCACCGCGAAAGGCTGATCCAACCCGTAGAGCTTTTTGGTCGCTTCGATGACTTCTTTGGAAACGCTCTCGACCTTGATGCCTTCGCCGCCGAGCTGCTGCAGCTTTAAGGAGACGGGATTCCCGGGCGCGAGTTGGATGATGAAGAACGTGATCAGGGTGATCCCCAAGAACGTGGGGACGATCAGAAGCAGGCGTTTCAAGAGATAAGACGTCACGAGGGTTTTCCTTTTAGCAATCTTGAGAGAACAAAGCGATCAATTCTTGACGCTCAAAAACCCGTATGTTACCCGCAGCACGCGAAAAGAAAACGAGTCTTCGTTTTTTTTGTTTTTCAAAACCAATTTTTCAAAGAAGGCTAGCGAACTATGGAACCGGATTCGATCTACGGCTGGGGGCTCCCTCCGAACCTCTCGATGCATGGCGCGATCATCGACCAGATCATTCACATCATGCATTGGTTTATGGCGGCCCTCTTTATCGGATGGGGCGCTTTTTTCATCTATTGTTTGATCCGTTTCCGCCAACGTCCGGGTCACACCGCGTCCGCGGCCGAGCCCACGACCAAATTTCCAAAAGTCCTCGAAATCGGCGTCGTCCTTTTCGAGGCCGCGATCTTGATCGGGCTCTCTTATCCGGCGTGGTCGAAACTGCGGACGGATTTCCCCAAGGAAAGCGAATCGACCAATTTAAGGATCGTGGCCCAGCAATTCGTCTGGAACATTCACTATCCGGGTCGCGACGGCATTTTCGGCAAGACCGACCCCAAGCTTATCAGTGACAGTAACTCCTTGGGACTCGACCCCGAAGATCTGAACGGGAAAGACGACATCATCACCTTAAACCAGCTTCATTTCCCGGTCGATAAACCCGTACTTGCGACTCTGACCTCTAAAGACGTCATTCACAGCTTTTTCATCCCCGTCCTGCGCGTCAAACAAGACGCGATCCCGGGCATGAAGGTGCCGATCTGGTGGCAGGCGAAAGGTACAGGGCAATTCGAAATCGCCTGCGCGCAGCTCTGCGGCAACGGTCATACGATCATGAAGGGATATGTTTCGATCGACACTCCGGAAGAATACAAGACCTGGATGGCGGAACGCGAAGCGGAACTCGCCCCACCGCCTGCAGCCTCACCCACGGCGGCTCTCGAGCCCGCGGCGACACCCCAATAATCATTACGGAAGAGGATAATGGACATGAGTGCACACGATAAAAATCACCATACGGCGGACGATCACGGCGGCCATCATGAGGAGCTCGGTTTCATCCGGAAATACATTTTTTCCGTCGATCATAAGGTCATTGGTATCCAGTATTCTGTCACCGCCCTTATTTTCCTCTTCTTCGGTTTCTGCCTCATGATGTTGATGCGCTGGCAGCTGGCCTATCCCGGAGAAGCGCTTCCCGTCATCGGCAAGTGGCTTCCCGAAGCGGGCATGCCCGATGGCATCATGACGCCTGATTTTTACAATTCCTTGGGCGCCATGCACGGCACGATCATGGTCTTTTTGGGCGTGGTTCCCTTGGCCGTCGGCGGATTCGGAAACTACCTCGTCCCCTTACAAGTGGGCGCGCCGGACATGGCCTTCCCGAAACTCAATGCCGCGAGCTACTGGTCTTATTTCGTCGGCGGTGTCGTTATGTTCTTGGGTTTCTTTGCCCCGGGTGGAGCTGCAAATTCCGGTTGGACGTCTTATCCCCCGCTTTCGGACATTGCCACGACCGGACAAACCATATGGTTGATCGGCATGATCTTTTTGATCACGTCGTCCCTGTTAGGTTCTGTCAATATCATTGTCACGATCGTTCACCTGCGCGCGAAAGGCCTGTCTTTCTTCCGTCTGCCTTTCTTAGTCTGGGCGCAGTTCGTCACGTCTTTCTTGCTGCTCTTGGCGTTCCCCCCGCTCGAAGCGGCCGGCGTCATGCAACTCATGGATCGCTTGGCGGGTACTAGCTTCTTCCTGCCCACCGGACTCGTCGTTAGTGGTACGCCGGCGGCGGTCGCCGGCGGCGGCAATCCCCTTCTCTGGCAGCATCTTTTTTGGTTTTTGGCGCATCCGGAAGTCTACGTCTTGATCTTACCCGCCTTAGGCATCATCTGCGAAATCATCGTGAACAACACGCGCAAGCCGCTGTACGGCTATAAGACAATGGTCTATTCGGTCATTTTTTTAGGCTTCATGTCGTTCATCGTTTGGGCTCACCATATGTTCATGACGGGCATGGGGACGGCGATGAGTAACTTCTTCCAGACGACGACGATGATCATCTCGATCCCTTCCGTCGTCTTGATCACATGCCTGATCATCACGCTCTGGGGCGGATCAATCCGCTACACGTTACCGATGCATTTCGCGCTCGCGTTCCTTCCGATGTTCGCTATCGGCGGTTTGACCGGCCTCCCTCTGGGACTCGCGACTTCCGATATTTACTTACATGATACGTATTACGTCATCGGGCACTTCCATTACGTCGTTGCACCGGGAACCTTGTTCGCGCTTTTCGCGGGCATCTATTATTGGTACCCGAAAGCCACCGGGCGCATGATGAACCAGACCTTGGGTAAGCTGCATTTCTGGATTTCCTTCCTGGCGATCAACGGCATTTTCATGCCGATGTTCATTCAGGGCATGGCCGGTGTTTCGCGCCGCCTCCATACACCCATCACGTACGCGCATGCCGAGGCAGTCCAAGGAACGAACGTCTTCATGTCGATCTGTGCGTGGACCTTAGGTGCGGCTCAACTCCTGTTCATCATTAACTTCTTCCTGAGTTTGAAAACGGGCAAGAAGGCCTCCGACAATCCTTGGGATGCGACGACCCTGGAATGGGCCACGCCGACGCCTCCTCCCCACGGAAACTTCCTGGAAGAACCCGTGGTGCACCGCGGACCTTATGAATACAGCGTCCCCGGAAAGGCCCCGGATTTCATTCCTCAACAGATTCCGTAAGCTTTTTAAGGAGAACTTATGTCTTCAGCCGTGATTCATTATATCGACGAACCGCATCCGGTAACGGGCACCACCAATTCCAAGCTGGCGATCTGGCTGTTCATCGCCTCTGAAATCATGCTTTTCGGTGCCCTGTTTTCGGCCTACATCGTACTGCGCTCAGGAACGCCGGATTGGCCGCACGGCTGGACGATTTTGAACGTGCCCTTGGCGACGCTCAATACGATGATTCTGATTACGTCGTCGGTCACGATGGTCATGGCTTGGGCTTCCTTGGCCATGAACCGCTTCGACCGCTATCGCGTGTACATGACGCTGACGGTCCTTTTGGGCATCGGATTCCTGGTCGTCAAAAGCTTCGAATACGGACACAAATTCGAGCTTCATCATTACCCGTCCACCAACAACTTCTATGCCGTCTATTTCCTGCTGACGGGACTTCACGTGCTTCACGTCATCGGGGGCATTTTAACCAACCTTTACCTGCTCCTTCCGGGCAGCAAACTGTGGAAGACGCATCCGAAGATGTTCATGGGACGCGTCGAAGCGGCCGGGCTTTACTGGCACTTCGTCGACTTGGTCTGGATCTTCCTGTTCCCGTCGATTTACCTACTGTAAGATTTTTAAGGAGACTTTATGGAGCACGCCCCTACAGCCGCACATCATGAAGGTCATTCTCCGGAAGAAGTCCGGAAACACATCAAGACCTACGTCGGCATTTTTTTCGCGCTGGCTTTTTTCACCGTCATCACGGTCGCCGTCAGCTACCTGCACTTAGCGACGGGACCTGCGGTCACGTTGGCCTTGATCATTGCGACGATCAAGGCGTCTCTTGTGGTTTTCTTTTTCATGCACCTCAAATCCGAAAAGGCCTGGATCGTATCCATCCTGCTGCTGACGCTTGGACTCTTTCTTTTAATGATCGCCATCACCATGCTGGCCACCGGAACCGTTTTGACGGTATAAATTCGACATGTCCCTTAAGGTTTTCCACATCTTTTTCATCGCCGTTTCGTTGATGCTTTCTCTTTTCCTGATGTTTTGGGGCTATCACTCTTATGCCGCCTCTTCGGCTATCTGGGATGCGACCATCATCGGTGTGGGAGCCTTAGCACTTTTGCTTTTAATCCCTTACGGGTTTTGGTTTCAGAAAAAATCCAAAAATCTCAGCGCCTTTCTACTTTTGTTTTTGGTTTCTCAGCTTTTTTCTGGCACGGCTCAGGCCTGCGCCGTTTGTTTCGGCGATCCAAACTCTTCCATGGTTCAAGGAATCAAATCCGGAATCTGGGTCTTGATCGCCGTCATCTCCGGAGTCTTAGTCGCGATCGCCTCGATCGCCTATTCCTGGCACCAACGCGCAAAACAGTTGGATTGTTAAGTTTACCAGGGACTTTCCGGACATACCCCACGTGCACTTGCGTCTTTTTAAGGCATAAAAAAACCCCTGTACCTTGCGGCACAGGGGTTTCCTTATTTTGTATTCGTTCTAACGAAGCGCTTACTGGGCCGCGTAAGAGACTTCCGCAGCGGCCGGCTGACCGGCGGTCACAGTGACCGTTGCCGTCTTGACGCCGTACTTTTCATGCCAGGTTTCGATCGTATAAGAACCGGCAGGAACACCTTTCAAGGTGCATTCACCCTTGTCGTCGGTGACGCAGACGTAAGGGTTATCGTTGCCCATGATGTATCCAGTCATCCAGGGATGCACGTCGCATTTAAACTTCGTGACACCCGCGGGGACGATCTTTTCGAGGCTCTTGGAACCCTTCATCTGGGCCTGATTAAAACCAGTCGCCGTCCCCGTGTAGGAATGCACGTTGTGCATGATAGGGTCGCTGTTATGAATAAGCATCTTCTGACCCGTCACGCCTACCAAGACGCGAGGCGTATACATGCAATTGGTCTGATCGATTTCGATCGCTTCGGCCGGAGGCGTCGCAGAAGGAGTCGCTCCTTGCGAAACCCTAACGGCAACATTCTTCAACGTGCCGTTCGGATTCACGACGACTTCCTGATCCGTCATGGCCGTTTTGCCGCAGAAAGGATCAGCTTCTCTCTTCAGCTTGCCCATCACGGGGGCCGTGCCGGTGAACTTGGCGACGACTTTCACGCCATCGACCGCAGGGGGCGTGGGAACTGCCGTCGGAGCCGGAGCGGCTGCTTGAGCCGCAGGTGCGGGCGCCGCGGCAGGCTGCTGGGCCTGGCATTCTTGATTGACGAGGACATTAACGAGCAGCAGGGCTGCGACCGTCATGAGCTTCTTGCTATTCATAGTACGTTTCTCCTTTGTTGAAATGACGCGGAATGTTGAACAAGGGGGTCTTAAGTGTCAAGAGAACTTCACGCAAGATCCTAACCCTTATTTATTGGAAACGGCTTTCAAAAGAGCCTCGACCGAGGGCTTCTCGACGACGTCACCATAAGAGGTCAAAATCTGATTTAAAATCTCCCTGACTTCGTTGAATTTCTTTTCTTCGTCATAAAGCCGCCGGGCTTCATCCAATAAAGCACGGGCACGCTCCGTACGGATGTCTTGGATGCGGACCAAGAGCTTCTTCGCTTTTTCGGTCGTAGAATTCGTCGCGGGATTTTCGGCACCGTTCGCGTCTTGCACGATTTGTTTCAAGAAAACGGCGGCACCGTCCGGAATATCACCTATTTCCAAGGCGGTTTCGAGGTCGATCAGCCGTAGCGATATCAAGTCCCGGCCGCGTCCGCCCTCTTCTTTCGTACGTATCCACGCCAGACGTTCCTTGGACTTCGCCAAATCCTGGCGCGAATTTTCTCCGAGGATCACGACCTTTTGATAGGCCATGCGGGCTTCTTCCAGGCGGTTTTGAATAAACAAGAGATTCGCCAGATCGTAGTGAAGTTTGACGGGATTCAATTGCGGCGGCATGTCCGAGAGGAGGTTCTTCAACGCCGCAATCGCGTCTTCCACTTCTCCCGAGTTCGCCAAGGACTGGCTGTAAAAAATACGCACGATCGTAGGCACGTATTTCTCAGGATGGCTGGAGACATAAGCACGATAAACGCGAATGACCTTTCTATAGTCATGCCGTTCGAAATCAGACTGCACCGAAAAAACTAAGTCTTTGGCTTCGATCGAAGCCGTTTTCGGGTCGGCCGGCTCGGATTGGGCTTGCGATAAAAAAAGCAGGAGGGAAAAAATGATAAAAATCGAAAGACCGTACTTATTAAAATGAGAAAAGCGCCACATGAAGGTTTGCGGTATTTAGGTGGTTCCCCAGCAATGTCAAGATGCTGTGGTCTTTAGACCTCATTTTTCGATGCTCCATGCCCCCGAAACCCCAAAATTCCGCAGGAAAACATCTCTAACAGACTGATTCTGAAGCCCTTTTAAAAGCAGATTTCTGGCACTGTGCTTGCATAATTAAGGGCTGTTACCCTTAATTCATCTCAACCAAGGAGTTTCCCGTGTCTGTAAACGGCATCCAAAATAGGCCCTCCTCGATGGTCGGCACCCAATCCCAAGGGCCGGTCTTGCATAGCTCCTCGGGACCCGAGAGCCAGGAACCCGTTGATGAGACCTCTCCGGGGGTAGAAACGGGTGCGGAGGAAGGGTTTCCAACCGATACCGATACCAGCATGGAAGAACCTTCTCCCGACGGCGATCCCGCCGCCCGGGCCGCCTGGTTAGAAGCTCAAGTCAGCTCCCAGCAAGAGCTTTATGAACTGCGCGAAGAATTGGAATATTTAGCCAGCCGCGGCGATAGCAGAGCCCGCGAATTGCTCTCGAAGTTAGACGCTTCCTTGGTCAGCCCCCGTCAGCTCGAAAAATGGCAAAATGAATTGGACACGCTGGCGGACTATGCTCCCGATGAAGATTTGGACGGCGACGGCATCATCAACCGCCGGGACGTGGACATGGACGGCGACGGCATCACCGCCGAAGCCGAGCAGCAAAACGGCACCAGCGATTCCACGACCGACTCCGACGGCGACGGTATTACGGATTACGGCGAACTGTGGCTGAAACAGAATAATTACGACTACGCGTGGATGGATGCGACCAATCCCGATGCGAATCACAACGGCATCCTCGACGGCCGCGAGCTTCCCGCCTCCGTCCTCAGAAACATCAACAGTGGTAATGCAACGAGTGGATCCGGCGGAGCTTCCGGTATTCAATGGGGGCCTCCAGCCGCCGACGCGCATCAAGCCCAATGGGGTCAACCCGTTCCTGGAACAGGCGATGTCGTCGTCACTCTCAATGGTGAAAATGTCGAAATTTCGACTAGCAGTGATGGCAAAGATTTAATCGTAACCGATACCGCAACGGGACAATCCATCACGATCCCGGATTATAAATCCCGAAAAGTTTTCTTCGAAGGCACAGCAGGCACGATTAAGACAATCAACCTGGGAGCAAGCCAATTGGGCCCCAAAGATACAACAGGCGATGGTTATGCCGACACTGGAGTTCATTTTGGATCAGGAATCAATATCTCCGGAGCGACCACGCAACAGGATCCATTAAACGGCAGTGGCACGATCAATGAAGCCGAAAGCACAGCCGATGAAACCGTCTACGAATCCGGAGCGACTGGTGAATTTCAAATCCCAGAAGAAATCAATGGCGTACCGGTCGGCGCGGTCGAGCTTGTCCGAGAAGGAGACGATATCATTGTCGTCCTCAAAGACTCCCCCGATGGCGAGGCCTTGCATCGTTTCCGCCTTAAGGGTGCTGGGGGTCATTGGAACTATCCAGAAGGCCCTGGAAGACCAAGACCCTCCAGAACTCCTGGCTCGGTTGAGACGGGAGAGCTGAAGTTTCGCTTAGCCGATACTGGACAGTACTTTTATTCCTCCACCACGGAAGCCCATGTCATTGGAGGTAAAGGTGACGACTACATCACCATCAAAGGCGGGTCAGCCACAGGGGGGGAAGGCAACGATATTCTCAGAGCCATTGACGAAGCAGCAACTCTTGACGGCGGCAAAGGCGACGACATTCTTGAAGGTGGTTCCGGTGTCGACACCTTGATCGGAGGATCGGAAGACGAAGGCATGGACATGATTTTTTCAGGATCCAGCGAAGGAGATACTCTCGACGGTGGTGATGGCGATGACGTGTTGATCGTGGATAACACCCAGACCAACGCTCACTATACGATCCGAGGCGGTGCGGGTCAGGATATGACCAACGCGACCAACCGAGATGTCGTCAATGCAACGGATGCTGGCATCGAAGTGGACGTCTCTAACCCAGCAGGCATCTTCAGCTACCTCCAGCAACACCAAGACGGAGCCGCGGGAGATCTTGCGCAAGCTTTGCAAGGCTCGGAAGAAGATCTGAACCAAGCGGCGGACATGGCGGGAAGCATGATCGGAGACGCGGCGCGCGCCCTCTTGAGCCGTAAAAAAGCGGATCGTTACGCGGCTTTCAATTCCTCAAGCGGCCTACAAGACAGCGGCGACGGCATGCCGGCACCGGAAGACGAAGAAGATATCTAAGAATCAATCCCAGGGATCGGACCGCGGCGGGTGATCGCGGCGATAACGGTCGTTTAGTTTTGTCAAAGGATCACCCGAATATCCGACACCGCTGGTGTCCATCCGGAAAAACGCGATTACGCCGCGAATCATTCCATAGAGGAGCAAAACCCCCATCACGGCCAAAACTCCGAGCGCGCGTACGTTTCTTTTCTTGGGCTGCGGCGCCTCCAAGACATAACGGCCTTCCAGAGCTTCGTGAACGCCTTTAAACCCGTCCGACATCGCTTGCAGGTATCTTCCGCTATAAAGAGCCGGCATGATTTTTTTCCGGACGATGTCGTTTTGGATGGGACCGGTCAAGCGATCCGACAGACTGGGCGATGAAACCAGATAGGCCTTCCCCTCGCCTTTCACCCAAAGAATGACGACCGAGGGAGTTGAGAAATCAACCGGCACCCTCAAGGCTCGGGTTAAGAAATTTCGTCCATCGTCCGGCAGTTTATAACCTCCGGCATCCCCGCTGATGACGATCCGGGCATCGATGTTCTGCGAATTGAAATCTCGGGTAATGATTTCCTGCAGCGAGCTTTGCGTCGCCGCATCGAACGGAGACGCCGTACCTAGGACCGAAACGGCATCGCCCGCCCCTGCTTGCGCCATCGTCCGTACGGGCGCTGAACCCACGAGCATTCCTAATAGGAAAACAAAGACCCAATTACTTTTTCCCATAACTTACCTCCGCCAAATAGAGCCCGCAGGCCGGAGCGGTGACTCCGGCTTGGGTTCTGTCTTTTGATCTTAGTATCTCCAAAAAACGCCCGGGAGCGGTTCGGCCGCGGCCGACCTCGGTCAGCGTGCCGACGATGTTGCGAACCATGTATTTCAGGAAACCGTTCCCCGTCACCGTGATCAGGACTAGAGGGAAACTTTCCGTTTTTCTACTCTTAAGCGGAGACGACGCTTTCCGGATATCGACGCTGTAAATCGTTCTCACCCACGTCTTCCGCGTTTCCTTGTCGCGTCCGCGGAACGCCGAAAAATCATGGCGGCCGACTAAATGTTTGGCCGCTTTGCGCATCGTGGTGAGATTAAGCGGCTGCCAAACGGTCCAAGAGCGATTTTGCAGCAAGGCCGACGGGATCGTATGGTTCCAAACCAAGTAAACGTAGGTTTTCTTTTTGGCCGATTTTTGGGCGTGAAATTTTGCGGGAACTTGGCGCACGTCGCGGACCGCGATCGCCGGAGGCAACAAACCCCGCAGCGAAGCCAAAATGCGCCGGCACGGGATATCCGAAGACGTGCGGCAATGAGCGACTTGACCCCAAGCATGCACGCCGGCGTCGGTCCGAGAAGCTCCGACGACGTCGACGTCTTCTTTTAAAATACGCCTTAATGCTTCTTGAACCGTACCTTGCACCGTGGACTGGCCGGCTTGGATCTGCCAGCCGGAATAATTCGTGCCGTCGTATTCGATGGTGAGTTTGAGCGTCCTCATCAAAACTCGAATAACAGCCCACCGGTCGCAGTGATGTTGGAGAGGTCCGCGCCGCTCGCGCCGAACCCATTGACCCAGGCATAGCGGCCTTCGAGCGTGAAATAAACGTCGTTGACGTTCAGCGATTCTTCCATGAATTCGGAAAGATCTTCGATGCGGTCCAGGCAAATGCCTACGCCCAAAGTCCCGTGAAGCCCCAACTTCACGCCACTCGTCACCGTGCCTTGGTTGTTTTCACGGAAAATCACGTAGTCAGGGCCTGCTTTTACGTAAGGCACGAAGAGCTGGTCTTCGACGAAGTCCGCACGGAACGTGACACTATTCGAGATCGGTATCATCGTGAAGTTAAACGTGTCCGCGGCGGGAAGTCCGCTGCCGACGCCGATGGACGTACCGCTCGCGCCGATGAATCCGACACCTAATTCCACGCCGAGTTTGGAAGCGTATAAAAAACCGAACTCAAGCATCCCTGTGGGCTCAAGCGTGCCCAAGGAATCGCGCGTGGTGCGGTCGGTCGGCATCCAAACGCCGCCTTTTAATTCCAAGGAAAACCACTGAGGTGTTTTTTCCACCGCTTGCGCGGGACGCAAGACACTGAAAACCAATCCTAACGCGAGTATCACCGCGCTCAATTTCAAGACAGCCTGTTTTCTGAAAAAAGACGTCATGGCATCAACCCGCATCCGCCGGTCTCTCCAGCACGCCCGGCCAGCCCTACCGTTTCTTCGGGAGTCGCGGAGGCCGCGGCCCCGCTGGCGAGCGTCGTCGTGCGAGGGCCGACGTTTCCAGTCTGATCGACGGCCTCCACGCCCACGTAGTACGTCGTGCCGTTCGTCAATCCGGCAATTCTCGCCTCTACGCTGCCGCCGCTCGAAGGTTGGACGATCGTCGCAATGGGATCGGTTGCCGTCGCGATCGCGGCGGAATTACTGTCGACGTACACGCGATAGCTCGCCAAGTCGCTCGTGGTCAAACGCTCGAAAGAAACGACGATTTTCTCGTTTCCGAAACCGACGCCGGTGATGGTGACCGCCGGAGGCGGCGTATCGACCGTGATGTCGACTGCGTCGCGTCCGACGTTACCATCCGCGTCTTCCACGAAAACGAAGACACGATTGGCGCCTTCCGAAAATAACGAAGAATCGTAAGTGATCTCAGCGGTCGTTTGAGACGCATCGGCGGTCGCTACGGTCCCCGAATCCGCAAGAGATCCCGTCTCCGTCTGATCGCCTCCCACCCGCACGCGGTAAGTACCGGTCTCATCCGAGGAAAATTGGATCGTAAACGAGCCTCCCACCGCAAGCGTGTCGCCGGTCAAAGACGTGGCTTCGATGTCGATGAAAGGATTCGCAGTGATCACGGAGATGCCGGCGTTGCCGTTCGAAGAGTAGACGTAACCGTCCGCAGCGCTGGAGGCGACGGTTTTTCCCGGCGTGGATGACAAGACCAGCGGGTCGTCGTCATTATCACCGGAGCCTTGGTCATCGAAGTCCAAGATCGAAGGCGCCGTGAATCCGGCGCCTAAGTTCAAATCCACCACCGAAAGCCCTGCGGATCCCGACACGTAGACATAGACGTCGTTCGGATCCGAGACGTCGGTTACGGTGATCGCGTTTAAGCCGGAGTTTTGAGGAAAAGAAATGGGATTGACCCCGACCGTGACGGGATCACCGTCGATTTCCGCGTCGGTCGCGGTATCGATGACGTGCACCGTATCGTCCGTCGTATCCAAGACGAAGAGAAAGTCCCCGTCGGGCGAAGCCGCCAGGGCGCTTAAATTTTTATTGGTGCCGGCCAAGGTGATCGTATTGGTGAACCCCGCCTGGCCTTCGGGGAGTACGTAAACGAGGCTGCGGCCGCTCGCGACGTAGATTTTGTCGGTGCCCGACGGCGGAGACACGAACGCGAGCGCGGTGGGAGACACGGGAGAGTCGAAGCCGTCCAGAAGCGGGATCGACGTGGAAGTCTCATCGCCCAAATCCCAGACGAACAGCGAGTTCTGCGCTTCGTTCAAGATGTAAAAAGAATTATCCGCCGTATCACTGTCGAATGAAAAATCCCCCAAAGCTCCCTCAAAAATCGTCGTGGTAGACGGATCGGCGGCGACGTCGTCCAAATCCACCGTGACCAAATCGCCGTCGGTCTGCACGGCATAGAGATGAGAACCACGGATCATCAGACCCGCCACGTCCCCGCTTAAATCGTCCCGACCCGTTTCGTCGGAATAATCGCTGAGCGTCGGAATCTGATCGTCGGTCAGGACGAAGGTCTGGGTATCGAAACGCAGAATCTTATTTCCGGAGGCTGCGAAGAGATAGCGGTCGCCCTGCATCGCCAGGAAAGACGCTTGCGCTGTGACTCCGGTCAGTACGGCTTTTTCTTGGTCCGGAAAGGCGAAAGCACGCGGCGACGGGGTGATCGAAGCGGCCACCAAAGCCGCGGCGATTCCGAGTCTTGGGAGAGCGGAAAGGCTAGATGTACTTTTGAACCAAGATTTCGGCGATCTGGATGGCATTGAGAGCCGCCCCTTTTCTTAAGTTATCCGCCGCGACCCAGAGGTTCAGTCCGTTCGCGATGGATTTGTCTTCGCGGATGCGGCCGATCGACACTTCGTCGCGGCCCGCCACGTCGATGGGCAGAGGATACTCTTTTTTCTCGATGTCGTCTTTAACGATGACGTTGGGGATTTTCCGGAAAATCGCGCGCGCTTCTTCCGGGGTCACCTTCTTCTCGGTTTCAATGTTCAAAGACGCCGAATGCCCGACCAAAACCGGCACGCGGACGGCCGTGACCGAGACGCCCATGTTCGGGGCTTCGACCATTTTCTTCAACTCCTCGATGATCTTCGCCTCTTCTTTGGTATCGCCGGACGGCAAGAAACCATCAATGTGAGGGATGACGTTGAAGGCCAATTGATACGGGAACACCTTCATGACGGGGTCTTTGTGGTTGAACAGAGCCGTGGTCTGATCGACGAGCTCGTCCGTGCCGCCCTTCCCCGCTCCGGAAGCCGACTGATACGTAGAAAGCACGAGACGCTTCACGACGAATTTTTCATGCAAGGGTTTGATCGCGACTGCGACCGGGATCGCGGAGCAATTCGCGCCGGCGATGATGCCTTTATGACGCGCGATCGCATGCGCGTTCACTTCGGGGACCACCAGAGGAACGTCCGGATCCATGCGGAACGCGCTCGAACAATCCACAGCGATGGCGCCTTTCGCCACGGCCTTGGGGATTAATTCTTTCGAGACCGCGGTCGGCGTGTCTCCCATGACGAGGTCGACGCCGTCGAAAGAATGTTCATCCACGACCTGGACTTTGAGCGAATGGTTGTTGAACTCGATCACGTCGCCCGCCGACTTTTCGGTCGCGAAGAGACGCAGTTCACCCACCGGGAATTTACGTTCTTCCAGAATCGAAATCATTTCGCGTCCGACCACGCCGGTCGCGCCCAAGATCGCCACTGTGTATTTTTCTTTTTTCATAATCCCTTCAATTCAGTCTTTCTTTGACGGCCGCGCTCATTTCCGCGGTGCCAACCTTGCGCGTGCCTTCTTCCGCGCCGTTATAAATGTCGCCGCAGCGTAGCCCGTCCGCAAGCGTCTTTTCGACGGCTTTTTCGACGCGCGTGGCGATGTCGTCGCGGCCTAACGAATGCCTTACCATCATGGCGAGCGAGAGGATCGTCGCCAAGGGATTCGCGATACCCTTGCCCGCGATGTCCGGAGCGCTGCCGTGAACCGGTTCGTACATGCCTTGGGGGAATCCCAAGCGGTTTTTCTTAACTCCGATCGAGGCCGAAGGCAGCATGCCGATCGAACCCGTCAGCATGGCGGCCTCGTCGGACAAGATGTCGCCGAAAAGATTCGTCGTGACGATGACGTCGAATTGCCGAGGGTTGCGCACGAGCTGCATCGCGCAATTGTCCACGTACATGTGTTCGAGAGCGACGTCCGGGTAGCTTGCAGCCACGCCGGTCGCGACCTCGCGCCACAGGATTGAACTTTCAAGGATGTTGGCCTTGTCCACCGACGTAACTTTTTTCCTGCGCCCGCGAGCCGCTTCAAAGGCCGAGCGCACGATGCGTTCGATCTCGGAAGTGGAATACACTTCGGTATTGAAGCCTTTTTTCTCTTCGCCCCGCGCGCGGATGCCGCGGGGTTTGCCGAAATAAATGCCGCCGGTCAGCTCGCGCACGACCAAGAGATCGATGCCTTTGACGATGTCTTGTTTGAGGCTGGAGGCTTTCAACAAAGCCTCAAAAATTTTGGCGGGACGCAGGTTCGCATAGAGCTTCAGTCCCGAACGCAGTCCCAACAACGCCTGCTCGGGGCGTTTCTCATGTGGTAATATGTCCCACTGGACGCCGCCGACCGCGCCTAAGAGCACCGCGTCTGCCTTCTTCGCTTTTTTCAGCACGTCCGGCGTGAGCGGGATGCCGTGACGGTCGATCGAACAACCGCCGGCCAACTCCGTCTCCGTATCCAAACGCACGCCCGTTCTATCCAATGCTTTTTCCAAGACGGACAGGGCCGCCGTCATGACTTCGGGTCCGATGCCGTCTCCCGGCAGGACGAGTATTTTCGCTTTTTTCATCCCAAAGGGATTTCCGTTGGTCATAGTCAGCCTTTTTTACGGAACAATTGTTCCAATTTTTTCTTCGCGTCCGAGGTACGATCTTTTTCCTTCAGCCTCTCTTCGGCGATGCGGAAAAACGAACAGAAATTCGAGCGGTCCTTTTCGACCACTCGCTCGGCCACCGTCTCACGGCATTCGTTATAGGCGTTGGGATCGTAGTATTCGCAATTCTTGCAGCACCTTAA
Source organism: Myxococcota bacterium (assembly GCA_052033505.1). GTDB lineage: Bacteria > UBA10199 > UBA10199 > JACPAL01 > JBPOJN01. The sequence goes on along the minus strand of JBPOJN010000022.1, from coordinate 4,348 downwards.
ATCGCCGCGGCACTTCGGGCACTCGTCTCCACGACCGATGGCGGCCCCTGAACTTTCAGCGACCTTTAGAATTTCACCGCAGGCATGGCAAGAAGACATACGATACTTTCTACAATTGCGCGGAAATCTTTTTTTCTATGTGTTCAAGTCGGTTCAAGGCCGCGACATAGGCTTTCGCCGACGCGACCAAGATATCCGTATGCGCACCGACGCCCCGGACCGTATGCCCCTTGTCTTGAAGTTCGACCATGACTTCTCCTTGGGCATCCGTACCGCCGGTCACCGCGGTCACGATGAATTTCTCCAAGTTACCTTTGAACTTCGAAAGCTTCTTCAAAGCCTTGAACACCGCGTCCACCGGGCCCGCGCCGAATTCGACGGCTTTAAGCTTCTTGCCCTTCTTCGTGATCTCGAGCGCAGCCTTTGGCTTTTTCTTCGTACCACCCGAAACCTCGACGGATTTCAAGACGTAGGTCTCGGGCACTGTGCGGACAACGCCGGTCACGATCGCTTCGAGGTCTTCTTCGAAGATCGCTTTCTTGCGGTCGGCCAACTCCTTGAACTTTTTAAACGCCTGATCGAGGTCGGCTTCCGACAATTCATGCCCCATGCCTTTCAATCGTGCGCGGAACGCGTGACGACCGGAGTGCTTGCCCAAGATGTATTTGTGCTCGGTCAATCCGATCTGGGCCGGCGTCATGATCGAATACGTCTGCTCGTTCTTGAGGAGTCCGTCCTGATGGATGCCGGACTCGTGCGCGAACGCGTTCGCCCCGACGATGGCCTTGTTCGGTTGCACGGCGATGCCGGTGATGTGGGTCAAGAGCTTACTCGACGGATAGATTTGTTCCGTCTGGATATTCGTCGTGAGGCCTAAGCGGTTCTGACGAACTTTGAGAGCCATGACGATTTCTTCCATCGAGGCGTTGCCGGCGCGTTCCCCGATGCCGTTGATCGTGCATTCGACCTGGCGGGCTCCGTTTTCGGCGGCGGCCAAGGAGTTCGCGACCGCGAGGCCCAAATCATTGTGGCAATGCACGCTGATGACCGCCTTGTCGATATTCCGTACCTTCTGTTTTAAGAAAGCGATCAAAGACGCATACTCGGAAGGAATCGTGTAACCGACGGTGTCCGGCACGTTGATCGTCGTGGCGCCCGCGTCGATGACGGCCTCGACAACTTCCGCCAAATACTCCCGGACGCTGCGCGTCGCATCCTCGGCAGAAAACTCCACGTCGGCCGTGTAACCTTTAGCATGCTTCACCGAGGCAACGGCGATCTCCAAGACCTCGGAACGCGTCTTACGAAGCTTGTACTGTAAGTGGATGTCGGAGGTCGCGAGAAACGTATGGATGCGCGGTCTCCGCGCGTCCCGGATCGCCTCCCAACAAGCGTCTATGTCGGCCAAGTTCGCGCGCGCGAGTCCCGCGATGCTGGGACCTTCGATCTCGCGGGCGATCCTCTGCACCGCCTCGAAGTCACCGCGCGAAGCCACGGGAAAACCGGCCTCGATCACGTCGACGCCCAAGCGCGCCAACTGCTGCGCCATGCGGATCTTCTCCCCCGTATCCATGCTGTAACCGGGCGATTGCTCGCCGTCGCGGAGGGTCGTATCGAAGATCTTTACCGTATTTGAATTTTTCTGTTCGTTATTCATTTTGGTTCCTCACCTTTTCGTTGTCGTCGCTCCTGATCGGAACGACGGAGAATTTTTTGGGGCGCGTCTTTTGTTTGGGGGTTGTTTTTTGCTGCTTTCGCAGCAGCACAATCTCCCCGACGGGCCCCGATAGGGCGTAGGTGAAGAAACCTGCAAAAAGGACGATGTTCGGATTGATCGCAATGGTACCCAAGAAAACCGCCACGCCGATCAGCACGTAGAAGTAATTGCCCTTCTGGACGTTAAACTCCTTGAAGCTGCGGTAACGCACGTTACTGACCATGAGTACGGCCAAGAGCGGCACGAGCACGGGCACGATCCAAGTGCGCGCGGGCGACTGCAACCCCATGACCTCCTGGTAAAAAAGCACGAAGCTCGCCACCACGCAGGCGGCGCCAGGCGTCGGGAAACCTTGAAATCGCTTCTTGTCGGCCTTATCGGAGGCCGGCGATTGGACGTTGAACCGCGCCAGGCGGAGCGCCGCGCAGGCGAAGAAAAGAAACGACAAAAACCAGCCGAAATTCCGGTACTGCGACAGCGACCATGTATAGGCCAAAATCGCGGGTGCCATGCCGAACGACGACAAATCTACCAACGAGTCATACTCTTTTCCGAAATCACTCTGGGTCTGAGTCATGCGCGCGAGCCGACCGTCGACCATGTCGAAAAGGCTCGCGAACAGGATCGACCACGCCGCGGTCGTATGATCCCCGTTGATCGAACGCACGATGGAAAAAAACGCCAGAAACAGACTGCCGGTCGTAAAAAGACTGGGAAGGATATGGATGCTTTTGGAGAACTTCACTTTTTTCATAAAAACCTCGTCATAACCCCGCCTAACCTCCCCTTACCTTAAGGGGAGGAACTCAGATTCCCCCTCTTGGTGCAAGAGAGGGTTGGGGGAGTTATAACTTTTGATTTAACAGGATGTTTTGCCCTTTTTCCAGGGCAATTAATCCCGTCCGGACCATTTCGAGGATGCCGAAGGGCGTGAGGGAGGCGATGGCTTGATTCAAACCTTCTTGATCGGACGTGATTTCGAGCACGATCGCCTGATCCGTGTCTTCGAGGACACGCGCGTTCAAAGCGGAAGCTTTTTTCAAAACTTCGGATTTCTGCGCGGCTTTCAGCTTGATCAAACACATCTCGCGCGCCCAATGCCTCTGGGCCGCTCCATCTTCGGTCAAGTCTTCGACGTTCAAGACGTTCACGAGCTTGTTCAATTGCTTCAAGATTTGTATCACGATGTGGTCGCTGCCGTGGGTCACGATCGTCATGCGCGACAGCGTCGGATCCATGGTCTCGGAGACTGCAAGGGAGTCGATGTTATAACCCTTCGACGAAAACAGCCCCGCGATGCGCGCCAAGACCCCGAATTCGTTTTCGACCAAGACGGAAATTGTGTGTGTGCGTTCCATAAACTTTAAGCCAACAACATGTCGTCCAATGCCTTACCCGCCGGTACCATCGGAAGGACGTTTTCTTCCTTCGCCACCTGGAAATCCATCACAACGGGCCTTTTGACCTTCATGGCCTCGCGCAAGACCCCTTCGACGTCTTGAGGCTTGTCGCAGCGAAGTCCAACCGCTCCGTACGCCTCCGCGAGCTTCACGAAGTCGGGCATGCCGGGCGTGAGATCGGATTCCGAATAACGTCGTCCGTAGAAATACTCCTGCCACTGACGAACCATGCCCAAGTAAAAATTATTGATGATCGCGGTCTTGACCGGAAGCCCGTACTGCACCGCCGTCGCGAGCTCCTGGATGTTCATCTGGATGCTGCCGTCGCCGGACACGCAAAAGACCGTGTCGTTTGGATGCGCCATCTGCGCGCCCAAGGCCGCGGGCAAGCCGAAACCCATCGTGCCCAGTCCACCGGAGGTGCACCAACGGCGCGGCTTGTTGAACGGGAAAATCTGGGCCGTCCACATCTGATGCTGGCCAACGTCCGTCGTGACGATACAATCGCCGTCGGTCACGTCGTAGATCTTCTGGATGACGTACTGGGGCCTTAAGACACCCTTCATGTCCTGCGGATAATAGATCGGATGTTCCTTGCGCCACGTCTGGATGCGGTCGTGCCACGACTTCAACGACTCGCGGTACTTTCGCGCCCGCTCGGGATCGCGCTCGACGATCGTCAGGAGTTTTTCCAAGACCTGTTTCGCGTCACCGATCAGTCCCACGTCAACCGAGACGTTCTTGCCGATCGAGCTCGCGTCGATGTCTAAATGGATTTTTTTCGCATTCACCGCGAATTTCTTCAAGTCGCCCGTCACGCGGTCGTCGAAACGCGGGCCCAACGCGATCAGAAGATCGGCGTTGTTCATCGCCATGTTGGCCCAATACCCGCCATGCATGCCGATCATGCCCATCGAAAGCTCGTGCGCGCCCGGGAAACCGCCCAAGCCCATGAGCGTAATACCGACGGGAAGATTCAAGGCCTCCGCAAAGCGCCGGACCAAGTCGGACGCGCCAGAGGCCACGACACCGCCGCCCATATAGAGAACGGGAGCCTTCGACTGGAAAATCAATTCGATCGCTTCTTCCATCGGTCCCGCCGCGGGCACAACTTGAGGCCGGTAACCGCGCATCGAGACGGATTTAAGACCTTGGTACTCCGTGGTGGCCAGAGTCACGTCTTTAGGAATGTCGACCAGCACGGGTCCCGGTCGTCCCGTCGACGCGATGT
>JBPOJN010000078.1:0-11080 GCA_052033505.1 Myxococcota bacterium | reverse complement strand
TTTGGCACGTCAGCAACGTTTTCTACACCGAGCCCCAGGCGCGCCTGGCGGAGTACTTGATCACGCATAGTTTCCCGGGCCGCGTGTTCTTTTGTAACAGCGGGGCGGAGGCCAACGAAGGCGCGGTGATGCTCGCTAGCAAGTTTTGGAATAAAAAATAGTTTGGGCTTAAGTCCGGAGTCATTACGTTCAAACATTCCTTTCACGGCCGCACGCTGGCGATGATCACGGCGACGGGCCAGGAGAAATATCAAAAAGGTTTCGAGCCTCTCATGCCCGGATTTTCCTACGCGGATTTCGGAGACATCGAGTCCGTCCGCGCCTTGATCCATGACGACACATGTGCCGTCATGGTCGAACCCATCCAAGGGGAAGGTGGCGTTCGTTTGGGATCGACGGAATTTTTCCGCGATTTGCGCCGCCTCTGCGATGAAAAGGGCCTGCTTCTGATTTTCGACGAAGTACAAGTGGGTGTCGGGCGCACGGGTAAATTGTTCGCGTCCCAAAATTACGACGTACAGCCCGACATCGTGACCTTGGCGAAAGCTCTGGCGTCGGGTCTCCCGATCGGCGCCATGATCGCGCGGGAAGAAGTTGCGGCCGCTTTCGAGCCCGGCGACCACGCGTCGACCTTCGGCGGGACACCGCTCGTGACCGCGGTGGCTTTGGAGACTTTGAAAGTCATCGAAGAGACCAAGCTGCTTGAGAACGCCGCGGCGATGGGCGACGCCCTTTTAAAAGGTTTGAAAAAGCTTCAGAAAAAATTCCCCATGATTTTAGGTGTCCGCGGTCTGGGGTTGATTCTCGCGATCGACTTGGACCAACCGGCGCGTCCGGTCGTGATGAAGGCCATCGAAAAGGGTTTGCTGATCAATGCCGTGCAGGAAAAAACGCTGCGTCTCTTGCCGCCCTTGATCGTGAAAAGGTCGGAGATCAAAGAAGGCCTGGAGATTTTGGAGAATGTCTTTCAAGAAATGTCGTCGTCTTTAAGCTTCTCGCCGCAAACTCAAGGATCTCTGGTGCGCTCATGAAAAAGCCTCCCGCGAAAAAAGACCTCCTAAGCCTTCTCGATCTGACCGCGCGCGACATCGAGAAAATTCTCTCGCGCGCGGCTTTCCTCAAAAAAAATCGCAAGAAGCGTATCGCCACTCTCCGCGGCAAGACGCTCGCGATGATTTTCGAAAAGCCGTCGACGCGTACAAAGATGTCGTTCGACGTCGCGATGTACGAGCTGGGTGGCCACTCGGTGACCTTAGATTCGTCCTCAAGCCAATTGGGACGCGGAGAAACCTACGAAGATACGGGGCGGGTGATCGACCGTTACGCCGCCGGTATCATGATCCGGACTTTTTCCCAGGAAAATTGCGAAAAACTCGCAAAATCCGCTTCCATTCCCGTGATCAGCGGGCTTACGGATCTGCACCATCCGTGTCAGGTCCTAGCCGATCTTTTGACGGTCCGAGAGAATTTCAAGAAATTCCCGAAATTGACCGTGGCCTACGTGGGTGACGGCAATAATATGGCGAATACCTGGATCACGGCCGCGATGATTTTGCCGAGGTTGAAGCTAAGGGTGGCCACGCCGAAAGGCTACGAACCCGAAATTTTAAAAACCGTCGATACGTCTCAATGCGACGTTACCCTGACCCAGGATCCAGTCGAAGCGGTCCGAGGCGCACACGTCGTGAACACGGATACGTGGTTTTCGATGGGGCAGGAGGTATCCAACGAGAAACGTCGCCTCTTCGAGAGTTTTCAAGTGAACCGGAAACTGATGTCGGTCGCCGACTCGAAAGCCATCGTGCTGCACTGCCTGCCGGCCCATCGCGGCGAAGAGATTACCGATGAAGTTTTAGACGGACCGCAATCCCGCGTGTTCGACCAGGCTGAAAATCGTTTGCACGTTCAAAAGGCCGTGCTGGAGATGTTACTGAAATGAAAAAGAAGAATTCCTCGCAGAAAATGAAAGTCGTCCTCGCGTATTCCGGCGGTCTCGATACCTCGGTCATGGTGCGTTGGTTGTTAGAGAATCACGACTGCGAAGTCATCGGCTTCTGCGCGGACTTAGGCCAAGGCGAAGATCTCTCGGGCGTACGCGCCAAGGCGATCCAGACCGGCGCCACGAAATGCTACGTCGAGGATCTGCGCGAGGAATTCGTTAAAGACTTCGTGTTTCCCATGCTGCGCGCGAACGCCGTTTATGAAGGTTTGTATCTTTTGGGCACTTCGATCGCGCGGCCTCTGATCGCCAAAAGACAGGTCGAAATCGCGATTAAAGAAAAAGCCGATGCGATCGCGCACGGGGCGACGGGGAAGGGGAACGATCAAGTTCGGTTCGAACTCACCGCTTACGCGCTCAAGCCCGACATTAAAATCATCGCGCCCTGGCGTCATTGGGAATTGAAATCTCGCACCGATTGCATCGAATACGCCCAGCGTTTCGGCATTCCCGTGCCGGTCACGAAATCGAAACCTTACAGCTCCGACCGCAATCTCTTCCACATCAGCTACGAAGGAGGCATCCTGGAAGATCCGTGGAGCGAAGCTCCGGAATCCATTTTTGAAATGACCACGAGCCCTGAAAAAGCACCGAACAAAGCCGAATACGTCGAGATTGGTTATGAAGGCGGCAATCCCGTTTCGGTGAACGGCCGCAAGCTTTCCCCTGCGAAGCTACTAGGACTTTTGAATGAAATCGCCGGCCGTCACGGCGTGGGCCGCGTGGACGTGGTCGAAAACCGCTACGTCGGCATGAAGAGCCGCGGCGTCTATGAAACTCCGGGCGGCACCGTGCTTCACCTCGCGCACCGCGCGCTCGAAGGCATTACGATGGACCGCGAAGTCATGCACCTCCGTGACTCGTTGATCCCGCGCTACGCCGAGCTCGTGTACTACGGCTATTGGTTCGCTCCCGAGCGCGAAGTCCTGCAAAAATTGGTCGACGAGGCCCAGGCGCCCGTCACCGGCACCGTCCGGATCAAGCTCTACAAAGGCAACTGCTCCGTCGCCGGTCGGAAATCCCCGCGCTCGTTGTTCCTACAAGATTATTCGACGTTCGAAGCCGACACGGTTTACAATCAATTCGACGCCGAAGGTTTCATCAAGCTCAACGCCCTTCGTCTGAAGATTCGTAAACTCGCACAGTAGGTCGAGATGATGTTCGGGGGAATATGTCTCATTTCGAAGTCGTTCTGGCGCCGGACCGTTTGCAGGCTGTTCTGAAATTCCCGGCGTATTCGCGCATCACCAAACCTTCCGCCGAAGAGATCTCCGACACGTCTTCGCTGGTTCAAGGGCTCTGGAAAACCATCCTTGAAGATCTGGGCGAGAAAAAAATCGTCTCCGGAATCGACGAAAAAGCTTATCAAAGTGCCTCGCTGCAATGGCTGCAAGACGGCCAAGCGCGCGAAGTCGTCGTGGCCCGCGCCGTTCTTCCTCAAAACGGCCAGGACGCGAAGGTCGAAATTCTCTTCCACCCGCCCGCGCACCGGCCCGCGACCGTGAAGGAGCCTACGGAAAATACTTCTTCCGATAAGTCCTCCAAAATCGATCTTAAAGACCTTCACTATGTTACGAACGTGACTAAAGGAACGCCGCTGTTGAGATTCGTCCCGCCGACGGTGGGAACGCCGGGGCAGAAAGTGACCGGAGAGATTCTTCCGTCCGTACCCGGTAAAGATAAGAAAATAGAAATCTCGGAAGGCGTCCGTGTGGTTGAAACGGAGGCCGGCGACCGTTCCTACGAAGCCGAAGATGATTTTATTTTGGAAAAAATCTCCACAGGCTCAGTCCGGCTCACGCGGCATTTGAAGATCGATCGGGACGTCGACGCGCATACGGGGAATATCCACGCCTTGGGATCGCTGACGATCCGGGGATCCGTGGTCTCCGGATTTTTCGTGCACACCACCGGTGACGTTACGATCGAAGGGGTTCTGGAAGAGTCTTCCTCCGTGCAGGCCGGCGGTTCGGTAAAAATCAAGGGAGGCGTCTTGGGCGGCCCCGTAGGGATTTTCGTGAAGGCCGGTCGCGACATCGAAGCTTTATTCGTCCAAAATGCTAAGCTTTCGGCCGCCGGTAGCATCCGCATTTTGGATGCGGTGGTGAACAGCGAGCTTGAGAGCGGCGGCATGGTCAGCGTCACCGGAAAAACCGGGTGCATTCTGACCAGCCGCGTGGTCGCCGCGCAAAGCATCGTAGCGGACGTCGTGGGTTCCGCGGCGGAAGGGCACGTGACATTGGTCGCTGGCTTGAATCCCGCCCTGTGGAACGGTTTAAGCCGCCGCAGGCGGGAACTCGCCTTTCTCAAAAGTCGCGGTCTTAAAGGTTCTTATCCCAGACGTTTTTCGGCGTCGGCTTCGAAGCTCGCTAAAGCCGTCGTGACCTGCGAAGCTAAGCGGCGCCGTTCCGGACTCGTCATGGAAAGGTTGATCGAACGCAGAGAAAAGCTTATGGTCTCCGACCTGGCGGCGAAGCAGGAGTTACCCGTCGTGCGTGTGCGTCGGAAAGTGCATCCCAAGACGCGCATCGACATCGGCGCTTATACGCTTTCGGTCGCCGAAGAGAGAGGGGTATCCGTCTTCGAGCCGGATATCGAGAGATCGAAGATCCTTTCCAAAGTAAAGTGAAGTTCGGGGGAATCATGAAGCCGCTTCCGCAATTTACGGTACGCGACCTGATGCAGAAAAATATTTGTTTCGTAAAGGAAACTGTCGCTTTGAGCGAGGCCGTCAAGGTCATGGCGGAGAAGAAAATCTCCTCGCTCATCGTTGAGAAGGAACACGCACAAGACGCTTACGGCATCCTCACGCGTAAGGACGTCGTCGTGGAACTGGCGGAGAATTGGGAGTCATTAGCAAGCTTGAAGGTGGCTGATTTATCCACTAAGCCCATCGTTTCGATCCCGGCCGACGTCGGCGTCAAACATGCGGCGCGCCTGATGAGGCTCACGGGCGTACGTCGCTTGGCGGTCTTCGACGGAGACAAAATCATCGGTATTATCAGCAACGGAGATCTCTTCAAGGCGATCCTCGAAAATCAATCAGCGAAATAAATATCCGACAAACATTAAAAGGAGATTCTTATGAAAAACAAAAAACTCAGTTTCGTACTGGCGGCGGCCAGCTTCTTAAGCCTGGTAGCCGTGGTCGCGTGCGGTGGACCCAAACAATACGACGTTCATTTTACGGGCGATAAATCGTCTCCCGCGATCAAAGTGACCATCGCCGCCCCCTCAGGCCTGAAGGAAGAAGTTAACGACAGTGGAGCCCCTACGTTCAAGCCTTCGGGCAACCATTTTACGCCGAACCTCTCGGTGGTGGCCTTAAGCTTAGGCCAGGACGCGGCTGCGAACATGGAAAAAGCCATTTCCCTCCAATACAGCACGGACCCCGTCGCCCGTACCGATAAAGGCGAAGGCCGCATCTGGATGAGCCGGGCCAACGACGCCGGTTACATCGACGCGCGCTTGTTCGTGCCGGTCCCCCAAGGCGTCTTGATGTGCGTCTCCATGCTGGGTCCCGACGAAGCCTCCCGCCTGCCGGAATTCCAAAAAGCGTGCGAAGAGATGAAGGTCGCGCCGTAAAACACGCCGCTCTTTCATGGATCTTTCTTGACGCCGCGCATCTTGCGATCCTAAATTCCGCCCCCTTATGAATAAATACCGCTTGTTCGCTCCCGGGCCCACGCCCGTTTCGGAAGAAACGTTGCTCGCGATGGCCCAACCCATCATCCATCATCGTACCGAGCCGTTCGAGAAGATCGTCGCCGAGGTCCGGGAAGGTCTGAAATGGCTCTTCCAGACCAAGAATGAAGTTTTGATCTTGGCCTCTTCCGGCACAGGCGCCATGGAAGGCTCGATCGTCAATACGCTCTCGAAAGGCGATAAAGTCATCGTCGTCGACGGCGGCAAATTCGGCGAACGCTGGTGGAAGATCTGCAAATCCTACGGCGTCGAAGCCGACGTGATCCAAGTCGCATGGGGACAAGCGGTCGATCCGAAAGTGATCGAAGAGAAATTGGAAAAGGGCGGCTACAAGGCCGTTTTCGTCCAGGCTTCCGAAAGCTCGACGGGAACGTACCATCCCATCCAGGAACTCGCCGCGCTGGTTAAGAAAAAAGACGACTGTCTCTTCATCGTCGACGCGATCTCGGCCTTGGGCGCGGTCAATCTCCCGATGGATGCCTGGGGCATCGACGTCTTGATCACCGGTTCTCAAAAAGCCTTAGGACTTCCTCCGGGTCTCGCGATGGTGGCCTTGTCGGACAAGGCGTGGAAGCGCACCGAAACTTCGACGTTGCCGAAATTCTATTTCGACTTCAAACGCGAACTGAAAAACATCCAGATTAACACCACGGCGTTTACGCCCGCGATCAGCCTGATCATCGGGCTTGCGCAGGTGCTGCGTGAATTCAAAAAAGAAGGTTTGGAAAATCTGTTCGGACGTCACACGCGTTTGGCGAACGCCACGCGCGAGGCCATGAAGGCCTTGGGGCTTAAGCTGTATTCCAGCTCCCCGGTCAATTCGCTGACGGCCGTTTGCACGCCGGAAGGTATTGACGCGCAGAAGGTCTTCAAGATTCTCCAGACCAAGTACAATATGACGATCGCCGGCGGCCAGGACGCGGCCAAGGGCAAGATCTTCCGCATTGCACATCTCGGTTATTATGACGACCTCGACATGGTCACCGTCATCGCTGCGATCGAATGGGCCTTGGCCGAACTGGGTCACAAATTCCAGATGGGCGCCGGCGTCGGCGCGGCAATGGCTTCCTTAAAATCCGCTCGCTCTTAAATTACAGGAATTTTTATGCCCAAAATACTCGTCAGCGATAAACTTTCGGACCAAGGTCTGTCGATTTTGAAACAAGCTCCCGGACTTCAGGTCGACGTGAAGACGGGTCTGACTCCCGATGAACTAAAGAAAATTATCGGCGACTACGACGGACTCATCATTCGCAGCGCCACTAAGGTTACGAAAGACATCGTCGAAGCCGCGACGAATCTTAAAGTGGTCGGCCGTGCCGGCATCGGCGTCGATAACGTCGACCTGGCCGCAGCGACCAAAAAAGGCATCGTCGTCATGAACACGCCTTCGGGCAACGCAGTCACCACCGCCGAACACGCGATCGCGATGATGTTTGCTGTGTCTCGTCAGATCCCGCAGGCGACCGGATCCATCCGCTCCGGCAAGTGGGAAAAGACGAAGTTCATGGGCCGCGAGCTGACCAATAAATTCTTGGGTGTCGTCGGCGTGGGCAACATCGGCCGCATCGTCGTGGACCGCGCGCTGGGACTGAAGATGCGCGTCTTGGGCTACGATCCGTTCCTATCGCAGGAAGCCGCCGAAAAGCTGGGTATCGAGTTGGTCGATTTGCCGGAGCTCTTCAAGCGCGCGGACTACATTACGGTCCACGTGCCTTTCATGGAAAAGACCAAGAATCTGATTAATAAAGCCGCGTTCCAGACGATGAAAAAAGGCGTCTTCATCATCAACTGTGCGCGCGGCGGTATTGTGAACGAGCAGGATTTAGACTGGGCGATCAAAGAAGGCATCGTTGCCGGCGCTGCTCTGGACGTCTTCGAACAGGAACCGCCTCCAGCCGATCATGCATTGATCAAATCCGAAAACGTCATTTTCACCCCTCACTTGGGAGCGGCTACGGCGGAAGCCCAGGAAAACGTCGCGGTCGAAGTCGCCGAACAGATCGCCGATTATTTCACTTCGGGCACGATCCGGAACGCCGTCAATTTTCCTTCGATGACCGGAGAAATGGTCAAAATCCTTCAGCCGTACATCCGTTTGGCCGAGAAGTTGGGCTCTCTCCAAGGCCAACTTACCTCCAAACTTCCGACAGAAGTCGCGATCGAATACCGCGGTGAAATCGCTTCTTATAACGTCGCTCCTGTCACTCAGTCTTTATTGAAAGGCCTACTGACTCCGATGGCCTCCGACGTTTCGGTCAATTTCGTTAATGCCGCCGTTGTCGCGAAGGAAAAAGGTCTGAAAGTCGTCGAGTCGAAAGTTAGCGAACAGCAGGATTTTGCGAGCTTGGTCACTGTCGTGCTGAAGGACGGATCCGAGTCCCGCCGGGTCTCAGGGACGATCTTCGGAAAGACGAATCCGCGCTTAGTGCAGGTCAATGACTCCTATCTTGAGGCCCTGCTCGAAGGTACGATCCTGGTCATCCACAATCACGACAAGCCGGGCGTGATCGGGTCGATCGGCAGTTTCCTAGGTAAAAACAATATCAACATTTCGCGCATGCAATTGGGTTTGGAAAAAGGCAAGGACGAGGCCATCGCCCTGTATAACGTCGAAGGCGACATCACGCCTTCTCTGCTTGCGGAACTTCAAAAGTTGCCGAACATCATTTCCGTCAAAAAGGTCGTCTTGTAATGCCTAATCTCGTCATCGTAGGCGCCCAGTGGGGTGATGAAGGAAAAGGGAAAATCGTCGACGTCTTCACCGAGTCGGCGGACTATGTCGTGCGTTTCCAAGGCGGCAACAACGCCGGACACACGTTGGTCGTCAACGGCGCCAAGACCGTGCTGCACTTGATTCCTTCCGGTATCTTGAATCCGAAAACCCGCTGCGTGATCGGAAACGGCGTCGTCCTTGATCCCGAGGTCTGCGTTTCCGAAATCAAAAAATTGAGGACCCGCGGCCTGGTGCGCAAACCCGAGTCGCTCGCGATCAGTTCGAACGCGCACGTCATCATGCCGTATCACAAAACCATCGACCGCCTGCGCGAAGAGAAGAAGGGCGCGAGCAAGATCGGCACCACGGGACGCGGCATCGGTCCGGCCTACGAAGACAAGATCGCGCGCCACGGCATTCGCATGGCGGAGCTGATTTCTCCCGATCTTTTCGAAAAAAGACTGCGCGCGGTGCTTCCGGAAAAGAACGAATACATCAAGACAGTCCTGGGCGGGGCGGGTTTCTCCGAAAAAGAAATCCTCGAACCTTACCGTGCTTACGCCGAATACCTGGCGCCGTTCGTGACCGACACGACGATCGTGCTCGATAATGCTTTTCGCAAAAAGAAAAACGTCCTTTTCGAAGGCGCACAGGGGACGTCGCTCGACGTCGACCACGGCACCTATCCGTTCGTCACGTCTTCAAACACCGTCGCCGGCAACGCCTGTTCCGGATCAGGCGTGGGACCGACCCGTATCGACGGCGTCATCGGTATTACCAAAGCCTACACGACGCGTGTCGGGTCCGGACCGTTTCCGACCGAGCTCAATGACGAAACCGGCGAGCGCCTGCGCAAGCAGGGTTCTGAATTCGGTTCCACGACGGGACGTCCGCGCCGCTGCGGTTGGCTCGACCTGGTCGTCTTGCGCCATGCGGTACGTGTGAACGGACTCACGGGACTCGTGATCACCAAGCTCGATATTTTGTCGGGATTCAAAGAAATCCGGGTCTGCAAAGCCTACCGCTACCAAGGAAAAATCCTGAAAGAATTCCCCACGTCGATTGACGTCGTCAGCGCTTGTGAGCCGATTTATGAGACGATGAAAGGCTGGCAGGAACCGCTTTCGGGCATCCGAAAATTCAACAAGCTTCCGATGGCCGCCCAAAAATACTTAAAGAAGATCGAAAAAGACCTGGGAGTCCCTACCTTGATCGTTTCCGTAGGCCCTTCGCGTGACGAAAGAATTTTTGTGAAAGATCCGTTTCGCTAGGTCCCCATCTTATTAAGAAGGAGCATCGAGAAAACCACTTTGTATTTCGTATATAACTTTCCTGAAGGTCTCTTCTATCAAGGCGCCGTCCGTCCAAGCTGAGGAACTGAATACAAAAACACACTTAGCTCTTTGAGCGAGGCTTCTTACGGCCGAGATATGCTCTTCTAATGTTTGACAATTTTCCTTCATTTCCATGAGAAAATCGAGATCAATGGACAGAACTTCTGGCATTAACTCTTTTGCCTGCTGTTTGGATACGCTTCGAATATACCTATCTGGATCTAAATGCCTCATGGGTTGAGCCCTACTATCTTCAGGCTGCCAATTATAGGAGCAGTCCGATCTCCAAAAACCTTCGTCTACGCCACGTCTTTGCCAGCTATCTGTATGAGATGCCATAGATGCAGAATATGTGTTGATATCGGCATGATAATCCACATTCAGGATGGGACCTAAGGGAAGTTGTAGGATACCCTTTTCAACTGCTCTTTGTAGAAATGGAAAAATAAGACAGTGTGCATCTCCGTAGAGTAGAATTCTTTTTTTATGTGGATCCAAACACTCTGCAATTTCCAGTTTAGGACAGCCAGGTTTATCTAGGAAAGTCTTTGGGCCTTTGGCTTCGAGTCGATTGTATTCAGGGATGAATCTTCCGTCTTCTGAAACTGCACTTTGAATCTTCACCTCCACAAAACGCTCTTGCAACGCAATGCGGGCCTGATAGGTGGGAAATCCAATACTAAAATTCCCCTGAAAAATCCATCTGTCGGCTGGTGTTGAAACATGACCGCTTAGTGCTATTTGAGGTAGGACTCCTGGTTCTAAAAAACGTGGGTTAAGAGGGCTCAGGGGGTGTTGAGCAGCTAATTTCGATAGTCTCTCACAAAGCCGAGTCTCTCGACCTGTTTGAGCAACAGCAGTCGGAAGAGGGAATCGATAATGGGCACCGTCAAGCGCCATATCGACTCCTATTCAGAGGATGAGCATTATTTGTGCCGGCACAAAAACAAATCTTTTTGAAATCGGCACTTCAAGACGGAAAGACAGAGAGACTTTGGAAGGTTAAATTGCAAATTTTATAAATAATTTAATAAAATCAATTACTTATGAGATTGTTCTATCAAATGGATTTTCTGCAGACCGCACGGGTAACGAGAGAGCCTTATCGTCTTAAAAAGATTTCTTTTTGAAATAGTAATCAATTCTATGCTTTCTGTTTTCGGCGAAAAGATCAGAAAGTTTCGAAAATTCGTTTAGAAATAGTTCCAGCTACACACATCTAGGACAGTGAGTTTTTGAAAAGACCGATGGATAGAGTGGATTAAGCGATTTTGAATAAAGCATAGGCGCTCCGGGAGTTTCCTCGTATCGTTAAGATGTCGATTT
>JBPOJN010000018.1:0-16989 GCA_052033505.1 Myxococcota bacterium | reverse complement strand
GAAATCGACATCTTAACGATACGAGGAAACTCCCGGAGCGCCTATGCTTTATTCAAAATCGCTTAATCCACTCTATCCATCGGTCTTTTCAAAAACTCACTGTCCTAGATGTGTGTAGCTGGAACTGTTTTGGAGGTTTTCCTCGCAACCTCCACTGGCCTGATGCGATAAGCGTTCATCCGGGGGGAGTATCATGACCATCACAAATACTGTCGGGCGACCTACTGTTTTGTTTTGTTTACCTGCTCTTTCTACTTCAAACTCTGGGCCTGAGAGACTTCCTCAGATTCCCGCCCAGACTCCCGAAAGAAACCCCATGGGCAACGAAGGCCATCCAGATGGCCGAGATCGCATTCCCTCCTCGGATCTTTCGTCCCTCAATGGCCTCGTTGCGAGAATCACCTCCGACCGACCGATCTCGCATCAAGAATGGCCCTTAGAGATATTAGTAGGCCTTTTAAACTATCCAGACCTGGCCCATCGTCACTTAGAGGCAATGGCGGTCAGGGTCTTGTGCCTTCATTTAAGTCGCCTCAAACCATCCCCCAACCGCGTCGCACAACTTCTAAGAGAAACACTTAACTTACAAACTCCCCTCTCTTCACCCCCAGGCACCATCTCCGTATTTCGCAAGAATGACGCCAAAAAAATCGAATTTCTCCGAAAGATAATCTCAGGCTATGGACATTACGGTCTGCCCAGACTGATTTTAGAAGCCCT
This sequence comes from Myxococcota bacterium, assembly GCA_052033505.1. Lineage (GTDB taxonomy): Bacteria > UBA10199 > UBA10199 > JACPAL01 > JBPOJN01. The sequence continues at coordinate 16,269 of JBPOJN010000018.1, read as the reverse complement.
GGGCAACGCAAAACCTTCGAAAGAACCAGACATCGAAAATAGCCTGTGGCTGGCTCCGGTCGTACGAGAACTCCTCATCGACTATCTTCAGCAACGATCGGACCGGCTGGGCTTGGCAATACTTTTAAAAAATTATCTCCAGAAACCTGATTCCACCTCCTGAAAAACCTTGCCTGTTCTCAACTGCCGATGTCATAGCGACCCCCTATGTTTCAACTCGACCTTTTGAAGGGCAAAAACATCCTCATCACGGGCGGCGGTACGGGATTGGGGCGTTCCATGGGGCTTCGATTCGCGGAACTGGGCGCCAATCTCATCATCACCGGACGCCGTGAAGACGTTTTGGCCGCGACCGCGAAAGAGTTCGAGAAAAAAGGCGCCAAGGTCTTTTTCAAGACCGCCGACGTCCGTCAATACGACCAAGTCGAGGCGGTTTTCGACGGCGCGGAAAAGGCGCTTGGACAAATCGACGTCTTAGTCAACAACGCCGCGGGTAATTTCATTTCGCCGACCGAACTTCTCTCCCCGAACGCGTTTAATTCCGTCGTTGGCATCGTTCTGAATGGCACTTTTCACGCGACGCTAGCGGCAGGCCGGCGCTGGATTAATCAACAACGCGGCGGGCGCATTTTAAATATCGTCACGACCTACGCTTGGACCGGCTCGGCCTACGTCGTGCCGTCGGCTTGTGCCAAAGCCGGAGTTCTCGCGATGACCCGTTCGCTCGCAGTCGAGTGGGCGAAATACGGCATCCGTCTGAACGCTATCGCCCCCGGCCCCTTCCCCACCGAACAGGCCTGGGAAAATTTGGTCCCCCCGGGTTTCGAAGAAAAATGGCGCAAACGCATTCCTCTCGGACGCTCGGGTCGGCACGAAGAATTGGCGAACCTGGCTTCTTATCTCGTTTCGCAATTCGCCGACTACATCAACGGCGAGGTCGTCACGATCGACGGCGGCGAATGGATCTCGGGCGCCGGTGAAATGAACATGCTCACCGAAATGACCCCCGACGATTGGGCGGGCATGGCGGAGCGGTTCGCGAATTCGAAGAAGAAGTAAATCTTTAAGCCGCAACTTTCCAATACCCCGAACGAGTAGTCTTAAGGGGCTTTCGTGAATATCATACGTCCGATTGATGCACTTCCTTCCTTGTTTCAAGATCCCGTTTTTCAACCGCCTCCGGCGCGAGAGAAAATTTTTCCACGTTTCAATGGGACTTTCGCGGATAGTGGGGACCGTTTCGAAGGCGGAAAAAAACCGAATGTGGCGCTACGAGCAGCGCACGAGGTCGACACCCACATAGACACCCTCAAAACCGCGATTTTTCAGTCCCGTTCCGATTCGGTCATCGCGCAGAAACTGGACGATTTGGTCCGAGTGCAAGCCGAACGGCCTTTATCGCAGAAGCAGTTTTCCTCATTGTGTAGCGTCGTGCATTTGGCCTATCAGCAGCTGATTTTTACAGGCACTACCTATCCCGCCGTGGGTCCGCTCAAGGCCCTAGAAAGAATCGGCGCAAACCCGGATCTGACGAACGAACATCTGGATGCTTTGATCGAGGCAGCCGGACGCTATTTTTTTGACGAGGGCGTCCAAGGCAAAAAGCTTTTCTCCAGCGGTATACGGACGAATTATACGGGCCGCGTCGCCGCGACCTTGAGCCGGATCTGTGAAAACCCGAACCTGCAATCGAACCACATCTCGCGGGTGTTGGATTACCTGCACCGGGGATACGCCTGGGCGACGGCCGACAGCAGCCACAATTGGTGGAACCTCTTAAAATTCCTGGAACGCCACTCCGAACTTTCCCACGAAAACGTCGGAGAGCTGGTGGATGTTTATCTGGAGCTCGGCAATCGCTTGATTCCCGACCAACATGCGGTCAGCGCCTTCATGAGGGAGGATCGCTTCGCGCGGCCTCACCTTCAAGATTTAAGGAAAGCCCTGGTCCGGTTGGTGGCTCATCCTAAATTGCCGGACGTCAAAGTCGAACGCATGGCGGTCCAAATCGTATGGATGCGCCTGGGCCCTTTTGAAGAACCGATCGAACCTCATTTACAGCGAACGGCCGAATCCCTGAAAAATATTCTCGCACGTTTTCCGAAGGAGGAAATTCCGGGAACGCCTGCCGTGGTCACCCGCGACATCACGGAGATGGTGGATAAGTTACTTTTCCTAAAACGACTGATCGCCGGCCATTATCCGTTGGACGCCCTGACGAGATCAGCCTCTCAAAAACTTCCAAACGCCCCGAAACCGTCCTGGGCAAGCCAGATTCCTTTGATCGGACGTTTCTTCCGGCCCAAGCGTCCTCGCAACTAAGTTCGCCCTTCCCTTTCAAAAATTCTTGCCAAAAAAAGCCGGCTGGCCGAAAAGCCGCTTCATGAAAATAAAAAGACCTACGATCGCCCTCATCGGCGCCGGACAAATCGGCGGCGTCTTGGCTCAACTCGCAGCGCAACGCGAACTCGGCGACGTCGTGCTCTTCGACATCGCGGAAGGCGTGCCTCAAGGCAAGGCCCTCGACATCTTGGAAAGCGGGCCAGTCGACGGATTCGACTCTCATCTTAAAGGTGCAAACAGCTATGAGGATTTAAAAGGCGCCGACGTCGTCATCGTGACCGCAGGCCTCCCGCGCAAGCCCGGCATGAGCCGCGATGATTTGCTCAATACCAACGTCGCGATCATGAAAGACGTCGCGGCGAATGTGAAAAAGTACTGCGAAGGAGCCTTCGTCATCGTCGTCTCGAACCCTCTCGACGCGATGGTCTACACCATGCAAAAAGTCACCGGCTTCCCGACCAACATGGTCTGCGGCATGGCGGGCGTGTTGGATTCGTCGCGCTTCCGCACCTTCGTCGCGCTGGAATTAGGCGTTTCGGTCGAGGACGTGACGGCCTTGGTGCTCGGAGGCCACGGCGACGACATGGTGCCCGTACCCCGCTTCTGCACGGTCAACGGCATCCCGATTCCCGACTTACTTCCTCAAGACAAAATCGACGACATCATTAAACGCACGCAGATGGCCGGCGGAGAGATCGTAAACTGACTGAAAACCGGCAGCGCGTTCTTCTCTCCCGCCGAGTCCGCGATCTCGATGGCGGAGTCTTATCTCAAGGACAAAAAACGCGTCCTGCCCTGCGCCGGATACTTGAACGGCGAATACGGCGTGACCGGTTACTATATGGGCGTCCCCGTCGTGATCGGAGCTGGTGGTGTAGAAAAAGTCCTAGAACTCAAATTCAACGACGCTGAGAAAAAACTTTTCATGGAAAGTTTGGATCACGTCAAAACGCTCGTCGCGCAAATCAAGCTTTGAAAAGGATAGACAATTTTTGGCGTTCGCGTCATAAACTTGTGCCTCGTCTATGTCCGACTCTTCTTCGTTTTTTCTAAAAAGACTCATGTCCATCACCGGACTGTTGCCGGTTGGTGGATTCCTGCTCCAGCATTTCTTCGGCAATTCGTATATTTTCGTCTCGGACCAGGCCTTCAATGAGCATTCGCATTTCTTGACCCACTTACCGATGGTGTACCTGATCGAATTCGGCGCGATTTATCTCCCGATTCTCATTCACGCCTTCATCGGCATCGGCATCATCTATAAGGGTGAAAATAATTTCGCACATTACAGTCTCTTCCGAAATTGGATGTTTTTCTTTCAGCGCGTGTCGGGATTTTTGGCGCTCGCCTTCATCATCACGCACTCTTACACGACGCGCATCAGCTCGGTGCTCGCGGGCCAAGAGTTCACCGCGGATTCGATGCGGCATATCCTGTCGGATCCTATTTGGTTTTGGTTCTACGTCGTCGGCATCGTCATGGTGACGTTTCACTTCGGAAACGGTATTTGGAGCTTTCTGGTCACCTGGGGCATCACTGTGGGCAAAAAAGCCCAACGCGTCTCGGCCGCGGCGAGCATGGGAGTTTTTGTCGTCATGGCACTGTGGGGCGTCAGTATTTTATTGAAATTCGTGTGAGCCCTCACCCCTTCCCTCTCCCATATAATATGGGAGAGGGAGGACGCGAAGCGGACGGGTGAGGGAAATCAATTATGGCTACACCTAAAATCATCGTCGTCGGGGGCGGTTTAGCGGGACTGGCGGCCGCCATGAAGATCGCCGAAGTCGGCGCGACCGTCCAACTTTTCTCCGTCGTGCCCGTCCGCCGTTCTCATTCCGTCTGCGCGCAGGGCGGCATCAATGCGGCCGTGAATACCAAAGGCGAAGGCGATTCTCCCGCGCAGCATCTCGAAGACACGGTTTACGGCGGCGATTTCCTGGGCAACCAAACGCCGATCAAAAACATGTGCGACGCGGCACCCGGCATCATCTTCATGCTCGACCGCATGGGCGTGATGTTCAACCGCACGCCCGAAGGCTTGATCGACTTCCGGCGTTTCGGCGGGACGCTCCATCATCGCACAGCCTTCGCCGGAGCGACGACGGGCCAGCAGATTCTTTACGCGTTAGACGAACAGGTGCGTTTCCAAGAGACCGAAGGCCGCGTTCAAAAATTCGAAAGCTGGGAATTCCTCTCTCTGATCTTGGACAATCAAATGATCTGCCGCGGTATCGTCGCGATCAACATGGACACCATGGAAACTCGGTCGTTTCCCGCCGACGCCGTGATCTTGGCGACCGGCGGACCCGGACTGATCTTCGGCAAGAGTACGAATTCGACGATCTGTACCGGCAGCGCGGTCTCCGCGGCCTACCAACAAGGCGCGTACTACGCGAACGGCGAATTCATACAAGTCCACCCGACCGCGATTCCCGGAGAAGACAAGCACCGCCTGATGTCCGAATCCGTCCGCGGCGAAGGCGGCCGCGTCTGGGTCTATAAAGACGGCAAACCTTGGTACTTCCTCGAAGAGTGGTACCCGAAATACGGCAACCTCGTCCCCCGCGACGTCGCCACGCGCGCGATCTTCAAAGTCGTTTATGAACTCAAACTCGGCATCGAAGGCCGTCCGCAAGTCTATCTCGACGTCTCCCATATCGACCCAGAAAAACTGACGGAGAAATTAGGCGGCGTGCTTGAGATCTACGAAAAGTTCGTCGGCCAAGACCCGCGCAAAGTTCCGATGCGCGTCTTCCCCGCCGTGCATTATTCCATGGGCGGGCTCTGGGTCGATTACGATCAAATGACGAATTTAAAAGGCCTCTTCGCCGCCGGCGAATGCGAGTACCAGTATCACGGTGCGAACCGCTTGGGCGCGAACTCGCTGGTCTCCTGCATCTACGGAGGACTCGTCGCGGGCCAGGCGAGCGTGAAATACGCCCACGGTTTGGAAAAAGGCGCAGGCTCCGTCGACGCGTCTTACTTCTCCGACGCCGTCCGCCGCGAACAGGAATTGAACGAGTCCCTCTTGCGCCGTCCCGGCAAGACGAATCCCCACATCTTGCACGAAGAAATGGGCGATACGATGACCGAAAACGTCACCGTCATCCGCTTCAACGACAAACTGCGCAAGACCGACGACAAGCTCGTGGAATTGATCGACCGCTACAAAGACGTCTCGGTCCCCGACACCGGCAGTTGGTCGAACCGCGAACTGCTGTTCACGCGGAACTTAGGCAACATGATGCAACTCGCTCGCGTGATCACCCTGGGCGCCTGGCGCCGTAACGAAAGCCGCGGCGCGCATTACAAGCCCGACTTCCCGGAACGCGACGACGCGAATTGGCAGAAGACGACCAAGGCCAAGTTCCAGGCCGCCGACAAAGAACCCGAATTTTCCTATGAAGCATTGGACCTGCAGTATGTTAAAAATAGGGCTCGGAAATATTAACCCATGAGCAAGACTATCTACATCAAGATCAAACGCCGGGACACCGCTCAGACGGAGAGCTATTGGGAAGAGTTCGAGATCCCCTACCGCCCGTCGATGAACGTGATTTCCTGTCTCATGGAAATCCAGAAAAACCCGGTCAACGTCAAAGGCCGCACGACGACGCCGGTGGTATGGGACGCCGCTTGTCTCGAAGAGGTTTGCGGTTCTTGCACGATGCTGGTGAACGGCCGCGTGCGCCAAGCCTGCTCGGCCTTAGTCGACAACCTCTCGCAACCGATCCTGCTCGAGCCCATGAGCAAATTCCCCTGCGTCCGCGACTTGCGCGTCGACCGCTCGCGGATGTTCGAGGCTTTAAAACGCGTCAAAGCCTGGGTCCCCATCGACGGCACGCATAATTTAGGCCCCGGCCCGCGCGTGAATCCGAAAGACCAGCACGTCGGCTACGAGCTGTCGCGCTGCATGACCTGCGGCTGTTGCTTGGAAGCTTGTCCCCAAGTGAATCCCCGCTCCGACTTCATTGGTGCCGCGGCGATTTCGCAAGCCCGTCTCTTCAACAAACATCCTACCGGCGCCATGTACGCCGACGAACGTCTCGATGCTTTGATGGAAAAGGGCGGCTTGAGCGACTGCGGCAACGCCCAAATGTGCGTGGAAGTGTGCCCGAAGGAAATCCCGCTGACGACCTCCATCGCGGAGATGGAATGGGAAACGACGAAGCGGATGTTCAAAAAACTCTTGGGCGCTTAGGATTCAATTCTTAAACCTCTTCCGATACTCTCCCGGACTTTCGTAATCTTCCTGCACCCACATTCCGCGTCGAGCGGATTTCGCTTCGTGTTCTATCTCCAAGTAACGATCTCTGAGGTCCGCTGGAAACCGTCTTTCCTTCGCGTAGGCTTCGGCAAAACCCGCTTGCAGCAGCGTTTCATTGACGACGACGCCGTCTTCCATTTCGAGCGAAGCCAGGGTCCTGCGATAACGATCCTGACCGTAAATGTGCAACCGAACGCGCTGTCCTTGGACGCGTTGGTTCAGAAAATATTTAGCTTCATAACCAAAAGGCTGACCCGGCAATCCATTATGTCGGGTCTCTGGCGCATCGATGCCGATCAAGCGCAGCTTGGTTTTTTTCCTATTTTGTACTGTGCAGGTGTCCCCGTCGGAACACGATGCGATCGTCACCCAACGGGTTTCGAGGGCTGTGGCCTCGGAAGCGGTAAACATTAAGGAAATAACCAGAATTTTAAGGAAAAACCGTTTGCGTCCCATGGGGATTCTTTGTACAGACCGTGCACTTTTTTAACACTAGGAAAATCCACGAGCGGCTATGAAGATTCATGAACATCAGGGCAAAGAGATCCTGCGCAAATACGGCGTGCCCACTTTAGAAGGCCGAGTGGCGTTTACGTTGGAAGAAGCCTCCAAGGCGATCAAAGAGTTGGGGCTTCCGGTCGTCGTTAAAGCCCAGATCCACGCAGGCGGACGCGGTAAAGGCGGTGGCGTGAAGCTTGCCAAGACCGCCGAAGACGCGGAAAAGTTCTCAAAAGACATCTTGGGCATGACCCTGGTGACCCATCAGACGGGCCCCGAAGGCAAACGCGTCAAACGCCTCTTGATCGAAAAAGGCTGTAACATCGACCGCGAGCTGTATCTCGGCGCGGTCTTGGATCGCGCGACTTCGCGCGTGACGATCATGGCTTCTTCCGAAGGCGGCGTGGAAATCGAAGAAGTCGCCGCCAAGCATCCTGAAAAAATCCTAAAAATCGCGGTCGATCCGGCGCGCGGTATTGATGAAGACGTGGTATACGCGACCGGACTCAAGCTCGGCTTGAATGAATTCCTGGCCAAAAAATTCGTCGGCTTCGTCAAATCGCTGTATGAAGCTTACGTTCAAGGCGACTTCGCCTTGGCCGAGATCAATCCTTTGGTCGTGACCAAAGAAGGCGACCTACTGGCTCTCGACGCCAAGATCAATTTCGACGACAACGCCCTCTTCCGCCACCCGGATTACGAAGCATTGCGAGACTTGGACGAAGAAGACGCGGCCGAAATCGAGGCCAAAAAATACGACCTATCCTACATCAGCCTCGACGGTACGATCGGTTGTATGGTGAACGGCGCAGGACTCGCGATGGCCACAATGGACATTATCAAGATCCACGGCGGCGAACCGGCGAACTTCCTGGACGTCGGCGGCGGCGCGAGCGCGGAAAAAGTCACGGCGGCATTCAAAATCATCCTGCAAGACCCCAAGGTCAAAGGCATCTTAGTTAATATCTTCGGCGGCATCATGAAATGCGACACGATCGCGACCGGCGTCGTCCAAGCCGCACGCGACGTGCAGATCAAGGTGCCCGTCGTCGTGCGTTTACAAGGCACGAACGTCGATCTCGGAAAGAAAGTCCTACAAGAATCCGGGTTGAACCTGATCTCCGAAGACGACCTCTCCAAAGCGGCCGATAAAATCGTCCAGGCGGCGAAATAATTTTATGAGCATCCTGATCAACAAAGACACGAAGGTCATGACCCAAGGCATCACCGGCAGCACGGGTCAATTTCATACCCGCCAATGCGTCGCCTACGGCACGAAAATGGTCGCGGGCGTCACGCCCGGTAAAGGTGGACAATCGTTTGAAATTGAAAACCTCCCGATGGGGGGTATCGGGGAGGAGAATCGGGATTCTCCCCCCGATTCAAGCTTCGTGTCCGGCTCTGCCGGTGCGAAGCGAATAACCAGCATCCCGATTTTTAATTCCGTCAAAGACGCCAAAGACAAAACCGGCGCCACCGTCTCCGTCATCTACGTGCCGCCGAAATTCGCCGCAGCCGCCATCATAGAAGCCGTGGACGCGGATTTGGATTTGGTCATCTGCATCACCGAAGGCATTCCGGTCGTCGATATGATCCGCGTGAAACGCGCGATGGAAGGCAAACGCACGCGTCTCATCGGACCGAACTGCCCCGGCGTGATTACGCCCGGAGAATGCAAGATCGGCATCATGCCCGGCCACATCCATCGTCCCGGAAAAGTCGGCATCGTCAGCCGCTCCGGCACATTGACCTATGAAGCGGTCGACCAAGTCACGAAGATCGGTCTCGGCCAGTCCACCTGCGTCGGCATCGGCGGCGATCCAGTAAACGGCACGAACTTCATCGACGTCCTGAAACTCTTCAATGAAGACCCGAACACCGAAGCCATCGTCATGATCGGCGAAATCGGCGGTTCGGCGGAAGAGGAAGCGGCGGACTACATTAAAAAGAACGTAAAGAAACCCATGGTCGGCTTCATCGCGGGCGTCTCCGCCCCCGAAGGCAAGCGCATGGGTCACGCGGGCGCCATCATCGCGGGCGGTAAAGGCACGGCCGGCGAAAAGATCAAAGCCTTGGAATCCGCCGGAGTTTTGGTCTCTCGCACGATCGCCGAGATCGGGCAGAATTTAAAGAAGGTCTACAAAGGATAATCGAGGAATTTATGGCTAAAGAACGCACTCTCTCCATCATCAAACCCGACGGCGTCAAAAAGAACGTAATTGGCGACGTCTTTCACCGCTTCGAAAAAGCGGGCTTGAAAATCGTAGCGACGCGCATGACGAAACTATCGCTCGAACAAGCGCAAGCCTTCTACGCGGTCCACAAGGAACGGCCTTTCTATAAGGATTTAGTGAATTACATGACGTCCGGCCCCGTCGTGGTCTCCGCCCTCGAAGGTGAAAATGCGGTTCTGAAGCACCGTGAAATCATGGGCGCCACCGACCCGAAGAAAGCCGCCGCCGGCACGATCCGCCACGACTTGGCCGATTCGATCGACGCGAACGTCGTCCACGGCTCGGATGCCGCCGAAACTGCCAAGAACGAAATCGAGTTTTTCTTCAAGTCGAACGAACTTTTCTCGTAAGCTTCCGAAACTATTTCACATCCGAGCAACAATGCGCGCATCTTTTCGCCGCGAGCGGGATTTGCGAGAGGCAGAGGCTGCATTCTTTCGTCGTGGGCGAGGCGGCGGGTTCTTTGCGTTTGAAGCGGTTGACCTGCTTGATCACGAGGAAGATCGTGAAGGCCACGATCAGGAAATTGATGACGTTGTTGATGAAGAGCCCGTAATTGATCGTCGGGATACCGGCATCTTTGGCGGCTTTCACCGTATCGACGGCCTTATCGCTTAAATTCACGAAGAGGTTCGAGAAGTCGATCTTTCCCAGGACTAATCCGATCGGAGGCATGACGACATCCTCCACCAACGACGCGACGATCTTCCCGAAAGCCCCGCCGATGATCACGCCGACCGCGAGGTCGATCACATTGCCGCGCGAGATGAACTCCTTAAACTCTTTGATCATGATTTCCCCTTTATCGAGGCCCGACTTGTAGCTTAAGTTTTAAATCCTGTCTTTTGATTTTTCCGTTCGAGGTCTTAGGCAAGGCGGAGGTCACGACGAAACGTCGGGGGACTTTGTACTTCGCCAAAAATTTCCGGCAAAAGGCCTCCAACACCTCTACGTCCACGGGGCCGTCACCGCGCGGAACGATGCACGCCGTCACGGCGGTGCGTCCAGGGGAGATTGCTTCGCCGATCACCGCAGACTCCGAAACGGCTTTATGCCGATTCAAAACAGCCTCTACTTCCATCGGAGAGATCCGGTATCCTCCCGCGGTAATCACGTCGTCGTGGCGGCCTACGTAAAAGAAATTTCCGCGCTCATCCCGGTACGCCAGATCTCCCGACAGAAACCAAGGACCGCTGAAAGATTTTTTCGGAGACCTCCCCCGATAGCGGACCAGCAATCCCGGGCAAGAACGGTGCGAGGCTAAAACACCTATTTCTCCCGGCTTCGCCTCACTGCCATCTTCTTTAAGGATAGAAATCCGGTGACCTGAAAAAGCGCGACCACAAGAACCCGGAACGATTTTGCGACCCAAAACTTGACCCAGGTAGATGCTGTGTTCGGTCATGCCGAGTCCTTCCCGGATCCAAAGTCCGGTCGCCCGATGGAAACGGCGGCGAACGTCCTCGGAAAGTTTTTCTCCGGCCGAAACGGCCACGCGTATGCGACGAAGAGCAGGAAGAAACCGGGGATGACTTTCCAGAAACTCAGTCAAGATCCGGTACCAACCGGGCACGCTCATCAAGACCGTCACTTCCCGGCGAAGAACCGTCTCCAAAATCATCCGCGGGTCCGGACGCCCGCAGAGAATCACGCTCGTCACCCCCGCGCGCAGTATGTCCGCAAGCCCCGCAGTCAGGGCGTAGCTCCAGCTTAAGGCGCTGGTGTTCAAGACGACATCTTCCGGACGCAGCCCCAACCACTCGCGCGAGCGCGCATCGTGCGCCGGAATGCTTCCGTGGGAATGAATCACGGCCTTCGGACGCCCTTCCGTGCCGCTGGTGTAGAGCCAGTAAGCGGGATCTTTCAATCGTGTCGCCGGAGGACGCACTACGGGACGTCGAAAATTTTTTGGGTGTTTCTTCAGGAAAGCCGCCACTTGGCTCGGGGAAGAAAAAATACGCTTCGCGCCGCTGTCTTTTTTAAGAAAGGCCGTTTCGCTCACGGTCAACAAAGGCGACGCGGGGATCGGAAGTACACCGGCTCGGATGGCGCCGAAAAAGAGTTGGGGGAATTCGGGACCGTTGGCCAATTTCAGGAGGACGCGATCGCCTTTGCGGAAACTGTTCGCACGGAAGGCGTTCGCGGCGACGTTCACTTTTTCGGCTAAATGAGCATAGTTCCAAACGATGTCTTCAGAGCCATAAGTATCGCCGGCGAAAATCAAAGCCGGTTTATTTTTTGTATTTGGCTCTTTAGAAGGACGGTCAATGCAATCTTCGGTGATGTTGTACACGATTGGAATTTTACCGTGGTTGGCGGGATCTGCCTCACCCCAACCCTCTCCTTCCAAAGGAGAGGGGGGCCCTCCATTAATTCCGCGAAAAGGCCGGGAGTGCTGCGTTTAAGCGCATCCAGGTTTGACCCAGCGGGAGTCCCGCGAACGAATTGTGCAGGTACCGGATCGTCTTGCTGATGTTCGCGACTGTCTTCACGTCGTCGATCGAGCTGAACGCGATCAAGCGGCCGTCCAGGTGCGAAGTCACGACGCGGTTCAAGCGATTCAAGAGTTTTTCGAACTCCTGCTGCTCCTCGCGTTCGCGCTTGGCCAAGCGGCGGTGCACGAAGTCATTTTCGGTGCGATCCTGTTTCGCGGCGGACGACAGCGACAGGCGGATCGACCAGAGACGGTTCGTCGTGTTCTTCAACCGGCTCTCGAGGTCTTTCAACTCCGAGAGAATGGGGGCGAATTTGCTCATGTTTCTTAAAGCGTCCCTTATTTATTCTCGGCCGCGCGTTTTTCTTGATATTTTTTGACCAATTCCTCTTGGACGTTGCGAGGCACCGGCGAGTATTTCAGGAATTCCATCTGGAATTCGCCCTTGCCTTGGGTCGCGCTGCGAAGGTCGGTGGAATAACCGAACATTTCCGAAAGCGGCACTTCCGCGTCGACCTGCACATACTTGTTCGCGGTGCCGGTGGAGAGGATGACGCCGCGGCGCTGGTTGACCTGGCCGACGACGGAGCCTTGGAATTCTTCGGGCGCCTGCGTCTGCAGTCTCATGATGGGCTCGAGCACGACGGGTTTGCACTTCATGTAAAACTCGCGAACCGCCGTCATGGCGCAGATGCGGAAGGCCATGTCGGAGGAGTCGACGTCATGATAAGCGCCGTCATTGATGATAGCGCGGAAGCCGACGACGGGGAATCCGATGAGCAAGCCTTTTTTAAGCTGTTCTTGGAAGCCCTTATCGCAGGACGGGATGAATTCGCGCGGGATCTTGCCGCCGACGATGTCGTCGACGAATTCGTACGTCTCGACCGAGTCCGCGGGAAGCGGCTCGAATTCGCCGATGATCTTCGCGTACTGACCGGAACCGCCGGTCTGCTTCTTGTGCTGGTACTCGAACGGCGTCTTGGCCGTAATCGTCTCGCGGTAAGCGACCTGGGGCTTGCCGGAGATGACTTCACAGGCGAACTCACGCTTCATGCGTTCCATGTAAATTTCGAGATGGAGCTCGCCCATGCCGGAGATGATGGTTTCGCTCGACTCTTCGTCTCTGTGTACGCGGAAGGTCGGATCTTCCTTGGAGAAACGGTTCAAAGCCTTCGAGAAGTTATTGGACGCGGCCTTGTCCTTCGGCGCGATGGCCAAAGAGATAACGGCGTTCGGCACGTGCATCGAGGTCATGGTGTAATGCACTTTTCCGTCGGTGAAAGTTTCACCGGAAGCGCATTCGACACCGAACATCGCGACGATGTCGCCGGCGGAGGCCGACTCGATGTCGTTCATGTCGTCGGCGTGCATGCGGACCAAGCGCGGGACTTTGACTTTCTTCTGGTTCGTGGAGTTGATGATCCAGTCGCCTTTGTTCACTTTACCTTGGTAGATGCGCATGTAGGTCAATTGACCAAATCGTCCGTCTTCGAGCTTGAAGGCGAGCGCGACGAAGGGCTTGTTCGGGTCGGATTCAAGGACGACTTTGGCTTCTTCGTTGTCCTGGTCCAAGGCCTCGTTTTTGACCTCTTTCGGATTCGGCAAATAGTAATCGATGGAGTCGAGCAGGAGCTGGACGCCTTTGTTCTTGTAAGCCGAACCGCACATGACCGGGATGAATTTAAGGCTCAACGTCGCCGTGCGCACGGCCTTGCGCAGCATGTCGGCCGGGACCTGCTTGTCTTCCAGGTAGAGGGTCATGACGTCGTCGTCGAAATCGCCGACGGCCGCGACCAACTCATGGCGCAATTCTTTCGCGCGAGGCAACAAGTCGGCGGGGATTTCTTCGATGCGGATGTTCTCGCCGTTGTCGCCGTCGTAATAATTCGCCTTCATGTCGATCAAGTCGATGATGCCCTGGAATTTATCTTCGGCGCCGATCGGCATGACGATCATGTGGGCGTTGTGTCCCAGCTTGTCGCGGAGCTGGTTCATGACGCGGAACGGATCCGCGCCCGCGCGATCCATCTTATTCACGAACGCGATACGGGGGACGTGATAGCGTGTCATCTGGCGGTCGACCGTGATCGACTGGCTTTGGACACCCGACACGGCGCAGAGCACCAAGATCGCCCCGTCCAAAACGCGCAGCGCGCGCTCGACTTCGATGGTGAAATCCACGTGGCCCGGCGTGTCGATCAGGTTGAACGCGATGCCCTTCCACTCGCCGTAAGTCGCGGCGGATTGGATCGTGATGCCCTTCTCGCGTTCAAGATCCATGAAATCCATCGTCGCGCCGACGCCGTCTTTGCCGCGGACTTCGCTGATCTTGTGGATCTTGTTCGTGTAAAAAAGAATGCGTTCGGAAAGCGTGGTCTTACCCGAGTCGATGTGGGCGGAGATTCCGAAGTTACGGATTTTTTCAATATCGAATGCCATGGCCAATGCTCCTTAATTCTTCCGTGAATGTAGTTTAGCTAACGATCGCCGGAAACACTTCGCAGTCTTCCAGATCTCGAAAAACGAAGGCCGCGGTCTAGCGCAAAGCTTTCCCGAAAGTCGAGCGGTTTTTAAGGGGGATCTAATCCGTGATCCGGTCCCAAAACAACGACGAAACGCCCTCTTCCCGCTCCGGAATCGCGACGACGATTTTGTTTTGCCCTTTGTACGCCGGGGTCACGTAGCGCAGACCATAGGCGACCGCTGGGATGTCGGAGGGAGAGACGGCGATTTTAAGCTCGCTGAAGGTATTCTCGGGACCGAAGTCGTCGAGTTTATCGCCCAACTTCTCCCAGGTAAGGCCGTCCCAACGCCGGACGAAGAGGTCGGGATACAGCGTCTTTCCCCGTCTCGGATCTTCGCGATCGACGTCTTGGGAAAAGAACAAGACTGGCCGCCCCAGAGACCCACGCGCCAGGCTGAAGTCACGAATATTTTTATTCGTGTCTTGATTGGCGGGTGTTCCCAGCATCTCCCAAGCCGCTCCGTTCCAGCGCTTGACCAAGAGTCTCCTGACACCATCCATCGCCTCGACGAAAGCTACGATGGGGTTGTTGTCCTGATCCAAGATGATCTGAGGCGTATGGGCGTTTTGGGACTTCTCTTCATTCAAGGACTCTCCGATCGAAGCCCAAGACTGACCCGTCCATTTTTTAACGAAGACCTGACTTGCACCACTCTCCGCGGCTTCCGCGAAGGCGACGACAGGGGCACCTGCGGCATCCAAGACCATACCGCAAACGGGCGCGCTCTTCTTGGGATCGCGGTTGAGAGAGCCTCCGAAAGACCCCCAAGAAAATCCGTCCCAAGCGACGACGAAAACGTTTTTCACCTTCTCCACCGTCTCGCAAAACGCCACGACCGGACGCTGATCGGCGTTCAATACAAGGCTTTGCAAGGACGCGGCGGCGGTTTTGTCCTGGTTCAGGCTTTGACCCAGCGATTCATACGACTCCCACGCGCGGCCGTTCCACCGCTTCACGAAAAGAGACGATTTTTCCTCGAACGCGACAACAGGGTTGTTGTCGGAGGTCAAAGCCAAGCGGGACGCGCCGACTTCATGCGCCAAGGGCTCCACGGATTTCTGCCAGACTTTTTCCGCGGGATCCCATTGTTTGATGAAGACGTGGCAGGGTCCCTTCGGCCGAATCTGGCGGTTGAAGCCCAAGACGATCTTGCCATTCCTATCCCACAGAACACTGGGACAAAACGACGACTTGTTGTCTTCGTCTTTGCTTTTTTCGTCGGCATTCAGCTTATGTTTGCGGTATTTTTCCAAATCGTCTTTTTCGGAAGCGACCATGACGACGATCGCCACCACCGCAACGAGAGCCGCGGACAAGAGAGCCCACAACGGCCCACTGGGAGCCCAGAGGGGCAGCTTCCACACCACGAAGGCCGCGCCTAAAATCGCCCCCGAAACCCAGACGATCGTGCGGTAACGTTTCCCTTCCTCCCACAATGCGCCCCCGATGATGCCCGCGACGCCGAAAGCAATCAGCAAAAGCCCCAAGCTCAACACGTAAGAACCGTCGAACATCCGGTAAGCCAAGGTGCACGCCGCCGCTAATGCCAGAAATCCAAACCCTAAAGTCGCACCGATGTTTTGTCCGCCTTCGCGGTCGGAACGCGCGTAAAGTCCACACAATATACCGAAGATCAAGCCCGGCAGCGCCCAAGGCAAAGCCGCGCGGGAGTTCGTCCCGCGGTGCGAGGCGTCGGTTCCGGGCACGGGGCCGTCGGCACAGGCCAGTTGAACGATCAAACCTCGGTATTGATGCTCGACTAAGCGATCGCGGGACGTCGGCCGGCGTAAAGACGCGGGATAATCGCTCTGTGTGTAGGCATAGCGGTCTAAGATAGCGACCCGGCAGGACTGTCCGTCGAGGGTCACGGGTAGCGACGTCCCGGCGGTTGGCGTTCCTTCCGCCACGACTTGGTCGCCGACGGCGAGTTCGATCTTATTTTCCTCGAAAGGTTTCAGCCGCACCTGC